>NZ_BCQR01000154.1 GCF_001552175.1 Actinomadura kijaniata NBRC 14229
TTCGCGACCTGACCTGCGGGCCCTCGCCTTCGGCTTCGGGCCCGCAGGTCAGGTCACGCGCTCGCGTGCGTGGCCGGGGTCCACTTCACACAGGCCCTAGTACCCCGAGCCGGTGACCAGCCCTCCGTCGACCAGGACCTCGCTGCCCGTGCAGTAGGAGGACTCGTCGGAGGCCAGGTACACCACCAGGCCCGTCACCTCCTCGGTCCTGCCGAGGCGGCGGAGGGGGAGGCCCTCGATCAGCGCCTCGGCGCGGGACGCCGTCGCCTCGATCACGTCCTGCTGCATGGACATCGAGGTGATGATCCCGCCGGGGTGGATCGAGTTGACGCGGATGGCGTGCTGGCCGAGTTCGCGGGCGGCGGCCTTGGTGAGGCCCCGCACGCCGAACTTGCTGGCGCTGTAGGCGGCCAGGCCGGACGCGCCGATGAAGCCCTCGGTGGAGGAGACGTTGACGATCGAGCCGCCGCCCGCGTCGCGCATGGCGCCGGTCACCGACTTGACGCCCAGCCACTGGCCGATGAGGTTCACCTCGATGATCTGGCGGCACTCGTCGAGGGTCATCTCCTCGATGGTCCTGTGGCGCAGGATGCCGGCGTTGTTGACCAGGACGTGCAGCGCGCCGTAGGTCCCGGTCGCCGTGTCGACGGCGCGCCGCCAGTCGTCCGGGTCGGTGACGTCCATCCGCACGAAGCGCGCGGCGTCGCCGAGGTCGGCCGCCAGCTTGGCCCCCTCCTCCTCCAGGACGTCCCCGAAGACGACCCTGGCCCCCTCGGCGACGAAGCGCCGGACATGGGCCTTGCCCATGCCCCGCGCGCCGCCGGTGATCAACGCCACCTTGCCGTCAAGCCGACCCATGAACGCTCCTCACGTGCCTCTTCGCGGCGGCCACCGCCACCGCGGCGGCCTCCATGCCCCGGTAGACCGGCACCCCGGCCTCCCGGGCGGTCTCCCGCACGGCGTCCTCCACGCCGGGCGGCGCGCACTCGGCGTTGCGGACCACCAGCGTGACGCGGGTGCCCGGCCGGGAACGCTGGAGTTCGCCGACGCTGCGGGCGTAGGCCAGCAGCGGGTCGGCGCTGTCGCCGAACGTGAAGAAGCTCTGCACGTTGACGTGCGCGACGACGTCGGCGAACGGCCGTTCGGCGAGGATCGCCGTGACCGCGTTCCGGACCAGGCCGGGGTCGCCCCGGGGGCCGACCGGGATCTCCAGGGGGTTGGCCAGGGAACTGCCGGCCCCCAGTCCCATCGCGCGCAGCGCCTCGCGGGCGGCGTCCGGCAGGGGCGCCAGCTCCAGCCCGGCGTCGTCGAACGCGTCGGCCGCCAGCACGCTGGCCCCGCCGCTCGGGCCGATCACCAGCACGTCGCCGGTGCCGGGCGCGGGGCGCCCCCCGTGCAGGTCGAACAGGTCCAGCACGCCGATCAGGTCGTCCTGGGAGGTGACCAGGGAGATCCCGGCCTGGGCCGCCAGGGCCGACCAGACGCGGGCGTCGCTGATCATCCCGCCGGTGTGCGAGGCCGCGGCCTTCCGTCCCTGTCCGCTGCGCCCGCCGACCAGCGCCACCACCGGCTTGTCCACCGCGCGCAGCGCCTCGTACAGGCCCCGGCCGTCGCGCGGGTCCTCCAGGTAGAGGCCGATCGCGCTGGTGCCGGGGTCGGCGGCCAGGTGGCGCACCAGCTCGGCCGGGGTGACGTCGGCGCTGTTGCCGACCGTCGCGACCGTGGAGAACGCCAGCCCGCGCCGCTCCCCGACCTTGATGACCTCCCCGGCCAGGCCGCCGCTCTGCGACACCACGGCGACGCGGCCGGGCCGTCCCGGGGTTCCGCCGATGAACGTCTGGCCACCCGCCGGGGAGTACACGCCCATGCAGTTGGGCCCGAGGAGGCGCACGCCCGCCGAGCGCGCGGCGTCCAGCAGGTCCGCTTCCAGCTCGGGGTGGCCCATCTCCCGGAAGCCACCGCTCATGACCTGGACGAACGGGATCCCCCGCGCCTCCCGCACCACGCCGGCGCAGCGTTCGGCGGGGACGGCGACCAGCGCGTAGTCGACGTCCGGGCCCACCTCGGCCAGCGACGGCACGCACGGCACCCCGTCGATCTCCGGGGCGGTCGGGTGCACCGCGACCAGGCGGCCCGGGAAGCCGGCGGCCCGGTAGAAGCCGAGGAACATGTTCCCGAAGTTGGGTTTCTTCGTGGACGCGCCCACCACCGCGACGCCGCGCGGCGCGAACAGCGGCGTGAAGTCGGTGACCGGGGCGGGCGCGGACGGGACGGGGGCGGGCGGCTCCAGGCCGGTCGCGCCGACCAGCCGCGCGTCCACCGCGACCGCGCCGTCCGGGCCGCAGATCACGGGGTTCAGCTCGAACTCGGTGAACCCGTCCCCCAGGGCGGTGACCATGTCGCTCACCGCCAGCAGCACCTTGACCAGCGCTCCCCTGTCGACCGGGGGCCGGCCGCGGAGCCCGTCCAGCAGCGCCGCGCCGCGCAGCTCCTCCAGCATCGCCCACGCGTCGGCCTCGGTGATGGGCGCGAGCCGCAGCGCGGTGTCGCGCAGCACCTCGGTGAACACGCCGCCGAGCCCGACCAGCAGCACCGGCCCGAACGCCGGGTCGCGCACCGCCCCGACGATCACCTCGACGCCCGCCGGGGCCTGCTCCTCGACCAGGAACCCGTCGGGGACGATGCCGCGTGCGGCCAGGGAGTCCAGCATCTCGGCGGCCGCGGCGGCGGCCGCCGCGGCGGAGCCGAGCCCGAGGCGCACGGCTCCGGCGTCGCTCTTGTGGAGCAGCCCGGGGCCGTACGCCTTGACCACCAGCGGCGGGGCCAGGCCGGCGGCGGCCGCCTCCAGCTCGGCGTGGGCGGTGGCGGTCGCGCCGCGCGGCACGGCCACCCCGAACCCGGCGATCCACGCCTTGACGGCGTGCTCGGGGAGGGGAGTGCTCATGGGGTCCCTCAGACCTGGTCGGCGTAGGCGTCGCGGATGCCGCGCCGCAGCAGCTTGCCGGGGCCGCCGGAGGCGTCCTGGGTGTGCGGCAGCTCGTCGGCGACCACGACCGCGTCGGGGACCTGGTGCGCGGGCAGCCCTCGCGCCAGCGCTGCCCTGACCGCCTCGGCGTCCAGCGTCGCGCCGGACCTCGGCACCACGGCCAGCAGGATCCTCTGCTCGACGGCGTCCTGCCCCTCGGGGTGCGCCGGAACGCCGACCGCGCCCGCCTCCGCGACGCCCTCGACCTCGATCGCCGCCTCCTCGATCTGGACCGGCTGCGACCACTGCCCGCCCTTGAGGATGGCGTCCTCGCGGCGGCCCAGCACGTACAGGAAGCCGTTCTCGTCCATGCGGCCGAGGTCGCCGCCCACGTACCAGCCGTCGCGCAGCACGTCGGCGGTCTTGTCGGGCAGCCGGTCGTACCCGGCCATGACGTTGGGGCCGGTCAGGTTGATCTCGCCGACCTCGCCCACGACGCGCTCGCCGTTCGGGTCGGTGACGCGGACCGCGCACGACATGCGGGCGCGGCCGACCGAGGAGATGTCCTGGCTGCCGTCGTCCTGGCGGCCGAAGCAGGTGTAGGGGGCCTCGGTCTGCCCGTAGTAGCTGTAGATCGCCGCGCCGGGCAGCCGCTTCATGATGCGTTCGCGCAGGGCGGGCAGCAGCGGCTCGCCGCCCAGCACGATCGCCCTGAGCGACGACAGGTCGGCGTCGGCGTGGTCGTCGCCGCCCAGCAGCGCCGAGAAGAAGCTCGGGATCAGGCTGACGTGGGTGACCTTCTCGCGCGGCACGACCTTCAGGAAGTTGGCCGGGCCCCAGTCCTGCTCCAGCACCAGCGTCATGCCCGCGTAGAACGCCGGGCCGACCAGCGCCGGGAACCCGATGCCCCAGATGATCGCGCCGGTCCCCATGACGGAGTCGGCGTCGCGGTCCACGTCCAGCCAGATCTGCGCGGTGGCCAGCGAGGAGAGGTGGGTGTGCATGACGGCCTTGGGCAGGCCGGTGGTGCCGGAGGTGTAGAACAGCGCGAGCAGGTCGTCGCCGTGGCCGCCGAGCGGCGGCTCGGCCTCGCTCGCGCCCTCGGCCAGCGCGTCCAGGTCGACGGCGTCGGGGGCCGCACCGCCGACGCGCAGCCACAGCTTGACGTTGGGCAGGTGCGGGCGGATCTCGTCGACCAGGCCCGCCACCGTCGCGTCGTACACGAACGCGGTGCACTCGGAGTGCTCGACGACCTGCCGCAGCGTGTCGGCGGGCCAGTAGGGGTTGAGCGCGGCGACGACCGAGCCGATCTTCATCTGGGCGAGGTAGACCTGCGCGACGTGCAGAGTCTCGTTCATCAGCGACGCCACCCGCGTGCCCGGCGCGACCCCGGCCGCCAGCAGCGCGTGCGCGACGCGGTTGACCTTCCGGTTGAGCTGGTCGTAGGTGAAGCTCCGCTCGCCGCAGTAGGTCAGCGCCACCTTGTCGGGGGTGCGCAGCGCGTTCGCGGTGAGGATGGCGTAGGCGTAGTTGCTGAAGGGGGAGTTGTCTCGCGCCACGGCTCGGCTCCTTCGTCTGACCGGCTGGGTGGTGGTGGCGGGGGGCTACTTGCGGCGGGCGTAGAGCACGAACGGGTTGCCCGCCGGGTCGCGCAGCACCGCGCGGACCTCGTGCGGTCCCTCCTCGGGGCCGCGCACCAGCGTCGCCCCGGCGCCGGTCAGCCGGGCGGCGGCCGCGGCGACGTCCTCGACCCGGAACGACGCGGCGGGCGCGCCCCCGGTCACGTCCTCCTCCGGCCCGGCCAGCGCGAACGTCACCCCGCCGCCGTCCAGGGCCGCGAACCGGCCCCCGTCCTGGAACTTCACGGTCAGGCCGAGCCCGTCGCGATAGAAGCGCACGGCCTGCTCGATGTCTTCGACGGGATACAGGATGTTGCCTACATCGGTCATGGCGCCGCCTGGTCTGGACTGGGGAACGTGAGGATCGGGAGCCTGCGGGCGATCGTGTGAGCGACGAGGGAGGACCCGGCGTCCAGGCGCCGGGGCCCGCCGCGCGGGGGCGCGGCGATGGACGGGGTCATGACGCGGGCCTCCAGTGGGGGAGCGGGCCGAAGCCTTCCAGGTCGGTGAAGTGGACCTCCACCGGCATGCCGATCCGCACGCGTTCGGGCGGGCAGCCGGTGACGTCGCCGAAGACCCGGGCCCCTTCCGGGAGGTCGATCCAGGCCACGGTGTAGGGGGTCGCGAAACCGGGCAGGAAGGACCGGTGTACGACGGTGAACGTGTGCACCGTTCCGCGCCCACCGACCCGTTCGAACGCCAGCGCGGCGCTCCCGCAGAACGGGCAGGTCGGCTCGGGGAAGTGCACGAACCGTCCGCAACCGGCGCACCGCTGGAGCGCCAGTTCGCCGCGGCGGCACGCCTCCCAGTAGGGCGCGGTGAGCGGGGTGGGGACGGGGGCGGGGCTCGGATGGTCCATTGCGAGCCAACCTAGCGCACGCTTGGTTTTGCGACAAGGTCCGGACCCGGCCCCCGCCCGCGCGGTCCTACGGGGAGGCGGCCAGCGCGTCCCGCGACAACCGGTCGGCGCGCCGCGTGGTCTCCGGCAGCCGGTACTCGGGCGCGAGCGCCAGCACGTGGCGGCACGCGGTGTCCAGGTCGATCCGGTGCCCCACCGACACGAACACCGGCTTCACGCCGTCGCGGGTCCGCAGCACCCGCCCGACGACCTCACCGCCGTCCACCAGGGGGCTGGCGTCGCCGCGCCGCGCGCCGGGCGTCTCGTGGGAGCCGACGAACCCGGTCTTGGCGACCCCGATCGTCGGCAGCCCGGTCAGCACCCCCAGATGGCAGGCCAGCCCGAACCGGCGCGGGTGCGCCACCCCGTACCCGTCGCACACCAGCAGGTCGGGCGTGACCGTCAGCCGCCGCAGCGCCGCCACCAGCGTCGGCAGCTCCCGGAACGCGAACAGCCCCGGCACGTACGGGAACGCCGCCGTCCCCGTCACCACCGACTCCTCGACCACCTCCAGGGTGCGCGCGTCCAGCACGACCACCGCCGCCGCGAGCCGCGCCCCCGTCCCGCCGCCGTCGCCCGCGTACGAGACGTCGAGCCCCGCGACCGTCCGCAACGCCTGAGGCCCCGGCCCCTCCAGGTCCAGCGACGGCCGCAGCCGGTCCTGGATCGCCTCCGCCTCGGCCACCGTCGCGGGCCACTCGTGCAGGTCGCGTACCTCCATGGACCGGCACGTTACCGCCACGCGGGAAAACGACATCATCCTCGCGCGCCACGGTGGTGTCCGAAACCTGCCGGACCGGGCCGGACGTGCTTGGTCGACTGGGGGCATGCCCACCGCCACGCTCCCTCCCGCCACGTCCCGCGCCCCGCTGACCGCCTGGCTCGCGGTCCTGGCGGTCACGCTGGGACTCTTCTCGATCGTCACCACCGAGATCCTGCCGATCGGGCTGCTCGCGCCGATCGCCGCCGACTTCCGCGTCTCCGCCGGGACCGCCGGCTGGACGATGACCCTGCCCGGCCTGGTCGCCGCCGTCGCCGCCCCGGCCGTGACCGTCGCGTCCGGGCGGATCGACCGGCGGATGACGCTGTGCGCGCTGACGGGGCTGCTCGCCGCCGCGGACTTCCTGGCCGCCGCCGCGCCCGGATACTGGGCCGTGCTCGTGTCGCGGGTGATGGTCGGGCTGGTCATCGGCGGGTTCTGGTCGATCGGGGCCGGGCTCGCCGGACGCCTGGTGCCCGCGGCGTCGGTGCCCCGGGCGACCTCCGTCGTGTTCGCCGCCGTCCCGCTGGGGTCGGTGCTCGGCGTCCCGGCGGGCTCGTTCCTGGGGGAGCTGCTGGGATGGCGGGCCTCGTTCGCGGTGATGGGCGTGCTCACCGTCGGCGTGCTGGCCGCGCTGGCGGTGCTGCTGCCGCCGCTGCCGCCCGAACGGGCGACCGGCCCGCGGGTGCTGCGCGGGCTGCTGCGGCGGCCCGCGGTCCGCGCCGGGCTGGCGGCGACCCTGCTCATCGTGCTGGCGCACTTCGCGACCTACACGTACGTGACGCCGTTCCTGCTGGAGGTCACGGGCGTGAGCGCGCGGGCGGTCGGTGCGTTCCTGCTGGTGTACGGGGTCGCCGGGCTCGTGGGGAACTTCGCGGCCGGGCGGATGCCGCCGCGCGCCGCGTTCGTGACGGCGGTCGTCCTGCTGGCGGCGGCGACGCTGCTGATGCCGGTGGCGGGGCGCTGGGACGGCGGGGCGCTCGCGCTGCTGGTCGTGTGGGGCGTGGCGTACGGGGCCGTCCCGTTCTGCTCGCAGTCCTGGTTCGCGGCGGCGGCCCCCGACGCGCCGGAGGCGGCCACGGTCGTGTTCACCTCCTCGTTCCAGGCGACGCTGTCGCTGGGCGCGCTGGCGGGCGGCGTGGTGGTGGACGCCTTCTCCGTCACGGCGGTGATGGTGCTCGGCGGGGTGGTCGCGGCGGCCACCCTGGCCACCGTCCACCGCTACCCAAGCAAGTGCTAGGTCGATTATCGTGGGGCCGTGCCGATCGACCTCGCCGAACTGGCCGCTCCCCGGCACACCGCGCTGCTCGTCATGGAGATGCAGCGCGGTGTGGCCGGCGACCTGGCCACCTTCCCCGACCTCGCCAAGACCTGCGCCGAGCGCGGCGTGGTGGACAACGCCGCCCGCGCCGCCACCGCCGCCCGCGCCGCCGGGATCCCGGTCGTGCAGTGCACGGCCGCGTTCCGCGCCGACCGCAGGGGCAGCCACACCGACAACACACCGTTCCTCAAGGGCCTGCTCCGCGACCCCGCGCACATGCTGGAGGGCACCGGCGCGGTGGAGGTGCTGCCCGAGCTCGCCGACCCCTCCGACCTGGAGGCGCGGCGGTACCACGGGTTCTCGCCGTTCACCGGGACCGCGCTGGACATGACGCTGCGGTCGATGGGCGTGCGGACCGTCGTGGCGGCCGGGCTGTCGCTGAACCTCGGCATCCCCGGCCTGTGCCTGGAGGCGGTCAACCTCGGCTACCGCGTCGCGGTCCTCACCGACGCCGTCGCCGGGACGCCCGCCGAGTACGGCGACGCCGTGCTCGCCCACACCGTCAGCCTGCTCGCCGCCCGCGTCACCACCGAGGAGGTCGTCCGCGCATGGACGGGATGAGCCTGACCGGCCGCACCGCCGTCGTCACCGGGGGAGCGGGCGGCATCGGCCGCGCGATCTGCGCCGACCTGGCGTCGCTGGGCGCGCGGGTCGTGGTCGCCGACCTGGACCTGCCCGCCGCCGAGAAGGTCGCCGGAGAACTGGGCGGCGTCGCGCGCCGCGTGGACCTGACCGACCCCGCCGACATCGACCGGTTCGCCGCCGGGGCCGGCCCGGTGGACGTGCTCGTCCACAACGCCGGGGTCAGCATCGTCGAGCCGTTCACCGACAGCGACCCCGCCCACTGGGACCTGATGTGGAAGGTCAACCTGCGGGCCCCGATGCAGCTCACCCGGGCCCTGCTGCCCGGCATGACCGAACGCGGCTGGGGCCGCCTGGTGTTCGTCTCCTCCGACGGGGCCCGCGCCGGGTCCGGCGGCGAGGGCGCCTACGCCGCGACCAAGGCGGGCCTGTTCGGGCTGGCCAAGACCCTCGCCCGGGAGGCCGCCCGCGGCGGCGTGACCAGCAACGTCGTGTGCCCCGGCCCCACCGACACCCCCATGGTCCGGGCGGTGTCCGACCAGCACCCCGGCCTGCTCGACAAGCTCGCCCGGCAGATCCCGCTGCGCCGCATCGGCCGCCCGGACGACGTCGCGGGCCTGGTCGCCTTCCTGTGCACCGACCGCGCCGGCTACATCACCGGCCAGACCGTCTCGGTCAGCGGCGGAATCACGATGCAGTGAGGTCACAGCGAGGCGTAGGCCGCCTCCACCAGGCGGTAGGCGCGCAGGTCGCCGGAGAGCTGGTCGCCCATCCGGTTGGGCAGGTAGGCCAGGGCCAGGCCCGCGTCCGCGTCGCCGAGGCCGAGCGAGCCGCCCGCGCCGGTGTGGCCGAACGCCGACCCCCGCCCCGCCTCCGGCGTGAAGAACGTCATCGCCGGGAGCATGAAGCCGAGCCCGAACGCGGTGTCCGCCTCCAGCGTGCGGTCCGGGCCGCTGGCCCGCGGGCGGGTCGCCTCGCGCAGGGTGCCGGAGCTGATCACGCGGCCCGCGACCAGGTCCCGGTAGAACGCGCCGAACGCCGCCGCCGTCGCGATCATCCCGGCGGACGGCCAGCCCGCGCGCAGCACGACCGGGTTGTTGAAGCCGCCCTTGCCCGGGTGCGGGTTGCCGGCGGAGCGGTTCATGGGGCTGTCGGGGTCGAGGTGGGCCTTGGCGAGGCGGCCGAGGACGGTGTCGTCGCCGACGGCGCGCGGCGTGTCCGGGCCGGTCTCGTCGCGGTGGTCGCGTCCGGCGGTGAGCTTGGCGGCGCGTTCGATCACCTCGTCGGGCGCGCCGATCCACAGGTCGAGGTCCGCGGCGAACTCCCGCTTCACGAACTCCCCGACGGGCATCCCGGCGTTGCGCCGCACGATCTCCCCGGCGAGCCAGCCGTAGGTCAGCGCGTGGTAGCCGTGCGCGGTGCCCGGTTCCCACTCCGGTTCCTGGGCGGCCAGCTCGGCGGCGCGCGCCTCGGTGTCGGCGGCCTCCTCGGCGGTCACCGGGCGCCGGAACGCGGGCAGCCCCACCTGGTGGGACAGCAGGTGCGCGCCGGTCGCGCCCTCCTTGCCGCGCTGCCCGAACTCCGGCCACCAGCCGGTCACCGGGGCGTCGAGGTCGACGACGCCGCGTTCGGCCAGCAGCAGCGCGGCGGTCGCCGTCACCGCCTTGGTGCAGGAGAATCCGAAGCACGGCGTGTCGGCGGTCCACTCCCGGCCGGTCCGCCGGTCGGCGGTCCCGCCCCACAGGTCGACCACCTTGCGGTCCCCGGCGTACACCGCGACCGCCGCGCCGAGCTCCCGCCCCTCGGCGAAGTTCCGCTCGAACACCTCGCGGACCGCCGAGAAGGCGGGGTCGCAGTATCCCTGCACGGTGTCGTTCGGCACCAGGTCGCTCATGCGTCGTCCTCTCAACGGAAGGTCTGAACCGAATCATGCTCGACGAGTCGAACAACTGGGGACGGTGGGGGTCCGACGACGAGCGCGGCGCGCTCAACCTGCTCACCCCCGAGGCGGTCGTGGCCGCCGCCGGGTGCGTGCGCGAGGGCCGGGTGCTCGGCCTGTCGCTGCCGATCCGGGGCGCGACGTCCTCGCCCGCGCCGACGACCGTCCCGCACCTGCGGGGCAGGCCGCTGCCGCAGCACTTCATGTCGGTGGACGGCGGCGACTACGCGGCCGGGACGCGGGCGATCGGCGCGGGCCTGAAGATGGCCGACGACGCGCTGGTGGTCACGCCGCACGGGACGACGACGCACATGGACGCGTTGTGCCACATGTGGTCGGGGGACGCGCTCTACAACGGGCATCCGGCCGACCGGGTGCGGTCCTACGGGGCGGGGCGGTGCGGCATCGACAAGGCGGGGCCGGTCGTGGCGCGCGGCGTGCTGTTCGACATCCCGAAGGTCAGGGGTGTGGAGCGGCTGTCGGCCGAGGACCGGGTCACCCCCGAGGACCTGGAGGCCTGCGACGTCGAGCTCCGTCCCGGCGACGCCGCGGTCTTCCGGACGGGGTGGCCGCTGGCCTGGCGGGACGGCCCCGACGCGTACTGGAGGGGCCAGCCGGGGCTGAGCGCCGACGCGGGCCGCTGGCTCGCCGGGCGCGACGTGTGCCTGGTCGCCTCCGACAACGCCGCGATCGGCGGCCTCAACGAGCGCCAGCTCGCCGACGAGGACCTGCCCGACGACCTCCACCTGATCCTGCTGTGGCGGCACGGCGTCCACCTGCTGGAGATGCTCTGGCTGGAGGAGCTGGCGGAGACCGGCCGCACCGACTTCCTGTTCGTGGCGGCGCCGCTGCGGATCGAGGGCGGCACGGCCAGCCCGGTCACCCCGGTCGCGGTGCTGTAGGGGCGCGGCGGGCCGCGGAACGCCCCGCGGCCCGCCAGGCGGCCTACATCCCGGGGTAGGCGCCGCCGCCGTGGGCGGCGTCCAGCGCGTCGTAGTCGGGTGTGTAGCCCTTCTTCGGGATCTGGTCCACGAACGCCACCTCGCGCGGCTTCTTGTAGGAGGCGATCTCACCGCGGACATGCTCGATGATCTCCTCGGCGGTCGCGTCCCGGCCGTCCTCCAGCACGACGATCGCCTTGGGGGACTGGCCGAACCGGTCGTCGGGGACGCCGATCACGGCGGCGTCGGCGACGGCCGGGTGCGTCTTCAGGGCGCGTTCGACCTCGGCGGGGTAGATGTTCTCGTTCGCCGACTTGATCATGCGCAGCCGCGGGCCGATGAACGTGATCGTGCCGTCGGGCTCGCGGCGGCCGAGGTCGCCGGTGTGGTGCCAGCCGCCCCGGGTCTTGGCCTCGTTCAGCTCGGGCCGGTTCCAGTAGCCGGAGAACAGGCTGTGGCCGCGCGCGCAGATCTCGCCGACCTCGCCCGCCGGGACCTCGGCGCCGTCGGCGTCCAGGATCCGCACGTGGACCAGCGGCGAGGGGCGTCCCGCGTAGCCCGCGCCGCCCATGCCGAGACCGAGGAACGTCAGCATCCCGGCGACCTCGGTCTGCCCGTAGCCGCCCATCCCGGAGCGGCACCACGGGCTGTCGTCCACGGTGATCATCTCGTCCCACTCGGGGGAGTGCGACACGAAGCGCAGCGAGGACAGGTCGTGGGCGCGGTCCTTGTTGGCCTCGACCAGCCCGTCGATCATGGGGCCGAACAGGAACGCCTGCGTGCACCGCTCGGCCTCGATCAGGCGGCAGACCTCCGCCGGCTCGTAGGCCGGGGTGACCACGACCTTCCCGCCGATCTGGAACGTGGCCAGCGTGAACATCATCGTGCCGACGTGGAACATCGGCCCGCACGCCAGGAACGCGAAGCCGTCCTCCATCTGCCGCATGTGCAGCAGCGACATGTTGTGCGCGACCAGCGCGGAGTGGCTGAGCAGCGCGGCGTTGGGGCGCCCGTCGAACGCGGCGGTGTAGAGCGCCAGCACCGGCGCGTCGTCCGACACCTCCACCGACGGCTCGCCGGTCTCGGTGGCCAGGTACGCCTCGTACTCGTCGCCGGACCTGACCCAGCGGGCGTCCGGCGACACCTGCCCGCGCGCCTTCTCCACGGCCTCCGATTCCTCCCACACCACGATCCTGGGCGTGAGGTCGTCGAGGATGTGAACGAGTTCGTCGGCGGTCTGGCGCCAGTTGGCCGGGCAGCAGATCGCGCCCAGGCGTCCGGCGGCCAGCAGCAGTTCCAGCACCCGGAACGAGTTCTGCCCGAGCCACAGCACGCGGTCGCCGGGCCCGACCCCGTCCGCCGCCAGCGCGGCCGCCAGGCGGTTCACCCGCTCGTCGAGCTCGGGATAGGTCAGCCGGACGTCGCCGTCCACGACGGCGGTTCCCTGCGGCCGGGAGCGCCGGTGCTCGGCCAGCACGTCCCCGAGAGTGAGCCGGTGTACGGACATCGCGCCTCCTAGAGGGGGGTGGGGTTCAGCGGAAGGCGGGCATGACCTCCGCCGCGAAGAACTTCAGGACCTTCTTCATGTCCTCGATCGGCAGCGGCCGGGTCGAGCCGAAGTCGCACATCAGGTTGGTGAAGCCCATCTCCTGGATGGTCTTGATCTGGGAGACGACGCGCTCGGGGTCGCCGATCACCTCCAGCTGGTTCCAGCGGAACTCGTTGTCCACCGAGCCGCCCTTGAGGTAGCGGTCCTGGTAGTACTCGAAGCCCTTGGCGGCCTTGCCGGTGCTGGGGTCGATCGGCGCGCTCTGCACGTTGAAGATCCGGGAACGGTCGAACCCGGCCTCGAACCGCGCCTGGTCCTCGCGGGCCTGCTCCGTCGTCGGGGCGACGTAGACCGAGCGGCTGGCGACCAGCTCCACGCCCTCGACGTCCACCCCGTGGGCCCGGGCGGTGGCGTACCAGGTCTCGGCCGCCCGGGCGATCTTCTTGAACGGGGCGGCGGGGTCGGCCAGGATCGGCAGCCCGCGCGCGGCGTACAGCTCCACCGTCTCGGGGCTGACGGCGGCCACGTGCAGCGGCGGGTGCGGGCGCTGCACCGGCTTGGGCATCAGCGTCAGCGGGCGGCGGGTCTCGTGGAAACGCCCCTTGTACTCGAAGTCGTCCTTCGTCCACAACCCGAGGATCACGTCCAGGCACTCGTTGAACCGGTCGCGCGCCTCGCTCAGGTCCAGGCCGAAGTTCTCGAACTCCACGCTCTGGTAGCCGCGGCCGATGCCGACCTCCAGCCGCCCGCCCGACAACAGGTCCACCATCGCGGCCTCCTCGGCCACGTGGATCGGGTTGTGCAACGGCAGCACGACGATGCCGGTGCCCAGCCGCAGCCGTTCGGTGCGGGCGGCCAGGTTCGACAGCAGGTTGAAGATGTTGGGGACGACCCCGTAGTCCCGGAAGTGGTGCTCGGCGACCCACACGCCGTCGAAGCCGAGCTCCTCCAGGAGTTCGACGATCTCGATCTGGTAGTCGTACACCTCCCTCGCGGTCTGCCCCGCGAACTGGTGGAAGAGGTGGAAGGTCGAGAACTTCATCGGGCGGTCAGCCACGTGTACGGCTCCTTCTCCAACGGGCCTCGGCGGGTGCACGCCGGTGCCCTCGCCGTGTCATAACGCCTGCCCCATCATTACGTACCAAGCGCTCGCTTGGGAAGCCTAGCAAAGCGGGGCCGGGGGAGGGTGGGAGAGCGGGCGCCGCTAGGGGCGTTCGGGGCGGCCGACCGGCGCGGGGAGCGGGGCGCGGGCGGCGGCGGGCCGGGCGCGGCCGAACTCCAGCGTCAGCAGCGCCGCCGCCAGCCACCCGAGGTCCAGCCAGGACCGGAACACGATCGCGCGCGGGCGGTACCGGGGACGGAACTTGCGGTCGAACAGGTAGAGCGACTCCACCGCGATCCACGGGTCCAGCAGGTGCAGCGCGCGGTGGCCCAGCCGTTCGGCGAACGTGCGCTCGGTCGTGTCCAGCAGCGCGCGGAACGCGGCGAAGTTCAGCGACACCACGTCCACGCCCTGCTTGCCCGCGTACCCGACCATCTCGACGATGAGGCGTTCGTTGACGCCGTTGGGGCCGCCGGGCAACCGCCGCATCGCGTCCAGGCTGATCCCCTCGCCCGCGGTGACGTACCGCTGGAACGCGATCGGCGCGCCCCCGGCGTCGTAGGCGACCGCGACCAGCGTTCCGGGGTGGTGGCCGGTCAGGAGCTCGTCGAGGTTCATGGAGAAGCCGCGCTCGGCCGCGCCGTCGAGCGAGGCCGAGGCGACCTCCAGCAGGCGTGCGCGCAGGTCGGGGGTGAGCTCGCGTTCGGGCAGGACCTCGGTGGACACGCCCGCGTTGCGGGTGCGCTGCACGGCCTGCCGCACGTTGCGCATCCGCCGTCCCGACAGCGCGAACTCCGCGGGCCGCACCAGCACCTCGTCGCCGAACCCGAACGACCGCAGCGGCCCCCACTCGGGCAGCAGGTCCTCGCCCGCGCCCAGCACGGCCGGCCGCCAGCCCGTCCGGCGGCACAGCGCCAGGAACTCCCGGACCGCCCCGCCGCGGGAGGCCAGGTCGCCGACCGGGTCGCCGCCCGCCACCGCGACCCCGAACAGCACCCGGTACCCGATCGCCGCGCCCCCGTCCGGGCTGAACACGTACGACTTGTCGCGGCGCAGCGCGAACGGCGCGAGCGTGTCGGAACCGGGATGGGCGACCAGGCCCGCGACGCGCCGCCGCTCGGCCTCGTCGCCGGGCGGCGGCGGGGGATCGGCGGCCAGCAGCGTCACCACCATCACCAGCAGGCCCGCCCCGCCGACGACCGCCAGCACCTCCGACAGCCAGTGCGCGCCGTCGACGGGCGCGCCGGTCGCGCCGAGCCCGGCCGCCACCTCGGGCACCGCCGACGGGATCGACACGCCGCCGAACAGCACCGACGCGAGCACCGTCGCCAGCACCACGAACGCGCCCGTGCGGACCGCGGCGCGCACCCGGTCCGGATGCGGGCCGACCCGGAACGCCGGGCGCAGCGCCCACAGCACCCCGAGCGCCGCCGCCAGCAGCGGCAGCCGCCACGGGTCGTCCTCGCCGGTCAGCACCGCCAGCACGCCCATGGCGACCAGCGCGGCCAGCCCGTACCAGGCGGCGCGCCGCCGCAGCAGCACGCCCCGCGCGACCAGCGCCAACGCCAGCGCCAGCACGAACGCGTGCGCGGAGGACAGCGGGCGGCCGGTCACCAGCAGGGACGTGCGCAGGGCCCAGGCGGGGGCCCCGGCGAGGGCGGGCACCGCCACCAGGACGGCCACGGCCGCCGTGCCGAGCGCGAGCGGCCACACCGGCGCCGCGGCTCTCGCTGCTGCCACGAGGGACACCTCCGTCGAGCGGCGACCTGGAGTGATCTCCCCGTATTCCTGCCCAGCACGCTACTCCCGACCCGTCGCGGCCAGGAGGCCGGGAGATAGGGTTCCCGGTGATGAAGCGGTTGCTGATCGTCCACCACACTCCGTCCCCCGCGCTACAGGCGATGTACGAGGCGGCGCGGTCCGGGGCGGGGACCGACGAGGTCGGCGGCGTGGAGGTCGTCTCCCGGCCCGCCCTCACCGCCTCGGCCGTGGACGTCCTGGAGGCCGACGCCTACCTGCTCGGCACGCCGGTGAACCTCGGCTACCTGTCCGGCGCGCTCAAGCACTTCTTCGACCAGGTCTACTACCCGTGCCTGGAGGAGACGGCGCGGCGGCCGTTCGGCGCGTACCTGCACGGCAACAACGACGCCACCGGGGCGCTGCGCGCGCTGGAGTCGATCACCACGGGCCTGCGGTGGCGCGCGGTCCGCCCGCCGGTCGTGGTGACGGGCGAGCCCGACCGCTCCGACCTGGAACGATGCTGGGAACTCGGCGCGATGGCGGCCGCCGAGATCGGAGAGGTCTGAACGCGGCCCGTCCGCGCGCTACGGTTTGCCCATGAGCGGTTTCCGGCACGTCGTGATGTTCAGGTGGGCCGAGGGCACCACCACGTCCCAGCAGGAGGAGGCGCGGGTCCGGCTGGCCGAGCTGCCCGGCGTCATCCCCGAGATCCGGAGCTACAGCCTCGGGCACGACGCGGGCGTCAACGAGGGGAACTACGACTTCGTGGTGGTCGGCGACTTCGCCGACAGGGACGCCTACCTGACCTACCGCGACCACCCGGCGCACCGCGCGGTGATCGACGAGTACATCAAGCCGATCGTGGACCAGCGCGCCGCCGTCCAGTACGAGTTCTAGCGGGCCGCTAGCGGGCCCCGGCCGCGCGCAGCGTCGCGGCGATCTCGTCGTGGCCGCGGCCGACGGCGTGCCGCAGCGGGGAGACCCCGTCGCCGTCGGCCAGGTCCACGTCCGCCCCCGCCGCGACGAGCAGCCGGACGATCTCCTGGTAGCGGCGCGACCCGTCGCCCAGGATGACCGCCTCCAGCAGGCCGGTCCAGCCCAGCCGGTTGACGTGGTCCACGTCGATCCCGGTCCTGACGACCTCGCGCACGTAGTCCACGTGCCCGCGTTCGCAGGCCGGGATCAGCGCGACGCCGCCGTACCGGTTGGTGAGGGTCAGGTCCGGCCCGGCGGGCAGCAGCGTGCGCAGCATCGCCACGCTGCCGGTGACGCCGGTGACCAGGAACGCGCTGTCGCGCCGGTGGTCCTGCGCGTCGGGGTCGGCCCCGGCGCGCACCAGCACGGCCGCGGCCTCCACGTGGTCGCCCAGGGACGCCAGCAGCAGCGGGGTGCGTCCCTGACCGTCGCGCGCCTCGACGTCCGCGCCCGCCCGCAGCGCCTCGCGCACCCCGGCGGCGTCGCCCTCGGCCGCCGCCCGCAGCAGATCCCGGTCACCCACGCGTCCACCCTTCCGGTCCGGCGCGGCGCACGCGGCCAGGGCCAGCGCCGCCAGCGTGCCGAGCGCCGTTCGTCGGTCGATCATCACATCCGCCTCCGCGCGGACCGCGCGGGGGAGGCCCGGCCGGACCTCCCCGTGCGGTCGTCAGCCGAGCTGGCCCTGCACGGCCTTCAGCCCGGCCTGGGCGATGGCCTCGTCGATCGCGCCGCTGGGCGCCCCGCCGACGCCGACGCCCGCGATCGGGGCGCCACCGGAGGCCACCGGCACGCCCCCGGCCAGGAACAGCGTGCCCGGGATGTCCTTCACCGTCGGGCCGTTGCCGGTGGCGTTGCCCGCCAGCTTGGAGGTCGGCTGGCCGAACGCCACGGCGGTGAACGCCTTGCGCTTGGCCGACTCGACGGTCTGCGGCCCGGCGCCGTCGCCCTTGACCACCAGGCGCAGGTCGCCCGAGCGGTCCACGATCGCGACCGCCACGCGCTGGTTCTGCCTGGCGGCCTCCTTCTGCACGGCGTCGGCGATCTTCATGGCGGCGTCGGTCCGCAGCACGGTGACCTGCCGCACGGCCGAGGCGGCCTTGCCCGCGGCGGGGGCGGCGGGGGCCGCCTGCGCGGCCGACACGCCGACCACTCCGCCGACCAGCGCCAGCCCGGCGGTCATCCCGGCGACGGTGCGGGTCCGGGCGCTCATCTTCTGGATCTTCTGCATCGGTGCTCCTCAGGTCGTGTTCCGATGCCATCGAGCCTGGCCGCCACCGGCCCGGCGGTGATCGTGGAACCGGTGGAACCCGCTATCAACCGATCGGTTGATGTCCCGGCCCGGGCCGGTCGCGGACGCTGAAGTAGCGTGAGATCGAGGGAGGGGGACATGACGGGGGTGGAGCGGCGCATCCAGTGGGCGATGCACGCCGGGTTCTTCCTGCTGCTGGCCGCCTCGGCGTCCCGGTTCGTGGTCCGGCACGGCCTGGACGGGGGGACGGCCGTGCGGCTCGCGCTGGCGGGCGCGCTGGCCGTGCTGTACGCCGCCGGGATGGTGTGGTGGGACGCGCTGGGGCGGCGCCGGCCGGTGTGGCTGGCGGCGGTGACCGCGTGCTGGCTGGCGCTGGCGCTGTCCGCGCCGAGCTTCGGGTGGTGCGCGATCCCGCTGTTCTTCGTGGCGCTGCGGCTGCTGCCGCCGCGCGCGGCGCTGGCGCTGGTGGCGGTGCTGACGGCCGCGTTCGTCGCCGGGCAGGTCCGGTTGTCGGACCGGTTCGACCCGAGCCTGGTGCTGGTGCCGGTCGCGGCGGCCGGGACGACCGCGACGATCTTCCTGGCGTTGCAGCGGATCGTCGACGACCTGGTCCGCACCCGCGACGAGCTGGCCGCCGCGCAGCGCGCCGCCGGGGTGCTGGCGGAGCGCCAGCGCCTGTCCCGCGAGATCCACGACACCCTCGCCCAGGGCCTGACCAGCATGGGGATGCTGCTCCAGGCCGCCGACCGCGAGTGGGACCACGACCCCGGGACCGCCCGCGCCCACGTGCGGCGCGCCGCCGACACCGCGACCGCCAACCTGGCCGAGGCGCGGCGGTTCGTGCGCGCCCTCGCCCCGCCCGACCTGGCCGCCGGGTCGCTGCCGGACGCGCTGCGCGCCCTCGCCGACCGCGAGAACGCCGCGTTCCGCGTGGACGGCGTCGAGTACCCGCTGGCCCCGGCGGCGCAGGAGACCCTGCTGCGGGTCGCCCAGAGCGCCGTCGCCAACGCCCGCGAGCACGCCGCCGCCCCGCACGTGGTGATCACGTTGAGCTATCTCGACGACGCGGTGTCGCTGGACGTCGCCGACGACGGCGTGGGCTTCGACCCCGCCCGCGCCGACCCCCGGCCGGGGCGCGGCTACGGCCTGCGCGGCATGCGCGAGCGCGTCGCCGGGGCGGGCGGCGACCTGGCCGTCGAGAGCGCCCCCGGCGAGGGCACCGTCGTCGCCGCCACGATCCCGAGGAGCCTGCCGTGACCGACCCGACCGACCCGCACGACCCGACCGGCGGCCCGACCGGCGGCCCGACCGGCCCGGTGATCGGGGTGGTGATCGCCGACGACCATCCCGTGGTGCGGGCCGGGCTGCGGGCGCTGCTGGCGGGCGAGCCCGGCATCGCGGTGCTGGCCGAGGCCGGAACGGGCGAGGACGCCGTCCGGCAGGCCGGGCTGGTGCGGCCCGACCTGGTGCTGATGGACCTGCGGCTGGGCGAGGGCATCGACGGCGTGGAGGCGACCCGCCGCATCCTCGCGCTGCCCGACCCGCCGCGCGTGCTGGTGCTGACCACCTACGACTCCGACGCCGACATCGCGCGGGCCATCGACGTCGGCGCGTCGGGCTACCTGCTGAAGGCGGGGCCGCCGGAGGAGCTGTTCCAGGGCGTCCGCACCGCCGTGCGCGGCGAGACCGCGCTGTCGCCCCGGGTCGCGACCCGGCTGATGAACCGGATGCGCGACCCCGCGCCCGCGCTCAGCCCCCGCGAGATCGAGATCCTGGAGCTGCTGGCCACCGGGCTGTCCAACCGGCAGATCGCCAGGCGGCTGTTCATCAGCGAGGCCACCGTGAAGACCCATCTGGTCCACGTCTTCGGCAAGCTCGGCGTCGAGACCCGCACCGCCGCCGTCACCGCCGCGGTGGAGCGGCGGCTGATCCGGATCTCCGACTGAGGATACCGAGCAAGCGCTTGTCTAGAAGGCCGGTTTCGGGTTAGCGTCGCCTGCGAGGCACCGAGGCCGGGCCGTTCCCCCGCGGATCCGGCCCCCAGTCGCCGCCCGTCGGGGTCGGATCGCGCCCCTTCTCCGGCGGGCGGCACCACCCGAGGGAGCGCGTTGGCAGGCGGGCACTCCGGCAGGCAGGGCTTCTCCGGCCGGGCGGCGGTCGCGGGCGTCGGCATGACCGCGCTCACCCGCGCCTCCGGGCGCACCGAGCTCCAGCTGGCCGTCGAGGCCGCCCGCGCCGCCCTCGACGACGCCGGGATCGACCGTCCCGACGCCATCCTCAGCTACCACCTGGGCGACTCCGCCCCCGTGCTCTACGTGGCCCGCGAGCTGCGCATGCCCGAGATCGGCTGGCACAACGAGATCTACGGCGGTGGCACCCAGTCCGCCTCGGTCCTCGCCGACGCCGCCATGCTCATCGACGCCGGGCTCGCCGGGAACGTCCTCGTCTACCGCGCGCTGAACGGCCGCTCCGGCACCCGCATGAACGCCCTCGGCCTCAAGCTCGGCGAGGGGACCGAGGAGCAGTTCACCCACCCCTACGGCATGGCGGGCCCGGTCCACCAGTTCGCCCTGGCCGCCCAGCGCTACCTGCACGACACGGGCCTGACCGAGGTCCACACCCACGCCGTCGTCGCCCAGTCGCGCGAGCACGCGTTCCGCAACGGCCGGGCGATCCGCCACGAACGCCTCGACCTGGACGCCTACCTGGCCAGTCCCATGGTCGCCGCGCCGCTGCGCCGCCTGGACTGCTGCCAGGAGACCGACGGCGCGTGCGCGCTGGTCGTCACCCGCGCCGAGCGCGCGCCCGACGCGCCCCGCATCCACGCCGTGGTGCGCGGCGGCGGGCCCGGCGCGTCCGCCATGGACCGGGCCGACGACGTCACCCGGATCTTCTCCGGCCATCTGGCCGCGCCGCTGTACGAGGCGGCCGGGATGAAGCCCGACCACATCGACGTCGCGCTCCTCTACGACGCCTACGGCTGGCTGGTCCCGCGCCAGCTGGAGGACTTCGGCCTGGTCGGCCGGGGCGACCTGGCCGCCGCGCTGGGCTCCCGCGAGATCGCCTGGAACGGCCGCGTCCCGGTCAACCCGCACGGCGGCCTGCTGTCGGAGGGGTACGTCCACGGCCTCAACAACGTCGCCGAGGCCGTCCGCCAGCTGCGCGGCACCGGCACCAACCAGGTCCCCGGCGCGGGCGTGGCCCTGTGCACCGGGTTCGGCGGCAGCTACGGCAGCGCCGCGATCCTCACCGCGCCCTGAGGCCCTTGCGGATCACCAGGACGTGGCCGTTCGGCAGCGGCGAGACGGTGAAGCGCGCCGGGTCGAACAGCCGCCGTTCGAACCGGACCTCGTGGCCCTGCTTGGAGCGCCAGACGAACGCCGTGCCCTCCCGGCGCAGCACGAACACGTCGATCGGCCCGAACCGGGTCCGGGCCGACCCGTCCGCGAGGTCGCGCGCGGCGGCGACGCGCCGCAGCTCGGCCAGCCGCAGGTCCCACAGTTGCAGCGCGCTGCCCGAGGCCCCCGGTCCATGGACAGGTAACCGCGCCAGGGACGGAAGGCGAAGACCATCTCGTCGGACGCCAGGATGCGCGGCCGGGCGTTCCGGCCCAGCGCGCCGTCCACCCCTCGCAGCACCTCCGCCAGGGGGAACCCGAGCCGGTCGGCGTAGTGGGCGTCGGGCTCGAAGGCGCGGGCCGCCCGCGCGGCGAACCGCGGCCGGCTGCCGTCCGGCAGCGGCTGCATGTGCGCGTAGGCGAGGAACCCGCCGGGGGAGATCGACGGCTGGTTGCTCACGAAGTAGAGCCCCCCGCACGCGGTGAGGCACCCGGCCAGCGCCCCGGCCACCAGCCGCGACCGCGGGGCGGGGCCGTACCGGCGGACCAGCCGTGGCGCCGCCTCGGTCACCGCGAGGACCAGCGCCGCCAGCAGCACCGCGTTGATGACGAACCCCGCGTAGTAGAACAGCCCCGTGTGCCCGGAGAGGTGGTTGCGGACCACGTTCACCCCGACGTAGACGTAGCAGCCGCCCAGGATCGCCCACATCGGCATCGCCCACCAGGCCCGGCGGTGGACCAGCAGCCCCACCAGCCCGGCGAGCTCGGCCGCTCCGAGGAGGGTCGGCTGCAGGAAGGGGATCACGGCCTGGAGCGCGTAGACGGGCTGGTAGGTGTCGTTGACCTGCTCGGCGCCGTGCACCAGCGAGTTCCACAGGTACGGCGCGAGGTAGAGGGATCCGCAGGCGAGCGCGACGGCCACGACCCTGACCAGGTAGAGCAGGTAGCGCCCGGCGTCGCGCTCCGACCGCGCCACCAGCCACACCAGCGCCGGCAGCCCGGCGGCGCAGAACACGACATAGGCGTAGTAGTCCAGCAGGAGGAAGCCGCCGACCAGCCCGGCGGGCAGCCAGTGCGGGCGGCCCCGCGGCGGGGCGCCCGCCACCAGCAGCAGCCAGGGGACCGTCACCGCCAGCGCGATGACCTCGTAGGCCTTGTTGGCCGCGCCCAGGGTGTTCGGGGTGCCGATCGCCAGCAGGGAGACCACCGCCAGCGCCGCCGCGGCCGGAGCCCGCACCAGCCGCAGCCACAGCGCGAACCCCGCCACCACCGAGCCCGACACCGTCAGGATCTCGGCGGGCGCCAGCAGCCGCCAGGCCGGGACGCCCGACAGCGCCGACACCTTGCCGATCAGCCAGGGGAACAGCGGCGGGTACTCGGTGCGCACCCCGGTGCCCGTCCCGTCCACCGCCGCCCACTCGGTGGTGTACCGGTTGGCCATCGCGGTGAGCCGCCCGGTGTCACCGAGAACCCCCTCGTAGGCATAGGGGGTGCCGTGCAGCGCGGCGCGCAGCACCAGCACGGTGAACGCCGCGAAGAGCCCCACCGCCAGCCCGCACATCCACGGCCTGCCCCGCCACAGCGCGGGCACCGTGACGAGGACGACCGCCACGGCCCCGACCGCCGCCGGGAGGAGACGCCCCGCCCCCGCGAACGGGTCCGGATCCAGCAGCGGCGGCACCGCCGCCGCCAGGGCACCGGCGACCAGCCAGGTGAGCAGGGCGACCGCGACCGGCGAGCCGGAGAGCCGCGACCCGCGGCCACCCGAGGCCACGGGCGGCCGCGCCGCGGGGGTGGAGGTGGCGGTCACAGTCGCTCCAGGGGGCGGGGGGACGGCGCGGCGCGGCGCGGGCGGCGCAGGTCGAAGCTGGTGGCGAGCACCACCACGCCGATCACCAGCGAGACCGCCTGCGCGATGACCCAGCCCAGCGCCCCGGCGGTGAGCCCGGCGGGCAGCATCAGACCGCAGCAGGTCAGCACCAGCGCGGCGTTCACGCCGTTCATGAGGATGTAGGCGCCGGTGCGGTCCCGCGCGATGAGCGCGGCGTCCACCAGGTACGTGCCGGCGCTGAACAGCGCGGCCAGGGCCAGCAGCCGCAGGCAGGCGGTGGCGGACTCGGCGTAGCCGTCGCCGAACACCCGCAACAGCCACGGCGCGGCCACCAGCATCACCAGCACGGCGGGCAGCAGCATCCCGTAGACGGCCTTGATCGCCTTGAGCAGCTGGCGGCGCAGCGCGCCCCGCTGCGCCTCGGCGAACGTCACCTGCGCGGCGGTGGAGGGGATGAAGTTGAGGAACCCCGCCAGCTGGAACGCCACCGCGAACCACGCGGTCTGCCGGCTGCCCGAGATCGCCAGCACCTGGAGCGGCACGACGGTGCTGGGCAGGATGCCGAACACGGTCCCCAGATAGCTGCCGCGCGAGAACGACAGGTGACGGCGCAGCGTCTGCCGCCGCGACCCCCGGTCGTCGGCGCGCGGCAGCCGCCGCGTCAGCGCGATCCCGCCCAGCAGCGCCGCCAGCACGGTGCCGGTCCCGTAGGCCACCATCAGCCCGGGCAGCCCGAACGGGGTGAGGACCAGCAGCGCCACGACCTTGCTGACGCTGCCGACCAGGTTCTTGGCCAGCAGCGCCCCGGTGGCGCGGGTGGCGATCAGCCCGGCGTCCAGGGCGCCGCCCGCCGCGGTGCACACCACCAGCAGCGCCACCAGCAGCACCGCCCGCAGGTCGCCGCCGAGGTGGGGGCCGCCGCCGGGCAGCAGCGGGCCGAGGACGAGCAGCACGGCCAGGGCCAGCGTGCCGCCGATGACCGCCACCGCCGCCACCGCCGCCCGGATCAGCGTGCGCGGCTCGGGGGCACGCGGCAGGTGCCGGATGACGGTGTTGGGCAGTCCCAGGGACGCCACCGTCGCCAGCAGGTTCACCCCGGCGGTCACCCCGGCCAGCCAGCCGACGGAGGCCGGCGGGTAGGAGCGCGCCGCCAGCGTCCAGAACAGGAACCCGAAGGCCGCCAGCGCCGCGGTGTTGGCCAGCAGCAGGACCGAGCCCCGGTACAGGGCGTCCTGCGACAGGCGCCGCAGCCGTCTGCGCAGCCCCTCCCGCAGCGGGGAACGGCCGGCGGCCAGCAGTCCGGACAGGGCGCGCATCGTCGATTCCCCGATCTTCTCCCAGCCGTCCCCGCGCACGTGCGCCAGCGCGGCCCGGGCCATCGTCGTCAGCGTGGCCTCGTCGGCGCCGGCCAGCTCGGTCAGGGCCCGGACCAGGCCGGGGACGCTCCCGTCGTAGTGCCGCAGGGCCGCCGCGGGCAGCTCGGCCAGCTCGGGCAGGTCCGGGACCAGCAGCGGGCGTCCGTGCGACAGCGCCAGCAGCGCGCTGCCGCTGGTGGTGATCCGCCGGAACGGCAGCACCACGACGTCGGCGGCGGCGTACAGGTCCGCGAGTTCGGCGTCCGGGATCCGCTCCAGCCGCAGGGTCACCCGGCCGCCCGCGGCGGCCGCCGCCTCCCGCAGCCGCGCCGCCAGCGCGGGGTCCGCGCAGGAGCCCGCGACGACCAGCGACGCGGTCACGTCCCCGGGCAGCCGGGCGAACGCGGCCAGCAGGTCCTCCACGCCCTTGTACTCGGCCACCGCGCCGAGGAACAGGAAGCGTCCGCGGGCACGGGGCGGCGGCACCGGCGGGGCGGGGTAGGGGCCGTGCGGGACGACCACCGCGCGGGCGGGCCCGGCGCCGATCGACGCCAGGCCCTCCAGCGCGCTCCGCGAGTGCGCGATCACCAGGTCGCTGCGGCGGACCAGCAGCCGGCGGGCCGCGACGTCGTCGGCGAAGACCGGGGAGTGGGGCAGCACGTTGTGCGCCGTCCACACCAGGCGCAGCCGCAGCGCCCGCGACAGGAACAGCACCAGCGCGAACCACGTCTGGGCGAGCCGCCGCGTGCGGGGCCCGCCGGGCAGGGCGAAGGCGAACACCCAGTGCAGATGGACCAGCCGCCCGCCGGTGATCCGGTGCCGGAGCAGCTCCCACGGCAGCAGGAGCAGGTTGAGGGTGTGCGAGGGCGTCAGCTCACCCGCGTAACGGACGACGGCCCCACGCCGCCGCAGCTCGCCGTACAGCAGTTCCTGGTAGGGGTTGGCGTCACGGGGGATGACCAGGATCCTCACCGGCGGAACCGCCCGGCCGTCTCGGCGAGCACCCCGGCCCCGTAGACCAGGTGGTCGACGACCACGCGGGCCGCGCCGTTGCGCCGGTTGCGCCAGGCGGGGACCAGCAGCAGCGCCAGGTAGCCGGGCAGCACCAGGACCGACCAGGGCGGGGCGACGGCCGCGGCGGCCACCGCGACGGGAAGTCCGAGCAGGTACACCGGGTAGGCCACGACCATCGGTTCGGTCCTGGGCAGGCGCGGCAGCCGGGAGCGGTGCTTGAGGTACAGCCGCGCCCGCGCCTTGCCGTAGGCGTAGGAACGGCGCGCCTGCCGCCGCCGGTCGCCCCAGTCGTGCACCACCCGCGCCGCCGGCGCGCTGCGGATGCGGTACCCGGCCGCGGTGACCCGCCAGGAGAAGTCCACGTCCGACCCGTACTCGAAGGACTCGTCGAAGCCGCCCACCGCGTCGAAGACCGAACGCCGGAACGCCAGGTTGATCGTGGGGCACTCCTCCAGGTACTCCGGGACGCGCAGCGCGTCGCGGTCGTAGAGCCCCGCGTGGCCGGCGGGCCCGGTGGCGACCCCGGCGACGACGTCCTCGCCGTCCTTGGCCAGCGGGGCGAGCAGCTCGCCGAGCCAGCCCTCGGCGGGCAGGCAGCCCGCGTCGGTGAACACCACCACGTCGCCGTCGGCGGCGCGCACCCCGACGTTGCGCTGGTGCGGGATCGACACCCGCACGCCCGGCGGACGGTCGTAGCGCAGCCAGCGCACCCCGGGGTGCGCGGCGGCCAGGTGGTCCAGTCGGCCCTCGGAGGCGTCCACCACGACGATCTCGCAGGGCTCCGCGGAGCGCGCCGCCTCGGCGGCCACCCCCGACAGGGTGGCGTCCAGTTCGGGCTCGTCCTTGCTGATGACGACGATGGAGATCATCGGTGGTACACCTCGGAGGATCCGTTCGTATACACGAGGTCGTAGTGGCTTCTGACGAACTCGGCCGGGAAGGTGTAGGAGACCAGCTTGTTGTCCACGCTGGAGCGGGCGCGGCCCTGCACCACGTTGACGCGGCTGGCGTAGATCCAGGCGTTCTCGTTGAGGGCCTGCGGGGCCAGGTCGGTCATCATCCCGGGCCGCCACGCGCCCAGCTGGGTGAACAGCCGCACCTGCCCGTAGCGGTCGGAGTAGACCATGTCGCGGTTGTCGGCGATCTGCGCCGCCAGCCACTGCGCCCCGGCCAGCTCGGACCGGTGCTGGTAGAAGCGCTCGTGGTCCTCGCCGCGGGAGGTGAGGTTGGTGGCGGCGGGACCGCCGAGCACGACGGCGGACAGCCCGCTGGTCTTGACGAAGATGGTCAGGACGGCGGCGGCGAAGACGCTCCAGGCCAGCCGGTCCCGTCGCTCGGCGGAGGCGCGCGGCAGGATCCGGCGCAGCCGTGGCGCGGCCTGGTGCAGCATCCAGAACAGCGCCACCGACACCAGCGTCAGCGCCTGGATCTGGGCGCGTCCCTGGTTGTAGGTGCTGGACAGCGTCCCGGAGAGCCGGAACAGCACCAGCGCGCCCAGGGCGGGGAGGGCGAGCAGCCCGACCTGCCGGGTCAGTCCCGGTGACCGGCGCTGGAACGCCATCAGGGCGGCGGCCACCAGCGCCAGCAGGTTGCCCAGCTGGGCCAGTACCAGCACGCCGAGGTTCAGCATCATGCTGATCGGGACGATGCGCGAGGCGGGCTTGGGAACGGGCTTGTCCCGCAACGCGTAGCGCGGGTCGGCCGCCGCCTGGTGCGGTTTGACCCAGGGACGCTTGGCGGCGTAGGAGGCGGCGACCTGCTTCTGGTACTCGGCGGCGGGGATGACGGCGCCCTCGCCGCTGGACAGGTAGGCGGCCAGCAGTCCCTTGCCCTTGCCGTGCGGCAGCAGTTGCAGCCCGTCAGAGCTGATCGCGTTGCGGAGCTGCCCGACGTTGGAGGCCGACTGGGTGATGGGCCCGTACCAGAGCGCGGCGCTGCCCAGGGTGGTGACCAGCGCCGCCGCGACCGTCCAGCGGATCGCCGCGGTGCGTTTGACCAGGCCCAGCAGGATCTGCACGACCACCGCGCCGACCAGCATCATCAGCGCGAAGTACGCCGAGGAGTAGTGGGAGACGACCAGGGCCGGGCCGAACATCACCACCAGCGCCAGCCGGGGCGGCCGGGGCATCCTGATCTCCAGCAGGGCCGCGCTCAGCGCCAGGAACAGCAGCAGCGCGACCTCCTGCCGGGCGAGCGCGGGAAGCTGCTGGGAGACGCCGCCCTGGGCCAGCACGTAGGCGGCGGTGACGGTGGCCCAGCGCAGCGGCAGGAAGCGGACCGCCAGGTTGAACACGCCCACCACGAACATCGCGAACGCCGCCGGGTAGGCCAGCTTGAGGATCAGCACCGGGTCGATCCCGGTCAGGGCGTGCAGCTGGGCGGGCAGGACCGTGATGCTCAGCATCGCGCCGTAGGCGTCGGGGTGGGGGTGCATCTGCCACACCCCGTCCTGGATCGTCTTGGTCACCACCGAGTACTCGATGGAGATGTCGAACCCGTACACCAGGTCGCTGCGCAGCGAGTAGCCCCACATCATCGCCAGGGACACCGCGAACAGCAGCACCGAGATGCGGGTGACGTCCAGCCGGTCCGCGCGGATCGCCGTCCAGACCAGGACGGCCCCGCAGCAGGCCAGGGCCACGATCGCCAGTGCCGGGCCGTGGTCGTGGTTGAGCCGCAGGGCCCCCACCACGGCCAGCAGCGGAAGCGTCAGCGACAGCGCCAGCCACCGCGCCGACGGCAGCGCCGGGCGGGGGATGGCGGTGCTGAGCGGCGCGGTGGTCCCGGCCAGCAGCAGCACCAGGCAGGTGAGCTGCAACCCGATCAGCAGCGGCGCGGGCCGCAGCGGCTCGTCCACGCCGAGCTGCGCGCCGACCAGGTTCACGCCCAGCCCGGACGTCAGCAGCACGATCAGCGAGCACGCGGGGACGTACAGCGGGAACAGCGCGACCGACGTGCCGGGGACCCGCAGCGCGTTGAGCAGCAGCAGGCCCGGCACGGTCAGCAGCATCGGGACGAGGGCGAGCTGGGCGACCCACACGTCCCGCAGCAGCGACAGGACCGTCATGAGGGTCAGCGCCGCGCCGTAGTACACGACCCGGCGGAAGATCAGCCACTCGACCGTGCCGGGACGGTGCCGTGGCGGTGGTGCGGGGAGCGGGGCCGGTGTCCGCGCCGGGGGGCGAACGTCGATCACTCGGCCTTCCCTGGCTCGGAGCGGGGCTCGCGGGGCATGTCCCGGAACGCCCACGCGCCGCGCACGAACCCGACGTTCTCCGACGCCTCCTGCGCCAGGACCAGATAGGGGTCGAGCAGCGCCTCGGGGGTCCGCCCGAGCACCGCGTCGCGCAGACCGCGCGGGTACAGCACCAGTGGCAGCAGCGCGGCGACGGCGGCCAGCGGCCGGGCCCGCAGCGACCCCACCAGCAGCGTCAGCACGAGCACCGGCCAGGGGAACAGCGTCGGCCGCACCCCCGACCACTTGCGGTACTGGATCGCGTTGCCCCTGCCGTAGGCGAGGCTGCGGCGCAGCAGGCCGCGCGGGGTCGGGGCGAAGCTGTGCGTCAGCGACGCCTCGGGGTCGAAGACCATCCGCGTGTGGCCCGCGCGGCGCAGCCGCCGCGACAGGTCCTCCTCCTCCGAGCCGAACCGGAAGCGCTCGTCGAAGCCGCCGACCTCCAGCAGGGCGTCGCGGCGGAAGGACATGTTGCCGCCGGTGAAGGAGTAGACGTCGCGGCGCGGCCCGGGCCGCGGCGTCCGCCACTGGTCGCGCAGGTACAGCCAGAACCGGTACGGCAGGGCCTGGCTGGTGGTGAGCTCCAGCTCCAGGGGCTCGTGCCGGTTGTTGCGCTCGACGTAGCGCGCCAGGAACCCGGTGCCGGCGACGACGGGCACGACGGGACCGCCGACGCCGGTGACGTCGTGCCCGTCGTACCCGGCCAGCAGGAGCTCGGCCCACCGCGGAACCGGCTCGCAGTCGTCGTCGAGGAAGGCCACGACGGGGGCCTTGGCGGCGCGGGCGCCGGTGTTGCGGGCGGCCGACAGGCCCCGGTTGCGCTCGTGCCGGAGGACGGTCAGGCCGCGGGCGCGGGCGAGGTCGCCGGTCCCGTCGGCCGAGCCGTCGTCGACGACGATGATCTCCAGGTCGGCGCGGATCGTCTGCGCGTCCAGCGCGTCCAGCGTGCGGCCGATGCGGTCGGCGCCGTTGAGCGAGCAGAGGACGACGGTGAGGCTAGGGGGCATCGCGCTTTCTTCCTTGGCGGTGGCCGTGCACGGCTCGGTACAGCGCCGCGGTGGCGGCGGCGACCTCGCCGAGTTCCGTCCCCGGGGCCGCCGGGGGTGCGGCGGCCGGGCGGGACGGCTGAGCGACAAGCGACTCAGAATAGGACGAAACCTCGACCCCGGCGGACAGGAACCGCCGAAGGACGTCGGCCAGGCGGTCCGGGGAGCGCGGCGGCGCGGTCCAGGGGGAGCCGGCGAACAGCTCCGCCAGCCCGCCCGCGGTGGTCGCGACGACCGGGACGCCGTAGGCCCGCGCCAGGTTGGCCACGCCGCTCTGCTCGGCCTTGCGGTAGGGGAGCACCACGCACTCGGCCGCGTCGAACCAGGCGGCGATGTCCCCGTCGGGGACGAACCCGGTGAACACCAGCCGGTCGGCGACGCCGCCGCGCGCCGCCAGGCGGCGCACCCGCCCCAGGTGCAGGCGGTCGCGCGCCTCGAACAGGCGGAACGGGCCGCTGCGGGGCCGGACCTGCCCCGCGACCACCAGGCGGACGCCGCGCAGCGTCGCCGGGGAGCGGCGGCGCAGCAGCGCCAGGGCCGCCACGAGGTCGTCCAGGCCCTTGTCGACATGGATGAACCCGAAGGCCAGCAGCACCCGGTCGCCGTCGAGGCCGAACCGTTCGCGCAGGTCGGCGGAGGTGCTGACGGCCCGCGGCGGCGGGGTGGAGAAATGGGGGACGATCCCGGCCCGGCCGGCGGGAGCGCCGACCGGCCCGGTGAGGCTGTCCAGCGCCCCGCGCGTGTGCACGACGATCCGGTCGCTGCGCTCGGCGATCCGCCGGTACAGCGCCCGTCCCGGGCCGCGCAGCAGCGCGGTGTCGCGGGTGACCTCGTGCATGGTGGTCACGACGGGGACCGGGCCGCGCGCCAGCTCCTCCAGCCAGCGCACCAGCGCGGGCGTGCGGGCCCCGAAGGCCGGGACCGCGAACTGGACGTGCAGCACGTCCGGCGCGAACCCGGCCACGGCGGCGCGCAGCCCGGCGTGCGCGCCGCCCGCGCCGAGCGCGCCGACG
>NZ_BCQR01000155.1 GCF_001552175.1 Actinomadura kijaniata NBRC 14229
CGTGGTACCGATCAGGGACGCGCCGACGACGCGGCCGATGCCGCCCTGCCGGGCGGTGGTGGGCTGGGACATGGGGTCACCGTCTTTCGCTCACAGGGGTGGGGAGCGGGGGTCAGTTGGCGGTCCAGCCGCCGTCGAGGGACAGCGACGTTCCGGTGACGAAGCCGGTGTCGGGGCCGCACAGCCACACGACGGCGGCGGCGACCTCCTCCGGCTCGATCAGGCGTTTGACGGGGGTGCGCGCGAGCAGGACCTCGGACAGGACCTGCTCGGGCGCGATGCCGTGGGCGGCGGCCTGGTCGCGGATCTGGCCCTCGACCAGGGGCGTGCGGACATAGCCGGGGTTGACGCAGTTGCTGGTGACGCCGTGCGGCGCGCCCTCCAGGGCGGCGACCTTGCTGAGGCCCTCCAGGGCGTGCTTGGCGGCGACGTAGGCGGACTTGTAGGCGCTGGCGCGCAGGCCGTGGACGCTGGAGACGTTCACGACCCGGCCCCAGCCGCCCGCGTACATGTGCGGCAGGACGCGGCGCATCAGCAGGAACGGCGCGGTGACCATCACCTGCTGGATGCGGACGAACGTCTCCGGCGGGAACTCGGTGATGGGCGCGACGTGCTGGATCCCGGCGTTGTTGACCAGGATGTCGACCGCGGCGGGCAGGCCGTCGACCGCCTCCGGGTCGGCGAGGTCGACGGCGTGGGCCTGGCCGCCGACCTCCCCGGCGACGGTCTTGGCGGCCTCGGCGTCGAGATCGACGACATGGACGAACGCGCCCGCGTCCGCGAGCGCGCGGGCGCACGCCCGGCCGATGCCGCTGCCGCCGCCGGTCACCAGGGCGGTCCGCCCGTCCGCTCCCCCGCCCGGTGACCGCGCAGGTCGGGAGGGGGACGTGGGAGGAAATCCGTTCGTCATGCCCGGAACTGTAAGCTGGGTCACATTCCGCGACCTATGGTGACGGCTCCCATAGTCCTGGACCGGCTTATGGTGTTCGTCGCTACATGAGAGGACAGGCGTTCACCGGGTCGGGCGTCGCGGTGCGCGGGACGGTGCGGCTGGGCGGGGGCCGGTGGCCGGTGCCGGTCCAGCGCTCCACGGCGGCGAACGCCTCGCGGTGGCACGGGACCAGCGGGCGCAGCCGGTCGGGGTGGGCGTCGAAGAGGGAGTCCACGTGCGTTCCGCCGTCGATCCGGTAGTAGCGGAACAGGTGCGCGCGGCCCCGCTGGCGGACCATGCGGGCGTAGACGTCGGAGTCCTCGCCGATGGGCAGCAGGACGTCGAGGGTGCCGTGCAGCGTGATCAGGGGCTTGCCGATGCGGCCGGTCAGCGCGATCTTCTCGACGGCGCGGCGGACGGAGCGGGGGCGGGCGGCGTAGTCGTAGTCGGCGTCGCAGGCGGGGGTGCCGGGGGCGCAGTAGGGGGTTCCGGCCTGCCGGTCGCCGTCGAAGCCGGGGTCGAGCTCCTCGCGGTAGATGCGCTGGGTGAGGTCCCAGTAGTAGCGGTGGTGGAACTCCCACAGGAACTCCGACCCGGCCGGGAAACCGGCGCGGACCATGGCCGCGCGGGCGCGGTCGGCGTCCGGCCCGCCCGCCGCGACGGCCGGGTAGTGGCGCAGCGCCGGGGGCAGGAACGTCAGCAGGTTCGGGCCGTCGGCGCGCCAGAGGGTTCCCTCCCAGTCCACGCCGCCGTCGTAGAGCCCGGGGTGGTTCTCCAGCTGCCAGCGGACGAGGTAGCCGCCGTTGGACATGCCGGTGACCAGGGTCTTCCGGGGGGCCGTGCGGTAGCGCTGGGCGACGACGCGCTTGGCGGCGCGGGTGAGCTGGGTGACGCGGGTGTTCCACTCGGCGATGGCGTCGCCGGGCTCGCGGCCGTCCCTGAAGAACTCTGCGCCGGTGTTGCCCTTGTCGGTGGCGGCGAACGCGTAGCCGCGCGCCAGGACCCAGTCGCCGATGGCGCGGTCGTTGGCGTACTGCTCGCGGGTGCCGGGGGTGCCGGAGACGACGAGGCCGCCGTTCCAGCGGTCGGGCAGGCGGATGACGAACTGGGAGTCGTGCCGCCAGCCGTGGTTGGTGTTGGTGGTGGAGGCGTCGGGGAAGTGGCCGTCGATCTGGACGCCGGGCACGCCCGACGGGACGGGCAGGTCCCGGGGGGTGAGCCCGGCCCAGTCGGCGGGGTCGGTGTGCCCGGAGGCGACGGTGCCCGCCGTGGTGAGCTCGTCCAGGCAGGCGACGCGCTGGCGGTCGGCTCCGGGAACGCGGATCCGGTCGGCGCGGGCGCAGTGGTCGGCGGCCCGCGCCGGTGTGGCCGGCACGACGACCAGGCTCGCGGCGACGGCGAGCGCCGCGAGCGGTCCCGAGCGGGTGAGGGCCTTCACGCGTGAGGGCAAGGAAGCCTCCTCGGCTAGGGGGATGCAGCGGAGGCTAGGTCGGGCGGTCCCGGCGCGACATGGCCGCGGACCCCACGTTCGCGCCGTGCTTCATAGGGGCGGACGCCATGGAACGCGGCGTCGGCGGGCCGTGCCGCCGTTGTCCAAGGCGCCCGGCACGACGCGAGACGCCGCCGATCGTGGAGTTCCCCCATGTTCGCACCGCGCCACACGGGGCGGACGCCATGGAACGCGGCGCGCCAGGCCGCGCCGCCGTCGTCCGAGGCGTCCGGCACGACGCGGGACGCCGCCGATCGTGGAGTTCCCCCCATGTTCGCACCGCGCCACACGGGACGGACGCCATGGAACGCGGCGCGCCAGGCCGCGCCACCGTTGTCCGAGGTGCCCGGAACGGCGCGGGACGCCGCCGGTCATGGCGTTCGCCCACACGGCGCCGGCGGGTTCCATGAGGGCGGACACGAACGGGCACGGCGCCCCCTGGGGGCGCCGCGGTCCGTTCCTTCAGCGAAAGTCGCATGTACCCGCAGGTCAACGCATCAAAGGTGTCATTCGGGTCAGGGCAGGAAGGCTCCGGCGAGGGTCTCCAGGGTCTTCTGGTCCTCGGGGCTCCTCGGCTCGTACTCGGTGATGGCCATCCCCGCGAGGGCGAAGCGGCCGGCCAGGGCCTGCACGGCGGCGATCAGGGACTCCGGGGTCAGGCCGCCGGGCTCGGGGGTGCCGACCGAGGCGAACGCCCCCGGGTCCAGCACGTCCAGGTCCAGATGGAGGTAGACCGCCTCCGCGCCGGTGTCGGCCACCGCCGCGGCCAGGGTCTCGGGGGTCAGGGCCGCGGGCGGCAGGTGGCGGAGGGAGCCGGTGTCGAGGAACGCGCGTTCCCCCGCGTCCAGCGCGCGGGCCCCCGCCAGCACCACCCGCGACGGGGACAGGGGCCGCGCGGGGAGGAGGTCCGCCGGTCCCTCGCCCAGCAGGGCGCGCAGGATCATGCCGTGGAACGCCTTCGACGGCGACGACGCCGGGGTGTTCAGGTCGCCGTGAGCGTCCAGCCAGACGAGGGCGAGGCGGTCGCCGTGCCGGGCGTGGGCGCGCTCGACGGGGGCCAGGTCCACGGCGCAGTCGCCGCCGACCGTGATCAGGAGGTTGTCGTCGGGGACCGCCGCCAGGGACTCGCGGACCGCCGCGAGGTTGCGGCGCAGGACGTCGGCGGACCGGACCGCCGCCGCCGTGCCGGACTCGTCGGTGATCGGGACTCGGACGTGGTCCGCGTCCGGGAACAGGCCCGCCAGCAGGCCGGCCCCCTCGGTCAGGCGGCGGGCGGTGGGCGAGGCGGAGGCCTGCCACTGCGGGATCTCCAGCACGGTCGTGGTCGTCATGCCGCGATGACATCACGGCCGGGTGCTTGGATGGGAATCGTGGAGATCTTGGAGACGGAACGGCTCGTGCTGCGCCCGTTCACCGGGGACGACTTCGACGACTACGCCGCCATGCTCGCCGATCCCGAGGTCGGGCGGTTCCTGGGCGGCGCGCTGTCGGCCGAGGACGCCTGGCGCAACCTCGCCATGGTCATCGGGCACCGCGTGATCCGCGGGTACTCGATGTGGGCGCTGGTCGAGAAGGACGGCGGACGCCTCGTCGGCCGGGCCGGGCCGTGGCGGCCGCACGGGTGGCCCGGCCTGGAGGTCGGGTGGGCGCTGGCCCGCTCCGCCTGGGGCCGGGGGTACGCGACCGAGGCGGCGCGGGCCGCGGTGGACTACTGCTTCGACGTGCTCGGGGCCGAGGAGGTCGTGTCGCTGATCCGGCCCGACAACGTCGCGTCGCTGCGGGTGGCCGAGCGCATCGGCCACCGCCATCTGCGCGACGCCGAGCTCATGGGGACGCCCTGCCTCGTCTACGGGCAGGTCAGGGCGTGATGACCGGGGTCTTGAACGGCAGCACGAAGAACGGCCCCGTCACCGTCGCGCCCGCGCTGCCCGGGCCGAACTGCAGGTCGCGGGTCTCCCGGCAGGTGCCCCGGTCCTCGATCCAGTAGCGGGCGTTCTCGCCGTTCGGGCCCGAGAAGAAGCGGCCGAACAGCGAGATGCGGTCGCGGACCTTGCCCCGCGAGTCCACGATCAGGCCGTGGATGGGCGAGTCCGACCGGAAGCCGCGCGGCGTCAGCTCCTCGTGGGCCAGGTCGGAGATCAGCACCCGGAACGTCTCGCCCTTCTCGTTGGTGGCGGTCGCGTCCACCACCCCGACGAACGGCGTCATGATGCCCGCGAACGCCTTGCCGAACTCCGGCGTGTAAGGCGCGGGCCGGGGGTCGCGCTTGGAGAAACTGTAGGTGCGCGAGAAGGTGCCCTTCTTGACCGTGTAGGTGCCGTTGCGGCACACGAACGGCGGGTAGTTCCGCGTCGCCATGTCGATCACCGAGCGCAGGATCGGCTCCCCGGCCGGGTCCCCGAACTCCGCCTCGTCGATCTCCGTGCGGACGCCCTTGCGGTCGATCCGCACGGTGAACCCGTCGCCGGTCGCCTTGATGTGGTGCCGGCTCTCCTTGACCTTGATGCCGTGCGCCCGGTCGGCGGCGGGCGCGGACGCGGGGGCGGACGCGGACGCGGGGGCGGACGCGGACGCGGGGGCGGGGGCCAGGACGGCGGCCAGGGCGACGGCGGGAACGGCGGACGCGGCCAGGGCGAAGGTCCTCACGGGCGCTCCTTGAAGATCGACAAGAGTGGGGCTCACGGTACCGACGATCCCCGCCCGCCCCGTGGCCACATCCGGCCATCCGCACGGGTTTCCGGCGGATCTTACGGAGTGCGAACGTCCCGCCTCCGTGCCTGGTGGAGCCCGGTTCGCGATCTTACGTTCGAGCCCATGAACGCGATCCCCTCCTCCCGGCGGGCGGTGCTCCGGTGGAGCCTGGCCGGCTGTGCCGTCACGGCCGCCCCGCTCGCGGCCGCCGCCCCCGCCCCGGCCGCGCACGCCACCGCGCACTCCACCGCACACGCCGCCGCGGCCGTCACCGTCGCCGCCACCTCCGTCTCCCCGAGCACGATCACCTCCGGGCAGGAGGCGATCCAGACCGTCACGCTGGCCGAACCCGCGCCCGCGGGCGGCGTCAAGGTGACCGTGCACCCCACGGGCCGGTTCTCCGACCTCACCTACCTCCAGGCCACCCGGAACGAGGTCACCGTCCCCGCCGGGGAGCGCGGCGTCAGCTTCCCCATCCGGGTGGAGAACTCCACGACCGCGTCGGTCCGGACGCTGAAGGCGTACGTCGGGTCCTCGTCGGCGGTCACCTCCCTGACGGTGAACCCGGTGGACCCGCGCGAGCAGGCGGTCACCTCCTTCACCGTGGACCGCCCGAACGACGCGCGCGCCGCCGTCGAGGGCAGCACCGTCACCGGCACCCTGAAGATCAAGTCGCCGGCGCCGATCGGCGGCCTGGCGGTGGACGTCCGCAAGGTCCCCTACGAGTCGAGCGCCGTCCACGGCCCGGCGTACGTGGTCGTCCCGGCGGGCGGCACCTCCGCGACGTTCAGGATGACCGCGACCGCGTACGACTTCCCGCGTTCGGTGACGCTGCGCGCCCTGCTCGGCCCCTCCGACGCCACCACCAGCGTGCTCGGCGTGCCCAAGCACTTCTCCATCGCCGGGCTGGACTTCGGCCGGGTGCGGCGCGGCCCGCAGAACAACCCGCAGTACGGGGGCGTGGGAGTCGGCGAGTGGTGGCACCCGTTCGGCGCGGTCGTCAGGTTCACCACCGACAACCCGAAGGTGACCGTCACGCCGGAGGTCGACATCCCGGCGAGCCACGTGGGCGCGCTGTTCCGCATCGAGGCCGACGCGTCGGTGCCGGTCGGCACCAAAGTGAAGATCACCGCCAACTGGGTGCTGGGGCCCGTCGGCCCGGCCACGACGGAGGTGACCGTCGTCGACTGACCGGCCGCCGTCCCCGTCCCGGAGTGTCGTGGGGCGGGGATAGGGTCGCGCCCGTGGCGACGGCGAAGCGGTGGAGAGAACCTGTCGGCCCCCGGATTCCCCGGACGTTGACCGAGGCGGTCCTCCCCCGGGACGAGCCGGTGGACGACGGCGCGCTGCTGTCGCTCGCCTACGGGGCCGTCGAGCTGTCCCGGGCCGCCGCCGAGAACGCGGAGTTCGAGAGGTGCCGGTTCGACCGGACCGTGCTGGCGGGGAGCGCGCTGCCGCGCGTCCGGTTCTCGGACGTCGCGTTCGACGGCTGCGACCTGGCCAACGTCCGCTGGGACGACGCGCAGCTCGCCAACGTCACCGTCGCGCAGAGCCGGATGACGGGGGCGAGGCTCACCGAGGGCTGGCTGCGGGACGTCGTCGTCGAGGGCTGCCGGGCGAACCTGGCGGCGTTCCGGTTCGGGCGGCTCCAGAACGTGGTCTTCCGCGACTGCGACCTGTCGGAGGCGGACTTCCAGAACGCCGGGTTCAAGGGCGTCCGGTTCGAGGGGTGCCGGCTGGTGTCCGCGCAGTTCGCGCACGCGACGATGGACGGGGTCCGGTTCTCCGGCTGCGACCTGTTCGGGGTGCGCGGGGTGGAGGGCTTCCGGGGGGCCGTGGTGAGCTCCGCCGACGCGCCGGGGCTGGTGTACGCGCTGGCCGCGGCGATGGGCATCGCCATCGAGGACTGAGGGCGTCCCAAGATCGGGTAAGGGAGTGCCAGGACCCGGCTGGATCGTTCCAACCGGCGGGGCCGTTCCGGCAGCGTGGGCCCCGGGGCGGCGAGCCCCGAAGGCCGAGGTGAAGAGGAGCGCGTCCGTGTCCCAGGTTTCCCGTCCCGTCGTGCTGGTCAGTGGGGTCTCCGGGGTGGTCGGCGGGGCCGTCGCGCGGGCGCTGGTCCCCGACTTCGACGTCGTCGCGCTGACGGGCCGCCGCCGCGTCGTCGGGTACGAGCAGATCAGGGTGGACCTGCCGGCGAGGCGGCTGGGGCTGACCGCGCGCGACTGGGCGGCGCTGGCCGACCGCGCCGACCTGGTGGTGCACGCGGCGGGCAAGGCCGACTTCACCGACGACCCGGCCGCGATGGCGGCGGTCAACGTCGAGGGCGCGGCGCGGGTCGCCGAGCTGGCCGCCGCCGCGCACGCCCCGCTGGTCCACATCTCGTCGGCGTACGTGGCGCGGCTGGATTTCGTGCGCGAGCACGAGGACCGGATCCCGGCGGAGTGCCCGATCCGCCCGTCGGTGTACCTGGCGTCCAAGGCCGCCGCCGAACGCGACCTGGCCGCGTTCGACGGCCCGCTGTGCGTGGTGCGGCCGTCGGTGGTGATGGGCGACTCGGCGGACGGGGCCACGAGCGCCAGGCAGTCGATCCACGACCAGATCCGCCTGGTGGCGCGGGGGATGCCGGTGATGGCGGTCGGCGGGCACGTGCGGCTCGACATGCTGCCGCGCGACGTCACCGGGCAGTGCGTGGCGGCGCTCGCGGCGGTGGCGGTGACGGATCCGGCGGCGCTGCCGGGGCTGTTCTGGGCGACGGCCGGGTACGCCGCGCCGACGCTGCGGACGACCACCGAGCTGGTGGTACGGGAGATGGCCCGGCGGGGACGGCCGGTGCCGTCACCGGAGTTCTTCGAGACGTTGAAGGCCCCGCTCACCGAGTTCCCGGGGTGGGACGGGCTGTCGTCGCTGGAGCGGACGATCCTGATGTGCCAGGCGGCGAACGGGCTGATGCTGGGCGACGGCGAGCCGTTCCCGAGCTCGCTGGGCGGGTTCCCGCTGCTCGGCACGCCCGCGCCGGTGCGGCCGGAGGAGGCGCTGGAGCACTTCCGCAACGACGTGGAGTTCACGTTGCGGCGGCGTTGATCATCGCCCTAGGGTGGGGGCGTTCTTCGCACCCGGCTCCAGGAGGATTGAGGCCATGGTGGCGCGCCCGTAGAGGGCCGCTGCGCACTCGCCGACGCTTTCCGACGCGTCGGCACGGTCGTCGAAGCGGCCCGTTCTTTTCACGCTGCTCTCTTCTCGTACGACCATGTGAAGGACGAAACTGCTGTGTTCGATTCCCGTATCCACGCCTACCTGCGCGCCAACGCGGGCTCGCGTGCCCACCGCGTCGGCCCGTTCCTGGCCTCCTTCGACGAGCACGACGCCGGCCCCTACCGCAACTACGCCATCCCCGACGACGGGGCCGTCCCGACCGCCGCGGACGTGGAGCTGCTGGTCGGGGCGTTCGTCGCCCGGTCCCGCAAGCCGCGCCTGGAGTACCTGCCGGGGGCCGCGCCGCGCGTGGAGGCGGCGCTGCTGGACGCCGGGTTCGCCGTGGAGGCCCGGCTGCCGATCATGACGTGCCCGGAGGCCGTCGCGCCCCCGGTCGACGTCGCACTGCGGCTGGCGCGGTCCGACGCGGACCTGCGGGCGGTCGCGGAGGTCCAGAACGCCGCCTACGGCGCGCCCGCGGCCACCGAGCACGACGTGGCCCGGCTGCGCGCCACCGCCGAGGGCGGCGGGCTGGTCGCGGGGGCGTTCGACGGCGCGGCCTGCGTCGGCGGCGGGCTCGTCACGCCGCCGCACGACGGCGTCGGGGAGCTGGCCGCGATCGGGGTGAGCGAGTCCCACCGGGGACGCGGGATCGCGGGGGCGCTGACGGCGTTCCTCACCCTGGCCTGCGCCGACGCCGGGATCACCGCGCCGTTCCTGATGCCGACGAACGACGCCGCCGAGCGGATCTACACGCGCGTCGGCTACCGCCGGGTCTCGGAGATCCTGCACATCTCGCGGTAGTCCTCAGCCGCGCAGCGCGGGCAGCACGCCGTGCGCGAGCCGTTCGGCCTGGTCCCTCGGGTCCGGGCCGGACGGCATGAGGTTGAACGAGGTGAAGCCCAGCCTCCGCAGGCCGAGGAGCCGCTCGACGACCTGGTCGGCGGAGCCTTCGAGGACGCCGGGGTCGCCCGTGGCGGAGGCTCCGGTGACCGGGTCGCCGATCCGGACGGGGACGTTGTAGACGCAGGCGATCCCGTCCGGGTCGCGGCCCGCCCGCTCGGCGGCGGCGCGGACGCGGTCGCGCATGGCGGCGGCCCGCTCGGGCGGCGCGAACCCGAGGGACGGGATCCAGCCGTCGGCGAGGCGGCCGGTCGCCTCCAGCGCGCGGGGGCCGTAGGTGCCGAGCCAGAGGGGGATGCGGCGCTCGGGCTTGGGCTCCAGGTCGGCCCGCTCGACGCGGTAGCGGGTGCCCTCGTAGCTGAAGCCGGGCTCCGACCACAGACCGCGCATGATCTCGATGGCCTCGACCATCCCGTCCACCTTCTGCCGGGGCGTCGGCACGCCGAGCCCGAACGCCCGGAACTCCTCGTCGGAGTAGCCGCCGCCGAGCCCGAGGACCAGCCGCCCGCCCGACAGCCGGTCCAGCGTCTCGGCCATCTTGGCGACCATCGCGGGCGGGCGGTAGGGGACGCCGAGCACGCGGGTGGCGATGCGGATGCGCGTGGTGTGGGCGGCGACCCAGGTCAGCAGGGTCCAGGTCTCGGAGGAGGGGTGCGTTCCGCAGGGGTGGTCGGAGGTGGAGACGAAGTCGAAGCCCAGCTCCTCGGCGTGCCGGGCGTCCCCGACGGGGTCGCCGGTGGCGGACTGGGACAGGTTGAGACCGAACATGGGGCGTCCTCCCGGGCTTTGTTTACATGGAAACATAAGACCGGATTGGTTACACGTCAACAACTTGTCTAGGCTGTCCCCATGACGAGCGAGCCGCGCTGGCTGGACGAGGCCGAGTACCGGGCCTGGCTCGGTTACCGGAGGATGCGCCTGCTGCTGGACGCGCAGGTCTCCCGGGACCTGGCGGCCGACTCGGGCCTGTCGATGCCCGACTACGACGTGCTGTCGGCGCTGTCGGAGGCGCCCGGCCACCGCTGGCGGCTGACCCGGCTGGCCGACCGGATGCTGTGGTCCAAGAGCCGGCTGTCCCGGCACGTCGCGCGGATGGAGCAGCGCGGCCTGGTGCGGCGCGAGGAGTGCCCCGACGACGGGCGCGGCGCGTCGATCGCGCTGACCGACGAGGGGCTGCGCGCGATCCGGGAGGCCGCGCCCGACCATGTGGGGTCGGTGCGCCGCCACTTCATCGACCTGCTGACGCCCGAGCAGGTGGCGGCGCTGGCGGGCATCGCCGGGGTGGTGCTGGACCACCTCGGCGAGCCCCTGGAGTGAGCCCTACTCGGGCAGCCGCGCGAACGCCCGCACGGAGATCATCCCCAGCCCCGCGATCCGCAGCGGGACGGCGGTGAGGCTCGCGCCGCTCGGCGGGAGCTGCTCCAGGCCGGTCATGTTCTCCACGATGGGGATGCCCGCGCCGAGCAGCAGCGTGTGGACGGGACGCTCGGGGTCGTCGGTGGTGTCCACGTTGACGGCGTCGATCCCGACCAGCGCGGCCCCGTTGTCGACCAGCCAGGCCGCGGCGGCGCGCGTCAGGTGATGCGGCTTGTCGGCGTAGGCCGGGGTGCCGAACCGCTCGGCGTCGCCGGTGTGCACCAGCACCGCCCTGCCCCGCACGTCGAACGCGGCGAACGCGCCGACGTCGATCGCCCGTTCCTCCGTCCCGGTCACCCGCACCACGACGGCGGGCAGGTCGACGACCTTCTCCAGCGGGATGCCCGTGAGGTCCGCGCCGTCGGCGTACCGGTGGTAGGGCGTGTCCAGGTAGGTGCCGGTGCTGCCGACCATGTGGATCCGGTCGATGGCGAACTCGGTGCCCGGCGCGTAGACCTCCCGCGACGCCTCCCGCGTGAGGAACGGGGAGACCTCGGGCGCGGGCAGGCCGGGCGCGGTGCGCATGCCGTGCCGGATGACGTGGCCGAGCTCGACGAGCCGCCCGCGCGGGACCGCGGCGGCCCGGTCCGACGGCCCGCCCCGCGTGCCCTTGTGCGCCTCCTCGAAGACCTCGACGTTCGACAGCTCGACGTTCCCGCTCATGAGCAGCCCGAGCGAGGCGACGAAGAGCGCCCCGATCTCCTCCTCGGTGACGTCCGGCCCGGGGACGTCCACCCGGAACCCCCGGACGGCGAGGTCCCCGCCGTTGCCGAAGCTGACTGTCGCGTCGAACGACGCGCGGTACTGACCCATGAAGGACTCCGTTCCACAAGCTGGGCCCCCATCTTCCCGCGCCCGCCGCGGGCCCTAGCCGCAGAACGCCGCCTCGGCCGTTCTGGCGCGGTCGGCGCGGAAGCCGGGGTCGCTCTCGAAGCGGGCGCTGTTGTCGTTGTAGGCGATCACGGCCTGGCGGCGGCCGTCGGCGCTGGTGTAGGTCCAGGTGCGGTAGCCGGGGAAGCCGCCGTCGTGGCCCCAGGCGTCGCCGCAGGACAGGCGGACCTTCTCGACGCCCAGGCCGTAGCCCTTCTCGGCGCCCCCGTCGGTGACGCGCAGGGTGGCGGTGAGGGCGCGCTGCTGGGCCTTCGGCAGGAGGCGTCCGGTGAACAGGGCGCGGTGGAAGCGGGCGACGTCGTCCACGGTGGAGACGATGCCGCCGGAGGTGCGGGCGCTGGACGGGCTGACCTCGGTGCTGACGTCGCCGTACCCCTCCCAGTACCCGTGGACGTAGGGGCCGGGGAACGCGCGCGACACCGTCGGGTAGCTGGTGTGCCGCAGCCCCAGCGGGGTGAGGATCCGGTGCCGGAGCTCGGTCCCGAACGGGCGCCCCGTCGCCCTCTCGATGATCATCCCGGCGAGGATGTAGTTGGTGTTGGCGTAGGTCCAGCCCGCGCCGGGGGCGTGCGGGCGCGGCTTCTCCAGAGCGATGGCGACCAGCTCGCGGGGCGTCCAGGCGCGGCGCGGCTCGGCCATGATCCGCTGGTCGGCGGTGTACTCGGGCAGGCCGCTGGTGTGCTGGAGCAGGTGGCGGATCGTGATCGCGTCGCCGCCGGGCACCAGGCCGGGGAGGCGGCGTTCCACGGTGTCGTCCAGGGACAGGCGGCGCTCGGCGACCAGCTGCAACAGGACCGTGGCGGTGAACGTCTTGGTCACGCTCGCGATGCGGACGCGCAGGCGGTGGTCCATGGGGCGGCCGGTGGCGCGGTCGGCGACCCCGGCGGTGACGTGGGAGACCTTCGCGCCGCGCCGGGCCATGACGATGACGCCGGGCTGGCCGGCGGCGACCAGGCGGTCGGCGGCGGCCTGGAGCCCGGCGGGCGGGGCGGCGCCGGCCGAAGCGGCGGCCGGCGCGGCGAGCGCCCCGGTGAGGGCGGCGGTCAGGGCGGCGGCGGTCAGGGGGCGGCGCATGCGGGCTCCTCGCGTTGATCGTCTCGATGACGTGATCAACTCTGGCCGCCGCCGCCCGGCCGGATAAGGGGCCTGCACACCGGCCGGGGGTGTACCCAGGTCCACCCCCCGGCGCGGGGTCAGCCCTCGACCAGCCCGTCCTCGACCAGCCCCCGCAGGACCGCCTCGCCCAGCGCGACGACGGCCGACTGCGGGCGGACCATCACCGTGAACTCGGTGATCCGGTCGTCGCCGTCCACCTGGATCAGGTCGATCCCGTGGATCTGCCTGCCGTCCACGTCCGCGCGGAAGATGAGGATGTGCGACGGGGCCTCGCCGCCCGCCGCCAGCTCGGCCGTCCCCTCCAGCTCGCCGACGTAGCGGAAGTCCCGGAACGTCCGCAGCAGCACCCCGAACAGGCCCATCACCATCTCGCGGCCCTCGAACGGCGTGAACTTCACCGGGCTGTAGAACTTCACGTCCTCGGCGAACAGCTCGGGCAGGGCGTCCAGGTCGCCCTTCTCCACGGCGGCGCGGAAACGGTCCACGGTGCTCATGTCACCCTCCTCAGTCACGGATATGACTATTCACCTTATTGAGTATCGTCGGCCGTGCCTAGTCCGCCGCCGGGTCCTCCCCCGCCGCCGCCCTGGTCGCGAACGTCCGCAGCGTCTCCAGCGCGTGCAGGTACGGCTGCGGGCCGAACGAGATCCGCGCCACCCCCAGCTCCGCGAGCCGCCGCGGGGTCGTGCCCGGGAAGCACGCGACGTTGACCGGGCCGGGGATCCCCGCCACCAGCTCCCCGACCTTCTCGAACGGGGCCAGGATCGGGTAGACGCAGTCCGCGCCCGCCTCCAGGTAGCGGCGCCCCCGGGCGACCGCCTCGCCCACCGGGTCGTCCAGGTCCGCCAGGAACGCGTCCACCCGCGCGTTGATCACCAGGTCGGGGTCGGCGGCGCGCAGCGCGGCGATGTACCCGGCCTGCGCGTCGGCGTCCCTCAGGCCGGCGGCGGGGTCGGTGTCCTCGATGTTGCAGCCCGCCGCGCCGATCCCGCGCAGGCGCGCGGCCAGCTCGTCCGGCTTGAGGCCGTAGCCCGCCTCGGCGTCCACCGTCACCGGGACGGTCGCGGCGCGGATCACGCGGGCGGCGGCCGCGAACATCTCGTCGGCGGGCGCGCCCTCGTGGTCGGGGTAGCCGAGCATCGCGGCGATCGAGGCGCTGGCGGTGGCCAGCGCCGGATACCCGGCCTCCTCGACGATCTTCACGCTGCCCGCGTCCCACACGTTCGGCAGGACGAGCGGGTCGCCGGGGCGGTGCAGGGCGCGCAGGGTCGCGTACTCGTTCACGGATGGCTCCTCTCGTTCGCCGGAAGGACGGAACAGCGGCCCGGTTCGTGACATGTGTCGGCGTCTACATCGTTCGGCACATGTGCGCGGCGGGTCGGAATTCGTACTTTTGCCTGGTCATCGGGGGCCACGGGGCAACCGATCGAACGAGGGAGAGTCATCATGGCCGTCTCCAGCCGGGCCGAGTACGCGGGGGCCGCGCTGCTGCTGGCACGCCGGTACGCCGCGAACGTGCCGGCCGCGCAGCGCAACGACGTCGACCGCGTCGTGTGGGCGGCGCTGGACAAGGTGCCCGGGGCGCGCGACGTCCTGGAGCGCGCGGTGCGGCGGGTCGACAACCTGCCGGAGGACCGCAAGCGGGACATGTTCGGGGGCACCTACGCGTTCAAGCCGGTCGGCACGGTCGTGCCGCCGCGCGAACTGGAACAGATCATCGACCGGCTCGGCGGGACCGCGACGCCGGGCGAGCCGACCCCGACGCGCAACCGGTACGAGCTGAAGTTCTCGCACCTGGTCTGCGACGACGAGAGCAACCCCGAGTGGCTCGGCAAGGACGAGCCCTACACCGTGTTCACCCTGGTCACGCAGCGGGAGGCCGACGAGGGCGAGCCCGCGCGGTCGGTGCGCACGCCCGTCTACAAGGTCGAGGAGGGCGAGCGGGCCCCGGCGTCGGGGTCGGAGGACCTGCGGCTGTTCGGCCGCACCGGTCCGGCCGTGCTGGACTCGGACGTGCTGGTCACCGCCGCGCACTTCGAGCACGACCTCGGCGACATCACCAAGATCGTCACCGAGCTGGGGGTGCTGCTCACGGCGATCGCGGCGATCGCCAAGGCCGCCAAGAAGGACCTGGCGGCGATCGTGCTCGGCGCGCTCGGCACGATCGCCGGGTTCGTGGCGACGATCGGCGCGGACGACCCGGTCGGCGAGCCGCAGGCGATGCTGCTCACCGAGGCCGACGCGGACGCGAGGACGCAGAGCCAGGCGCAGGTGACGCTGCCCGCGCTGAAGTTCAACGGCGGTGACCCCAACGGCACCTACCGCGCCTTCCTGACCCTGCGCCGCGCGTAGCGCCGTTCCGCTGGCCCGGTTCCGGGCGGGGTGTCACACTCGCGGCGAGAGGGCCGCCCATGACACCACGCCTGGAGCCGGACCGGCACAACCTTCCGGCGGAGACCACCCGGTTCGTCGGCCGGGAACGCGACACCGCCGAGCTCGCCGCGCTGCTGCCCGCCGAACGCCTGGTCACGCTGACCGGCGTCGGCGGGATCGGCAAGACGCGGCTGGCGCGGCAGGTCGCCGCCGGGACGCTCGGGGCGTTCGAGGACGGGGTGTGGCTGGTGCCGCTGGCCGACGTGCACGATCCGGCGCTGGTGCCGCAGGCGGTCGCGGCGGTCCTCGGGGTCGCCGAGGAGCCGGGGCGTTCGCAGGCCGACACGGTGGTGGCGGCGCTCGCCCCGCGCCGCCCGCTGCTCGTGCTGGACAACTGCGAGCATCTGGTGGACGCGTGCGCGGCGTTCGCGGAACGGCTGCTCACCGGCTGCCCGCGCCTGCACCTGCTGGCGACGAGCCGGGAGCCGCTGCGGGTGCCGGGCGAGGTGGTGTGGCGGGTGCCGCCGCTGGAGGGCGGCGCGGCGGTGCGGCTGTTCGCGGACCGGGCCGCGGCCGTGCGGCCGGACTTCGGGCTGACCGAGCGGAACGCCGCCGTCGTCGCCCGGCTCGCGCGGGCGCTGGACGGCATGCCCCTCGCCCTGGAGCTGGCGGCGGCGCGGGTGGCGTTCCTGACCGTCGAGCAGATCACCGAACGCCTCGACGAACGCTTCCGCCTGCTGGTCCGGGGCAGTCGGACGGCGGCGCGGCGGCAGCGGACGCTGCGCGCGACCGTGGACTGGAGCCACGACCTGCTCGACGCCGACGAGCGCGCGGTGCTGCGGCGGCTGTCGGTGTTCGCCGGGGGCTGGACGCTGGAGGCCGCCGAACGGGTCTGCGGCGCGGGCGGCGTGGACGTGCTGCACGTGCTGGGCGAGCTGACCGCGAAGTCGCTGGTGGTGGCCGAGCACGGCCGGTACCGGCTCCTGGAGACGATCCGGCACTACGCCGCCGAGCGCCTCGCCGACGCCGGGGAGGCCGACGCCGTCGCCGAGCGGCACCGCGTCCACTTCGTGGAGCTGGCCGAGCGCCTGGAGTGGACCGGCTGGCGCGACCCGGCGGCGACCTGGGAGGAACGCCTCGCCGCGTTCCGCGAGGTCCGCGCCGAGCTCGACAACCTGCGCGCCGCGCTCGACGCCTGCCTGCGGCACGGCGCGGCGGAGGCGGGACTGCGGCTGTGCACGGCGACCCGCTGGTACTGGATGATCCACGGCGGGTTCCGGGAGAGCCGCCAGGGGTTCGAGCGCTGCTTCGCGCTGCCGCGCGGCGACGTCCCGCCCGCCGTGTGGGCGGCGGCGCGCACCGCCTACGGGCAGGCCGTCTACGAGCACGACGAGCTGGACCTGGCCGCCTCCTGCGCCCGCGAGGGTCTGCGGATCCACCGGGAGCTGGGCGACCACCAGGGCCTGCACGCCGCCGCCGGGCTGCTCGCCCGCGTCGACCTGCGGCGGGGCCGGGCCGACGACGCCGAGCGCGCGCTGGCGGAGATCCGCGACAGCGCCCGCGCGGACGACCCGTTCAACGAGGCGCTGGCGCTGACCTCGCTGGCGGCCCTGGCGGTGCGGCGCGGCCGTCTCCGCTCGGCCGCCCGCCTGTACGAGGAGAGCCTGGCGCTCTACCGGCGGATGGAGCACTACGGGATGGCGGCGAACGCCCTGGCCGGGCTCGGCGTGACCGCGCACGCCGAGGGCGACCCGGCCCGCGCGCTGCGCCACTACCGCGCCGCCCACGAGATCACCACGCGCCTGGACGACTTCCGCAGCCAGCGCGCCCGCTGCCTGGCCGGGATCGGCGCGGCCGCCCTCGACCTGGACGACCCGCCCGCCGCCCGCCGCCACCTGTCCGAGAGCCTGGAGCTGACCGCCCGTACCGGCCAGCGCCTGGGCGTGGCCCGCATCCTGGAGCTGTTCGCGGCGCTGGCGGCCCACGAGGGCGACCCGGCCCGCGCGGTGCGGATCGCGGGCGCTGCGGACGCGTTCCGGGAGGCGGCGGGCGTCCCCGCGTCCCCGGGCTCGGGGGCGCGCCGCGAGGCCCTGCTGGAGAGGATCCGCGCCGACCTGGGCGGCCCCGCGGTGGAGCAGCTGTGGTCGGAGGGCCGGGCGCTCCCGCCCGACCGGGCGATCGCCCACGCCCTGGAGCCCCCCGGCGGCACGACCGGCGAAGCCCCGCCCACCGCGCCCCACCGTCCGCCCAGCACCCTGACGCCCCGGGAACGCGAGGTGGCCCACCTGATCAGCCGCGGCCTGACGAACCGGGCCATCGCCGAGGAGCTGTACATCAGCCCCGGCACGGCAGGCCGCCACGTGGCGAACATCCTGACCAAACTGGGCCTGCGCTCCCGCGCACAGATAGCGGCCTGGTGGACTCAGAACAGCGGCTCACACCGGGAGTAGGCGGTGCGGGGTCACCTGATCGGGATGTATCCGCTCACCACGGGCTTGCCCTTCTGGGGGTAGAAGGTCTTCTGGGCCCAGATCGGAGTGTTCTTGGTGATCGGCTTCTTCTTGGTCGAGACCACGTGGAAGAACACGGACTTCCGCACCGAGTCGAAGCGGAGGATCTCGGGGTCCTTGTCCTTCTTGGAACCGACGAAGAACTTGACCACGGCGCGGCCCTTGCCGCGCGGGGAGGTCTCCCAGACCAGGCCCGACACCTCGATCATCTTCGGCTTGGCGTGCCACTTCCGGTAGCCCTTGCCCTTCACCTGCGCGGGCTTGTGGCGGCTGATGTCCCAGGTGGGCTTCGGGACCTGCTGGACCGCGGGGGCGGCCATGGGGGCGGCCATAGGGGCGGCCATAGGGGCGGCCTCGGCCACCGGGGCGGTCACCCCGAGGGCGACCGCGGCGGCGACACTGACAGCGATCTTGCGCATGCGGATCCCTGCTTTCCGGAGGGTCGCGGGTTCCCCGCGACGTTGCGCGGTCCATGATCGTGACGCCGGTGGACGGGAGAGAAGGCCCCGGGGAACCAACCGGAGGCGGGGATCTGGCCCCTGGGCACTGTTCGCCATGGCCGGCGACTCCACCCCCGCCGGAAGGAAGAGGCCGTCTTCGGCCCGGCAGGCCCGAAGACGGCCTCTCGTCCCCTCTCCCAGAGGTGGAACCCGGCGAGTCGGAGGTCACGGTCGACCCTCCGCTCGCCGGAGTCATCGGCGCACTTCCATGATCAGGACGAAGGCGGGCGGCCGGAAAGGGCCCGGGGAACCAATCGGGCACGGCCGCCCGTAGCCCCTGAGCACTGCCCGCCCCGGACGGTGGCCCCGAGACTCCCTCTTCCGGCCTTTCGCGATCAAGTGTCGGTCGCCGGTGGCATGCTCCGGCGAAACGCCCCCACGGGAAGGCCGTGACATGACCGATCGATCCCTGCTGGACTCCAACGGAAGGGCCCTTCCGCTTCCTCCCGACCCCCTGAGCCCGGTGCCGGACGAGGTCGAACGCGGGCTGGCGGCGTACCGGGCGGGTGACGTCGCGGAGGCGCGGATCCTGCTGACCACGCTCGCCGGTGCGGGACGTACCGCCGTGTCCGGGCACGCGGCCATGGCGCTGGCGGGCGTCGAACTCGGCGAGAACGGTCTCGGCGACTCCTGCCGGGCATGGCTGGAGCAGGTGGCCGCGGGCGAGGATCCCTGGCTGGGCCCCCTGGCCGCCGTGATGCTCGCCCCGGGCTTCCGCACGTCCCTGGACGAGGATGGAACGCTCCTCCGGAGCCTCGCGGCCCAGCTCACCGGCGACCCGGACAAGGCCCGGAACGGGTTCGAGCAGGCGGCGAGCGCCCACGACGGCACGGACGCCGGAGACCTCGCCAACATCCTTCTCGGCAACCTTCTGATCCAGAGCGGTGACCGGGACGCCGCGCTGCGACCGCTGAACGACGCACGGGAGATGTGCGACGGTCTGCTCGCGGGCTATGCGGGTCACCTCGAAGGGCACGTCCTCATCGGGCAGGGCGAAGCGGACCGGGCGAGCAGGGTGCTTGAGTACGCGCGCGGCGAGGCCCACCCGCGCAGATGCGGGAGCAAGGGGCTTTACCCCTGGATCGCCGTCCGGTTCGGCGAGTTGCTGGCAGGCGACACGTTCAGCGTGGACCTCGTCTACGAGCAGGTGGAGAACAGCGGCGTCAGCGAGGGCACGGTAGTGCGGGAGCCCTTCGAGGCCGCCCTTGACCACGAGATCAGCTGTCCCGCGCTCGTGGACATCGGCTTCCATCTGTTCCCCGCGAAATTCGAGCCGGTGCACGCGGGCCTGGAGCGTCTGAAGACCTGGAGCGACGAACGGTACGAACGTGGCCGCAGGCTGGTGCTCGCGCTCCACGACTTCGTTGAGGACTGGCGCGGCGAGGAACGCACGCGGGGCCTGGCGGAGCTGCGAGAGAAACTCGACCTTCCCGAACCCCGCTGAGCGCGCCCAGGGGGTCGGAGCGGCCCGGTGATCACCCGTGCGGGTCAGGAGGCTCCCGCACGGGTGGTCCATGGCGCGGGACACTAGTCGCGGGACGGGCCGAGCTTGAAGAGCTCGAACATGGCGAAGTAGTTCTCGGCCCCGTGCCCCCGGGAGACCGCGTGCTCGGCGAGCTCCTTCATCAACCGCGGCAGGTCCGTGTGGACGCCCTGCTCGGCGCTGGTGCGGGCGATGTGCTCCAGCGCGTTCAGGTTCATCTCCATGGTCCCGAGGTCGCCGGGGTAGGCCCCGTCGTCCAGGCCCGACGCCTGTTCGGCGAGACCGGCGGGATTGAGCACCACGGGCATGAACCAGCCCAGGGCGAGTTCGGCGAACTCGCGCGCGGGCACGCCCGCCGAGTCGACCAGCGCGGCGCCGTGCAGGAAACCGTTCAGGGTCGCGTACATCATGCCGAGCAGCGCCGTGTTGAACAGCGCCGCCAGGCCCGGGTCGGCGCCGAGGTGCCGGAGGTCGCCCAGCGCCGCCATGGTCGCCCGGTGTCGGTCGAGCACCTGGCGCGGGCCGCTGAACAGGAAGACCGCGTCGGTGTTCCCGACCAGCGGCGGCGGCACCATGATCGCGCCGTCGAGGTAGTCGAGGCCGTGCCCGGCCGCCCAGTCCGCCGCCGCGCGGGCCTCCGCCGGGGTCCCCGAGGTGAGGTTCACCAGCGTGCGCGTCCCGTCCGTTCCGGCGGCGGAGCCGAGGACCCGCCGCACGGTCGCGTAGTCGTTGAGGCACACGATCGTGAGCGGGCTCGCGGCGACGGCCTCGGCGACGGTGGCCGCGCGGCGCGCCCCCTTGGCAACGAGGCCGTCGGCCCTGCCGGGGGTGCGGTTCCAGACCGTCAGCGACCGGTCCCCGGCGAGGAACACCTCCGCCAGAGCCGTCCCCATCGGCCCCAGGCCGACGACGGTGACCTCGGTCTCGTGGGAGTAGCGATGATCTTTTATGTCCGTCATGCCGGATAGGTTGGACCCTCACACCGGCGTGAGAGTCAACCGAAGTGGCGGTCGTCACATGCGGATCGGAGAGCTGTCCCGGCTCACGGGAGTCAGCGTGCGTTCGTTGCGCTACTACGAGGAGCAGGGGCTGTTGCGGCCGCTGCGACGGCCCAGCGGCTACCGCGAGTACCGGGAGGAGGACGCCGCCACGGTGCGGGGGATCCGCCTCATGCTCGCGGCCGGGCTGAACACCGCGACGATCGGCGAGCTGCTGCCGTGCCTGGCCGACGACGGGGAGGCGCTGGCGCCGGCCTGCGGCGGGATGCTTTCCGACCTGCACCGTGAACGGGAACGGCTGAGCGCCGCCGCGGCCGACCTCCTGACCGCGCGCGACCGGCTGGACGCCCTCATCCAGGCCACCTCGCGGCTCGGTCCCGCCGACCCGTCGGAGTGCGACGCGCTGACGGCGGTCACCTGACGTTCGGGGGCGGACCGCGTTCGGTGTCCGCCCCGGGAAGCACGGTGGCGTGCGGATCTTCGCCAGTGGTCCGGCCCCGCTCCGGTCGGGTGGGTCCGGCCGGAGCGGGGCCGGGCGCGGTGTTCACCGCGTGGGCGAGGTCAGGGGCTCGGCGGGAACCACTTCTGCGCGGAGTGGTGGGCGGCGCAGATGTTGACGTCGAGCACGTAGGCGCCCGCGGTGCCGCACTGGCGCGGGCCGGTCCCCGGGTCGACGGGGTGGCCGTGGCCCATGCCGTTGATGGTGTAGGTCTCCACCACCGCCGCCCCGGCGCCGTTGCGGTACACCGCGTGGGCGGCGCCGGAGACGGTGTCGGACAGGTCGGCGCGGGTGTCGGCGCCGTGCACGTTGGTCCACTGGTCGACCAGTTCGCGCATGTTGGCCGGGACGACGGTGTAGTCGGAGGTGCCGTGCCAGACCGTCACGGTCGGCCAGGGCCCCTGGTGGCGGGAGGCCGCCCGGACCCGGTCGCCCCACTGCTGGGGTGTCAGGTCACGGCCGGGGCTCATGCAGCCGTAGGCGTCGACGAGGCTGGAGGCGCACCGGTACGGCAGCCCGGCCATGACGGCCCCGCCGGAGAAGACGTCGGGGTAGGTCGCCAGCATCACCGCCGCCATGGCGCCGCCCGCCGACAGGCCGCTGGCGTACACGTTCGTGGAACCGTAGTCGTTCCTCATCCGCTGCACCATCTGCGCGACGGAGGCTGCTTCGCCCTGGCCGCGGGCGGTGTCGCCGGACTGGAACCAGTTGAAGCACCGGTTGGCGTTGTTGCCGCTCTGCTGCTCGGGCAGGACGAGGGAGACACGGTAGCGGTCGGCGATGGTCAGCCAGCCGGAGTTGGTGGCGTAGGTGCGGGCGTCCTGGGTGCAGCCGTGCATCACCACCACCAGCGGCCGACCGCTGGGCAGGCCGTCGGGCACGTAGCGGTACATCCGCAGGGCGCCGGGGTTGGTGCCGAAGCTCGTCACCTGGGTGATGGTGGCCGCCCGGGCGGGCGCGACGAACGCCGTCATCAGCGCGAACGCCGCGAGAACGGGCGCAAGAACGCGTCGTACGGGGTGAACGCGCATTGCGGGAACCTCCTCGGTCCGTTCCTGTCGTGTCGCGCCGACGTTAGGTTCCGTAAGGAGGCCTGAGAATGGCGATGATCTCCATAAACGGAACCCCCGTCGTGGAGGCGGGCACCGCCGAGGAGGTCGCGGCGCCGCGCGGGACGGGCCGGTCCCCGGCTTCGCGCCGGGGACCGGACGCGCGTCAGCCGCGGACCGTGACGCGGTGGATGCGGACCGGCTTGGCGGGTTCGCCGTCGCCCGGGACCGGACCGCCGGGCTTGATTCCCACCTTCACGATGCGGTCCAGCGTCCTCATCCCGAACGTCACCTTGCCGAGGACCGTGTACGCGGGCGGGATGTTCGCGTGGGAGTGGACGATGAAGAACTGGCTCCCGTTCGTGTCCGGGCCCCAGTTGCCCATCGCGACGGTGCCGCGCGGGTAGGTCTCCTTGCCCGTCAGCTCGTCGGCGAACTTGTAGCCCGGACCGCCCTCCTCGGCGCGGTAGATGTCGCCGCACTGGAGGACGCCCAGGCGGGCCGAGTTCGTCAGGCGCCAGCAGCGCGTGTCGTTGTAGAAGCGCTGCCGGGTGAGGCTGACGAAGTTGTGGACGGCGCAGGGCGCGTTCCCCCGGTCCATGCGGATGCCGACCGCGCCGTAGTTCGTCCACAGGACGACGTCGACCTTGCCCTTGGCGCGGGTCTTGGGGCGCGGCGGGCGGACCGGCTTGGCGGCCGGGTTCTCGGGCGTCGGGATGAACTCGCAGCGCACCTTCGCGGCGGGGGCCGCGGGCGCGGCGGGCGCGGCCTGGGCGGGCGCGACCGGTGCGAGGGCGGTGACCGCGACGGCGAGGGCGGGGACTGTCCAGCGCGTTCTCATGGCGCACAACCTAGTGATCACGTCGGGAGCGCGACAGGGGCAGAAAGTGACGAAGCCACTCAGGGTGACCCGGGGATAACGTCGTAGTGATCGGTCAGAGCGAAGGAGCCCCGCATGCTGCCCTGGTCCGCCGACCTCGCCGGACGCCTCGACGAGCACGTCCTCGACAGCGCCCTGCTGCGCGACAACCCGCTCGGCGACCCGCACGAGCGACCCCTGTGGGTCTACACCCCGCCCGGCTACGACGACGAGCCCGAGCGCCGCTACCCGACCGTGTACGTGATCCAGGGTTTCACCGGGCACGTCGCGATGTGGCGCAACCGGATGCCGTTCCGCCAGCCGTTCCCCGAGACCGCGGACGCGGTGTTCGCGCGCGGCGAGGCCCCGCCCGCGATCGTGGTGTACGTGGACGCCTGGACGTCCTACGGCGGCAGCCAGTTCATCGACTCCCCCGGGACGGGCCGCTACCACTCGTACCTGTGCGAGGAGGTCGTGCCCTGGGTGGACGCGCGCTACCGGACGGTGAACGCCCCCGAGCACCGCGCGATCATGGGCAAGTCCAGCGGCGGCTACGGCGCGATGGTCACGCCGATGCTGCGGCCGGACCTGTTCGGGGCGCTGGCCACGCACGCGGGCGACGCGCTGTTCGAGTACGCCTACCTGGGCGACTTCCCGCAGATCGTGCGGCATCTGAGGGAGTACGGCGGGGACGTCATGCGCTGGTGGGACGATTTCCGCTCCCGCGTGTCGTTCACCAGGTCCGGCGACGACAAGCTGCTGGAGATCCTGGGCTACACCGCCTGCTACTCGGCCGACCGGGACGGGACGCCGGTGCTGCCGTTCGACCCGGTCACCGGGGTGCTGCGGCCCGAGGTCTGGCAGCGCTGGCTGGACTGGGACCCGGTGCGGATGGTGCCCCGGCACACCGACGCGGTCCGGTCCCTGCGGGCGGTGTGGATCGACGGCGGAACGCGCGACGAGTGGTTCCTCGACGTCGGCGCGGAGGCATACCGGCGGGCGCTGCTGGACGCCGGGGTCGCCGCGGACGCCATCCACTTCGAGCTGTTCGACGCGGCGCACGGCGGGATCGACTACCGCTACCCGCTGTCGCTCGCCTGGCTGAGCGACCGGATCGCGGCCAAGTGAACGCCTTCGAACGTTCAGCACCCCTTCGGGGGAAAATTGAAAATCCAGTCGTGAATGGATTCATTGCCGCATAGCGGCCACAGGGGTCTACTTCTGCATAGCTCGTCCGGATGAGCGGTTTTGCCCCGCATCACCCCCGTCAACGTCGGGTTCCCGCCCGGCGCGACCGTCTCCCACAAGGAGCACCGCGCCCTGGCGGCGGGCGTCCGGCCGTGCAGAAGGAGCAACCCCGTGAGATCCCCCACCGCGCTCGGGGCGGCGGCGGTCACCGCCGCCGGCCTCGTCGCGGCGCTGGCCGCGCCGGTCGCCGCCGCGCCCACCCAGGCAGCCGCGCCGCCCGCTCCGGCCCGTCCCGACCCCAGGACGGTGGCCGCGGCCTCCGCCGACCGGCTGGTCGTCGCCAAGCCGGCCGCGTTCAAGAAGGCGCCCGAGGAGAAGGTCGTCCGCAAGGGCGTCGTCTCCGGCGCGGGCGGCCTGCAGTACGTCTCCTACGAGCGCACCTATGACGGGCTGCCCGTCTACGGCGGCGACTTCGTCGTGGTCACCAACGCCAGCGGCGCGGTGCTCGGCACCAGCGTCGCCCAGTCGAAGAAGCTCGACGTCGACACCACGCCGTCGCTGCCCGCCGCGCGGGCGACGAAGGTCGCCAAGGGCCAGGTCACCAAGGTCGACAGCGCGTCCGCGCCGAAGCTGACGGTGCTCGCCGAGGGCACCGGACGCCTCGTCTACGAGGTCGTCGTCACCGGCACGCTGCAGAAGAAGCCGGCCAGGCTGCACGTCTACGTGGACGCCGACAACGGCAAGGTCGCCGAGAAGTGGGACGAGGTCACCCCCGTCGCCGACGACCGCAGCCACTACCACGGCACCGTCGACATCACCACCCAGCCGACGTCGATCGCCGACCCCACCCGGCCCAACCTGCGGTGCGGCAACCAGAGCGGCACCACCTTCACCGGCCCCGACAGCGCGTGGGGCAACGGCAGCGGCACCGACCTGGAGACCGCCTGCGTGGACGGCATGTACGCCGCGCAGAAGGAATGGGACATGCTCCGGTCCTGGCTGGGCCACAACGGCTTCGACGGCAACGGCAACGCCTTCCCGATGCGCGTCGGCCTGAACCAGGCGAACGCCTACTGGAACGGCAGCTACACCAACTTCGGCCGCAACAGCGCGGGCACCAAGCAGGCCACCGCCATGGACGTGGTCGCCCACGAGTACGGCCACGGCATCTTCCAGTTCACGCCGGGCGGCTCCGGGGGCGGCAACGGCAACGAGAAGGGCGGCATGAACGAGAGCGCCGGCGACATCTTCGGCGCGCTCACCGAGCACTTCACCAACGAGCCCGCCACCCTCGACCCGCCGGACTACCTGGTCGGCGAGGAAGTGGACCTGGTCGGCAGCGGCGAGATCCGCAACATGTACAACCCGTCGGCCGAGGGCGACCCGAACTGCTACTCCTCCTCGATCCCCAGCACCGAGGTGCACGCGGCGGCCGGCCCGCAGAACCACTGGTTCTACCTGCTGGCCGAGGGCTCCAACCCCGGCGGCGGCAAGCCGACCAGCCCGACCTGCAACGGCTCGACGGTCACCGGCATCGGCATCGAGAAGGCCGGCAAGATCTTCATGGGCGGCCTGCTGCGCAAGGTCACCGCGTGGAGCCACGCCCGCGCCCGGGTCGAGACGGTCAACGCCGCGATCCAGCTGTTCCCCGGCTCGGCCACCGAGTGCAACGCGGTGAAGGCCGCGTGGGCGGCGGTCAGCGTCCCGGCGCAGTCCGGCGAGGCGTCCTGCGGCACCCAGCAGAACGACTTCTCGCTGTCGCTGAACCCGACGTCGGGCACCGTCCAGCCGGGCGGCTCGGCCACCGTGACCGTGAACACCCAGACCACCGGCGGCAGCGCCCAGCAGGTCGCCCTGTCGGCGACCAGCAACCCGTCCGGTCCGACGGCGTCGTTCTCCCCCGCGTCGGTGACCTCCGGGCAGTCGTCCACGATGACCGTCACCGTTCCGGCGGGCACCCCGAACGGCACCTACACGATCACCGTGCTCGGTGACGGCGCGAGCGTGGACCGCACCGCGACGTTCACGCTGACGGTCGGCTCCGGCGGGCCCGGCGGCACCGTCTTCGCCGACGACTTCGAGACCGACAAGGGCTGGACGGTCAACCCGGGCGGCTCCGACACCGCCACCTCCGGGCGCTTCGAACGCGGCCAGGCGCAGGCCACCACCTACAGCGGCACCGCGCTCCAGCTCGCCCCGCAGGCCGGCTCCTACGACCTGGTGACCGGCGCGTCCGGCGGCGACCCGGGCACCAACGACGTGGACGGCGGCGTCACCAGCGTCCAGTCCCCGGCGATCAGCGTCCCGGCGAGCGGCACCAGCACGCTGACGTTCCACTGGTACCTGGGCCACCTGAACAACGCCTCCAGCGCCGACTACCTGCGCGTCCGCGTCGTCGGCCCGAACGGCACCACCACCGTCCTCAACCAGGCCGCCTCGGCCGCCAACCGCTCCGCGACCTGGCAGACCGCGACCTACAACCTGTCGTCCTTCGCCGGGCAGAGCGTCCGGATCGTCGTGGACGTCGCCGACGCGAGCACCGGCAGCCTCGTCGAGGGCGGCGTCGACAACGTGAAGATCACCAACTCCTGATCCCCCGCCGTCCGGGCCCGGCGCGTGCCTCGCCGGGCCCGGGCCCTCCTGCTCGGAGAAGACCGTGAGAAGACGCATCCTGGCCGCCACGGGCGCCGCCGCCCTGCTGGCGGGGCTGCTCGGCGCCCCCGCCACCGCCGCACCCTCCACCGTCGCGGCGCCCCCCGACATCCCGCTGGCCAACGTCAAGGCCCACCTGAACCAGTTCCAGACGATCGCCACCAACAACGGCGGCAACCGCGCCCACGGCCGCCCCGGCTACCGCGCCTCGCTCGACTACGTGAAGGGCAGGCTCGACGCGGCCGGGTACCAGACGACGATCCAGTCGTTCACCTACAACGGCGCGACCGGCTACAACCTGATCGCCGACTGGCCCGGCGGCGACGCCAACCAGGTCCTGATGACCGGCGCGCACCTGGACGGCGTCACCTCCGGGCCCGGCATCAACGACAACGGCTCCGGCTCCGCCGCGATCCTGGAGACCGCCCTGGCGGTGTCCCGCGCGGCCCTCAAGCCGACCAAGCACCTGCGGTTCGCCTGGTGGGGCGCCGAGGAGCTCGGCCTGATCGGCTCCACGTACTACGTCAACAACCTGCCGAGCACCGAGCTGTCGAAGATCAAGGGCTATCTGAACTTCGACATGGTCGGCTCGCCCAACCCCGGCTACTTCGCCTACGACGGCGACGGCTCCAGCGGCAGCGGCGGCCCGGCGGGCTCCGCCCAGATCGAGAACACGCTGCGCGCGTACTTCACCTCGATCAACGTGCCGGTGCGCGACACCGCGTTCGACGGGCGCTCCGACTACGGGCCGTTCATCCGGCGCGGCATCCCGGCGGGCGGCCTGTTCACCGGCGCGGAGGGCCGCAAGACCACGGCCGAGGCGCAGATGTGGGGCGGCACGGCCGGGCAGGCGTACGACCGCTGCTACCACTCCTCCTGCGACACCATCAGCAACATCAACGACACCGCGCTGGACCGCAACTCCGACGCCATCGCGTACGCGGTGTGGACGCTCGGCGGCGAGGGCGGCACACCGCCCGGCGAGACCGTGTACAGCGACGACTTCGAGACCGACAAGGGCTGGACCGCGAACCCGGCGGGCTCCGACACCGCCACCTCCGGACGGTTCGAACGCGGCCAGGCGCAGGCCACCACCTACAGCGGCACCGCGCTCCAGCTCGCCCCGCAGGGCGGCACCGGCAGCCTCGTCACCGGGGCGGCCGGCGGCGACCCGGGGGCCAACGACATCGACGGCGGCGTCACCAGCATCCAGTCGGCCCCGATCACCCTGCCGACCGGGACGCTGAAGCTGTCGGTCTCCTGGTACCTGGGGCACCTGAACAACGCCTCCAGCACCGACTACCTGCGCGTCCGCGTCGTCGGCCCGAACGGCACCACCACCGTCCTCAACCAGGCAGGCTCGGCGGCCAACCGCTCCGCGAGCTGGCAGACCGCGACCGCCGACCTGTCGTCGTTCGCGGGCCAGCAGGTCCGCGTCCTGGTCGACGCGGCCGACGCCGGAACCGGAAGCCTTGTTGAAGCGGGCCTCGACAACCTCACGATCACCAGGTCCTGACCGTCGTATCATCCCAGTTCGGACCGGTCTTTCAGAATTTTCAGGGCCACCTCGGCCGGAATTGAAAATCCAGTCGCGGATGGATTCATTGCCCGTTCCGCGACCCCCGTGGTCCACTCTGATCGGCCGGTCCGGACGAACCCGACCCCCCGCCACGTGTCCACCCCCGCACCGGGCACAGCGGACGCGGCCCACCCACGGCCTGTCCGCCGGGAAGGAGCAACAGATGAAACGACTGATCTTGCTTGGGATCGCGGCGGCGGCCGCCGCTCTCGGCCTCGCCCTGTCCGCCTCCTCCGCCGGCGCGGAGGAGGGCTCCTACGGCCTCGGCCCCACCGGTTCCTACGGCGTGCTCGCGGGCGGTTCCTACGGCCTGCTGGCCGACGGTTCCTACGGCCTGCTCCCCGGCGGCTCGTACGGTCTCTCCGCTCCCGGAGGCTCGTACGGGTGACCCGAACCTGAACGGCCGTACGGGGTGACTCTCGGCCCGCCCCGTACGGCCGGATCAGCTCCCGAAGCTCCCTGAGAAAAACCGCCCCTCGCCCGACCCCCGGCGCACGTCCTCGGCGCCGGGGGTCGCATTTTTTGTCGGTGGCGCGCGTCACACTGGACGCATGTGCCGCAGCATCAAGACCCTCCGCCCGCCGATGGCCGAGGCCGTCACCGACGAGGACATCCGCGCCGCCGCGCTCCAGTACGTCCGCAAGATCTCGGGTTTCCGCGCGCCCGCCGCGCACAACGCGGAGGCGTTCGAGCAGGCGGTGGACGAGATAGCCGAGGCGACCGCGAGGCTCCTGGCCACCCTGGAGGTCCGCGGTCGCCGCACCGCCTGACCCGGGCCGGGTCACCGGACGGCGCCGTCCCGGCCGAATGGCGGTCCGCGCCTGAGCAGGCGTGCCCCGAGGTCGGCGGGTGCTGGCCGGGGCACGAGCGTGCGACCGCGCGCCCGGCCGGCACCCGCGCCGGACGCCCGGCTGGAGGGCCCGCCGGACGCCCGGTGCCGATCGAGGTGGAACCTCAGCGCTCGCCGGGGGCGGCGGCGGGGCCGTGGTCGAAGCGGGTGCGGGGCGCGGGGAAGGGGCCCCGGCGCGGCGTGTGCAGTTCGCGGTCGGGGGACGTCGTGAGCTCCATGATGCCCGCGACCATGATGCGGAGGGCCGGGAGCATCTCGTAGAGCCGGTCGCCGGGGCAGGCCGTGGCGACGTAGTCGCGGTGGCCCACGATGGCCTCGAACGGGTCCAGGTCGTAGGTCTCGCACAGCCAGGCGCAGGTGACCGCGAGCTTGAGCCACAGGTGCTTGGTGGGCGTCTCGGTCAGGTAGGTGCCCTCGTTCTCGATGCCGATCGTGTGGTCGTTGTGACCGAGGGTCTGGGCGCCCATCACGTGCTGGCGGGCGGCGATCGCCTCCAGGCTGCGGTTGCGGCCCTCCATGAGGAAGCCGCCGCGGCTGATGGTGAGCTGCTGGCCGGTGTCGTCCCAGCCGTTGTCGTCCATGTGGAAGTTCTGGATGGCCCTGGACAGGCCGAACGCGTGCTCCAGCGAGTAGTCCGTGGAGTTCTCCGAGGCGGTGTGGTGCACGACGATGTGGTCGGGGGCCTTGGCGAGCACGGTCGCGGGGGCCTTCGGCGGGCGGGCCGCCCAGTCGGCGCGGGTGTGGACGCGGGGCGCGTGGCCGCCGGTCGCGGCCCGGGCCGCGCGGGGGGTGAGCGGCAGCGTGCCCAGGACGGCGCCGCCGGTCACCGCGGCGGCGCCGAGGAGGAGTCCGCGGCGGTGAAGGCGGGGGGTGTCGGACATGGCGGG
>NZ_BCQR01000156.1 GCF_001552175.1 Actinomadura kijaniata NBRC 14229
GGTGTACTGACCACGAACGTTGTTGACACCGATGGGGCTCTGGTGAATGAGGAAGACCTCCGGTGTGGTGGAGGTGTCTAGGCTCCACACCACAACGGAGGTCTTCATGGTCCACCGTAACGCCAGGTTGACCGTTCACGGCAGACGAATCCTGGTCGCGCGCGTCCTGGCAGGGCGCCCGGTCGCGCACGTGGCCGCCGAGATGGGCATCTCCCGAGCCACCGCCCACAAGTGGATCGGTCGATGGCGGTCCGAGGGCGAGGCGGGCCTGGCCGACCGTTCCAGTCGACCGCACACCACACCCCACCGCACCCCCGCCGCGACCGAGGACGCGGTGTGCCGGCTGCGTCGGGAACGCAAGCTCGGCCCGGCCCGGATCGGCCCGATCCTGGGCCTGCCCTCCTCCACCGTCCACCGCGTCCTGGTCCGCCACGCTCTCAACCGGCTGGCCTGGCTCGACCGCCCGACCGGACAACCCATCCGACGCTATGAACGGCACCTGCCGGGCGAGTTGGTGCACATCGACATCAAGAAGCTGGGCAACATCCCCGACGGCGGCGGCCACCGGGTGATGGACCGCCGCACCGCGATGGACAACAAGATCGCCACCACTGACCGGCGCAAGAGCTGCAAACCGGTGATCGGCTACAGCTACATCCACTCGGCCATCGACGATCACTCCCGCCTGGCCTACAGCGAGATCCTGCCCGACCAGCGACAACACACCGCCATCGCCTTCTGGCAACGCGCCAACGCGTTCTTCGCCGCCCATGGGATCACCGTCCAGCGCGTCCTGACCGACAACGGCTCCTGCTACAAATCCCAACTGTTCACCCAGGCTCTGACCGATGCGGGCATCACCCACAAACGCATCCGGCCCTACCGGCCCCAGACCAACGGCAAGGTCGAACGCTTCAACCGCACCCTGACCGAGGAATGGGCCTACGCCCGGCCCTACATCTCCCACCAGCAACGCACCGCCGCACTGGCCCACTTTCTGCACCTCTACAACCACCACCGCAGCCACACCGCGCTAGGCGGACAACCTCCCATCACCCGCGTCAACAACCCTGCGGGCTACTACACCTAGGCCGGGGGGCGGTTACCACTCCTGTCCGGTCGCCGCCCCCGGCCGCCGGTTCCCCGGGGCGCTCGCCATACTGTGTGCCGCACACCCGACAGAATCCGGGTTCTGTCCAGGCTGGGGTTTGGTGTTGGCCCCGAACTCCTGCCGCTACGGCGAGCCGCCAACGAGCACGATCGCCGCAGGTCACCGGCCGTAAAAGCCGCCCGGCCACGCGCCGGGTTTCGGTCCGGACGCGGCGGGAGAAGACCGGCGCCCGGCACGCAGCCGCTCATCCCGGCGAGTGCCATCGCACCGACCGCATGTTCAGGGACGTGTTGGCGATGCGCTGCATGGGGTTGACGGTCATCTGGGGCGTGCCCGCGCAGTAGTCGTCCTTGTAGAGATCGGCCGAGAAGTCCTCGGTCACGCTCTCCATCGACCCCAGGACATATTGAGCTGTGACTGCGACTCTGGCGCACTGGTCGAGCGGGCCCGCGGTGGTGGCGGTGCGATGGTCGCTTCGGTGGTTGGCGCGGTCGGGCAGGGGCACCAGCACGCGCGTGCCCTTGAAGTTGGGCTGGGAGTACAGGATCAGCCCGGTGGGGGCGGCGCTGGCGGCCGTGGCCGACGCGGCACCGGCGGCCGTGGCGGCCGTGGCGTTCAGGGAGGCGGCCAGGGTGGCGGCGGTGGCGAGGGCCGCGGTGGCGGTGGTCGGGGGACAGGACGCGCATGGAGTCCTCCGTGGCTGCTCGGGCGGCACCGGACGTGCCGCTCCCCCTTCATTACCGATCGGAGTGAATCAATGACGGTGCGTGCGTAGATTGTCGGGAGGTCCCTCCAGCGCCACCGCACCCACCCAGGGGGCTGGGATCCTGCTTCCACCGCCCGGCCGTGCGCCGGGTCCGGGTCGGTCTGGCTGGCCCGACGCCCGCTCACAACATGCGATTAGCCGTAACCCGGCCTTCATCCGATGAAGGATCCTTGCATCAGATGCAGGAGCCCAACCGGCGACGACGTCGCCCGCTGCTGGTGAACGTGATCTTGCGCGGCCTGTTTCTGCCGTATTCCGGTGGCACCCCATGAACCACCTCCCGCAGCGGCACCGGACCGACTCCGTCACCGAAACAGGCGAGGACTGGCCGCTCATACCGTGACGGTAACCCACCTGATCCTGGCCAAGAGGCTGGCCGGTTAAGCAGTGCAGAAGGTCAGCACGTTGCCCGCTGAATCCCTTCAGTAGCAACCTGCACCACTCAAACCGCTCGATCAACTCGATGCCCAACAGCTGCCTAGTCGTGATGACCCGCGCGCAGGGTATTAGTTCACGCCAGCACGGATCTGTAATCAGCCGCCGAAGTCGTGAGTGAGATACGTCCAGCCAGTCGCAGCGTTGTAGTAGATGCCTATGCCGTGGTTTTTGAACGTGCAGTTGTTCAGGTTGGCGAGGTGGCCTGAGCTGTGTGTCCAGAAGTTCCAGGCGGGACCGACGGCGTCGGCAGGCTTGCCCTGATACCAGAAGGCGTTCTCGCCTTGGTGGTTGAAACCGAGCGCAGTGATTCTGCCGTCCGGGCCTGCTGGCATTTTGCCGTCCGACCCGATGTGGCCCTTCCTGGCGTCGCCATCGGGATACTGGTTGATCAGCTGCGAGTGGTGCTCCGCCAGGTCTTTGCTGTGTGCCCGTGCCAGGTCGCGCAGGCCGGTGTGCGCCTGCTGCGTCTCGCAGTGTTGCCCTAGGCGATGGTTCAGGTAGTGAACCGAGATCGCCGTCTCCTGCTTTTCGTAGTACCCCGACACTGGCCCGGACGGTCCTGGCTTAGGATCTTCACAACTCCCTGCTGCGCCGACGAGGACAGCCGTCACTGCTAGCGCGGCGATCCCTTGACTTCCCACTTTCGGGCTCCTCTCCCGATGCCTTAATCAACGGCGGCGTTGCCGAGGATCGCCAGGGCGGCGACGGCGGTGGTGGTCATCTTGGTGAACATGATTCCTCCTGTGGGGTAGGCGAGGTCCGGGGGCCCTGCTGACGGTGTCGGCCACAGGCGGGGCGACCAGACGACCAGACGATGAGCCGGTGGGGCCGCGTGCAAGAACCGTCGGGTGGGCGACCGAAAGGCTCCCAGGGCCGCCGTGCGGAAGGATCGGGCCGCACGGCGGCCGGTGGCTGGTAGCGGGTGGTCGCCGGGCCGAGCTGCTGCCGCTGCCGGTGTGGGTGCGATGCCGGCACCGGCGGGGCCTGGTGGGACCAGCCGTGGCCGGGCGGGCCACCAGCGCCCCTTTTTCGGAAGCCGCCCTATCGGGTTTTGAGGTGTCTTTTAGGTATAAGCCCAGGTCACGTAGGAAGCCAGAGCATCCATTTCACATGGCGACAAAGGATCTACCCTCGGTCACGCTCCTCCCGCCACAGCCCTGAAACCGCTACGTCGCGGTCCCGGCAGTCCCGCAGCCGGACCGGACCGCCGCTGCGCACCGGCCGGGCCGAGGACCAGGTCGGGTGCCGGGTCATCGCGGGTCCAGCGGCTTGGGCTAAGGGCCGGGATCGCGGCGACGCGAAGTGGGCGGGGCCGGCGGCAGCGCGCCGCTCAGCAGGGGGCGGTGCTGCAGGTCGGTGACCGGGCCGCCATCACTCCAGCACACCGGCCTCTGGTGCCGGTCGGGGGTGGCGGCGCGGTGCGGGCCAGGGTGGCCGGCCGGGCGGGTGCAGGTGAACTGCATCCACTCGTGGCGGGCGCGGGCCGGGCAGGGGCCGGGGTCGTCGGCCTGGTGCTCGTCTTCGATCTGCCCGTCCTCGGCGCCGCCCCCGGGTTTCGTCACGGGCGCTGGTTTCGTCACGCTGTCGTGCGCGGCGGCGTCGGGGCCGCCCGCCGGGTCGCCGGGAAGGTCGTGCAGGACGGTCTCAGTGGGGTCGCCGAACAGCGGGCCGGGCACCGCCAACATCTGGCTGATGGCCTGGGTGCGGGTCTTGCCCCCGGCCACCGGACGGCCCTTGGTGTTGTAGGCGGTCCACACCATGCGCCGCCCCTTGGTCTTGAGCACCACGCCGAGCTCGTCGCGCCGCTCGGGATCCCACCGGTCGCGGACCGCCACCAGGTAGCCGCCGTCCTCGCGGCGAGGAGGGTCGGCCACGGCCGCGGCCAGCTGCCCCGGCGTGTAGGGGCACAGCGGCCGCTCGTTCTTGGGCCGGGCCTGCACCCGGCGCGCCGTCCGTGCCTCGGGCGGCAGCACCGGCAGTGGCGCCGGCGCCCACAGCGCCGCCAGCAGCACGATCACCGCATCCTCGCGGCGGCGGGTCGACCCGGGCACCGGGCCCTCCAGGGTGCAGGCCACATAACGGGTGCCGTGGCGTTGCAGCCAGCCCACGCACCTGCCGCGCACCAGCACATCGGTGCGGCCAGGCACCCGACCCCGCATCAGGCTCCAGCGCGCCAGCGCCGCCGGGGCCACCTCCAAGGGGCGACCGCGATGATCGGTCGGCTCGTCCAGGCCGAAGGCGGTGTCCGGACCGGTCACCACCCCCAACGCGGCGGCCGCCTCGACGGCGAGGCGAACCGAGGCCCAGCGGTCCCGGTCCTTGGTGGTCGCCACCACCCGCCCGGTCACGTCGTGCACCCGCCAGCCCTCAGCAGCCTGCTCCCCGGCCCGGTCCTCAGGGCGGTCTTCGAGGTAGTCGTCGGGGCGGTCGATCCAACCAACCCGCCGCCCATCAGCCACCACCAGGTGCACCGCATGAGTCAGCTGCGTCAGCACCACCTTCCTCACCGCGTCCTCCACGCCCTCAGCTCGTTCGACGTGGTCAACGCCCTGGGGAACGACGCCAACAGCGGCGGATACCGAGGCGGGCACGGGAGCGGGCACGGGGGTGCGGTCCCGGTTTTCGTCACGGTCAGCTTTTTCGTCACGCTGTCCGGCGGTGACCGTCGTGGTGGCCGGGGCCGCCGGGGCCGCGTCGCTGGGGGCCCGCAGCGCGGGCACCCGCAGATCCCACAGTCTCCGATAGCGCGCATCGTGCTCCTCCAGATGCGCGCGTCCGGCCTCGGTGATCCACACCCGATCAGGCACCTCCGGCCCGCCACCGGGAGGCCGATGCGACACCAACGGCTCCTTGCCCCGGCGTTCGCGCATGGTCTCCAGCCAGTGCCAGGCCTGGTAGTGCCGATCGCGCATCCCGGCGTCCCCTCGCAGGTAGGCCGCGACCAGCCACTGCCATAACCACGCCGACAACAACCCCCGTGGCGGACGGCGCAACTGGCTAAAGTCCACCTTTCCCAGGGTGGACGGCCACCAGGTCACCGCCGCCTCCGCGGGCCCGTCCTCGGGTACCTGCCCGGCCCCCTGCCCGGCCTCCTGCTTCGAGGGTGCCAAGTGCGCGGCGGCCGTGGCCGGGACGGCATCGGCCGGGCGGCCGGTCCCCGCTGCGTCACGCGCCTCCTCATCACGAGTCTTTTCGTCACGAGCCGGTGTTACGTCACGGCCCGGCCCGGTGGACGGAGTGCCCGACCGGGTGGACCGGGGCCGCGCGTCCGGGCGGCCGCGCCGATGCAGCTCCTCCACCAGCTCGTTCAGCGCCGCCTCCACGCGCGCCCGGTCCACTCCGTACCGGTCCAGCGTCTCCCACCCGTTGTTCAGGGCGCTCTCGACGGCCAGGGCGGCGTGGAAGGCCGCCAGACGCCGCACCTCGGCATCGCCCCTGCCCTCCCCCACGGCATCCGTCGCCATGCTCGCCTTGTTCGCCGCGTTCTGCCGGGCGCGGTAGGCCCTGGCCTGACACGCCCGGGAACAGTAAGCGCGCGGACGGCCCCGCCGCTGGGCGGCGAACTCGGTCCTGCACACGATGCAGACGGCCACGAGACACCCCTCTTCTTTTCGTCACACATCCTCGGCGTGACGAAAACCAGGCTACGCCGCACCCGTGACGAAAAAGCACCTACGTCCGGAGCGTGAGCCGACCAGGTACCGCTGCTGCTGTCACTGATCCGGCCAGTGACGAAACGTGGCGACGGCGGGACGCTCCGGGAAAAGCCTGATGGGCCGTCTGCGTGAGCGTGGGCGGCCCCGCGGCGCCCGCTCGACGTCGCCCCGCGCCCAGGCCACCGCGCGACCCGATCGCGGTCCGATCACACGGCACCGTGTCCGCGCAGGCCAGGCGGTGACGGGGTTCGCGCAGTAAATCAATCCGCCAGCCACGCTCGGCTCTGTGGCGGCTCGCCGTAGCGGTAGGAGTTCGGGACCGACCTTGACCGGTTGCCGGTGGGGCCGCTTACGGTCCAGGAGACGTCGACCGCGCGCCACCCCGGGAGGGATTCATGGCCGTCGCTTCTGTTCTCGTCTCCCCGCAGATCCAGGACCAGCTCGGCGACGAGGGCCTGGCCGAGGTGACCAGGCACCTGTGGCCGGCCGACTGTCAAAGCTGCGGGAAACCGCTGGGAAGCCAACGCCCCTCCCTGGTCGTGGACAACCTGGAGGTGTTCGCCACCGCCAGCCTGCACCATCAGCGGTGCCGAACCCCGCAGTGGAACCAAGGGCACATCACCGGCACCAACCAGCCCACCCTCAGCTTCCGCGTCGGCGGGCTGATGCTACCGATCCAGAACGATCCGCGCCCCATGCTGGTGGTCAACCCCGGACTGGAGTCGGTGATCCTCAACCGCCAGGACGACCAGAGATGGAAGGTCCAGCACAACAGTTACTTCACCAAGGCCGGGCTGGTCCCGCCGGGCCGTTCCTTCGTCGTGGACCACCCGATCGACGGCGCGGTGGCCCGCCTCACCACCGACAGCATCGCCGTCACCCTCCAAGTGGCCCCATTCCCCACCTACGAGTGCGCTCTGGAAGAGCATTTCCGTCAGGAAGCAGCCCGGCTGAAGGGCGTACTCCTGGGCGTGACGCACCTGGTGGACCCCTGGACCGACCCGCACACCTTCACCCGGGACCTGGACACCGCGCTGCGCAGTGGCGAGATGCTGCTGGGCTGGGTCCCCCTGCACGGCACCCACACCCCGGCGCCGCGCACCGGCCCACCCGGCACCCACTACGTGCTGCGGTGGACGCCGCACTGCGGCATCGTCGGACCGGTCCTGGCCCAGACCCCCAAGACGCTGGTACAACGCAAGGCCCGCAACTGGGCCAAGTCGATGATCTCACCGGACGAGGGCACCTTGATGTCCTGGGAGCCGATCGACCCCAAGGTGCCCGAGGCCGGGTGGATCACGATGAGCACCCTGTCGGCCAAGTTCTTCGCCCTGCTGCCCCACGCGGAGGGCTGGTACCTGGTCCAGGCACTTACCCGCGGCGGCGGCCGCGACCTGACCACCGACAACGAGGCCAAGGCATGGGCCGGCCAGGTACTCCAGATCAAGTCCGGCATCACCGGGCTGGAATGGCGGCCCGGCCCGCAACAGCCGGGCGTCTCCACGCTGTACGCCACCCCCTAAACACCGGCAACCCGCCCGGACGGCCCGGAGGCGCTGGAACCTGCCAGCCAGGCACCGCGAACACGGCGGAACGGACCAGGCAGCAGGCCCTCACTGATCCAGGCAGTGACAAGCCACGGCGATCAGAGCAACACCCAACAGAAAGACCTCCTCGGGCCGTCCACATGAGCGCTGGCGGCTCCGCGACGCCCGCCACGATCGCACGCGCCCGTCCACGCCTGTCCATGCGGCGTCGCGCTCCGCCGGGCCCGGCCCGAACGTCTCGTTAGGGCCGCCTCGGGCTGGGCACCGGAACTGCGCCCATACACCTCCCATACACCGCCCATACGTGTGACTTCTGCGTTGATCTTGCGTCTATTGGATCTTGATGTCTGTTTCGCCAAGTCCTGGTCGACTGCGCCGCTGAGCTCGCGAGCCTTCTCGGCGCCCTCTGCAGCAACGAAGCCGACTACATGGCCAGGATGCTGCGCGCCGCAGACCTCATCTCCTCACAGACCAAGCGATCACACGGCCGCTGAACTGGGCGAACTCAAGCGGGTGTACCTGGTTACACCAGTCTTACACCCCAGGGCGCGGCGGAGCCGGGTCGGGAATGCTGACTAGCGATGAGTTTCATTCCGGTGGGCCAGTGCGGAAACGCCGCAACTCCCACACGGGATCGCTGGGGTTGGGACGTCCTGTGCTCCGTCGCAGCGAGTGGCCCGCTGCTCCCAGGTGGACGCGGGTCACGTTGATGAAGTCGAGACGGCACTCCTCGATCTGGTCCCGCAACGGATACCAGGTGCCATCCGGCAGTCCTCCCGCTTTGATCTTCAAGTGGACCGGCCATATTGCAGCGTCGAGCGCATGCGCTGCCTCCGCGATGTGGGTATCGGCGATCAAGTTCACCATCGATAGGGCTTCGTTCCACGGACGCCAATCGATCTCGGATGGCGATCCGGGGAGAGGAGGCTCTTCGCCCGGGCGGGGGTTGACCCGTCGGCCGTTCATCGCGGCCAGCTCGATCAGGAGTTTGGAGGACTCGCGCAGCAACAGCGCGCAGGCTTCCATCTGACGGTCGCGGGACCAGTGGCGTTCTTGGGAGCGGCTGGAGACCCTGCCACCGACGATGACGCCCAGGAGTGTGGACGCCACGGCGCCGAAGGTTGTGATGATCAAACTCCATGTTGCGGTCATGGTGGCCCACCTGGTGCCCCGATCGAGGCGGACGAGATGCTCCGGCAGCGTGCGTGTCTGTCAGATGCCCACAATCGGCGGGTGGTTCCTCGGCCCCGTGACCGGCCCGGCCTTCGGTCAGGCCCTGCGCCCATACGGGCTCGGCGACGGAGGCGGCCACCGGTCGTCGTGGTCGCAGGATCAAGGCCGACAAACTGCCCGCCGAACCCGACACTGACGTCGCCACCGCGCTCACCGTCCTGATCCGCCGCCCCACCGTCCCAAGAGGCCTGCTGCCCTTGACCTCCACAAGGTCCGCATCCGCGGCGTATTGATCCACATGGGTGGCGCAGCGGGCCAGCGGTGTGACGATGTTCGCGCGTTCGCCCAGGCGCCCGGTTCGACTGGTTGCCATTCTGGGATGAGACCGGTCATCCCGGAACCTGCAAGGATGCCCCGGCGCCTCCATCTGGCCTGTTCTGAGTCCACCGCAGGCGAGATCCGTTGGTCGGCGGCCGGTGACACATCGGTTAAAGGCGCCCCTTGTCAGGCGGTCACGCCCCACCTTGAGCGTACGACCAGACTCGTTCCGCGCAACGCCGGTCCCCGCATCATCCATGACCGCTCAGACGCATTTGCTCTGCGCTTCGTTCATCGGCGCGGCGCCTGGGAGTTGAACACACCTTGGCAAGCGATCCCATCAGGTCAGGCGGGTGAAAGCGACGTCTTGTGGCGAGTGTGGGTACCAGCAGCGCCGCGGGTCACGGCAGCGGAGCCGGATTGATGGGGCGATCTGGCCTCGGTCATCGCCGTTGTTCCTAGTCTGATGAGCAGGGAAGACGGCTGTCAGGGGAAAAACCTTGGCGCCGGCTCTCCACTGATCTTGCTTGGAGTGCTCTTACCGGCGACGGGCTCGCCACTGGCGACTGCTCGGACCAGAGCCCTTGGCAAGAACGGGAGGCAAAGTGCCCATGGATCTGCTTGCGGTGCTGACGGCGATGGCACCGGTGCTAGCCACGGTGATCACGGTGGTGGACGCCCGGTTGTGGGCTCGGCACCACCAGTGCCGGTCGAGCAGCGCCGCCTCGGTTGGCGATGAGTAGCGATGGCTCCGACCGCCCCAGCACATCCCGGCGGTGGAAGGGACAGCCAGAGTCGGTCAGTCCAGATCACAAAGCGCCAACGCTCGGCACGCTGGAGGCGATGCGCGAGGACTTCTTGGACTTCCTAGACACCGAGTACCACTTGGTGGTGCGGTTCATGATGTTCTACGGGGCAAACCTGCATGATGCCCAAGACGCCACCCAGCACATGGCCGCCCAAGGGTGGAGAAAAGTCCAGCAGGGACGTTGGGACCAAGTCCGCCACCCTCAGGCCTGGGCACGGCGGGTCGCGCTCAACCACTACCGGGCCGAGCGGTCCGCGCAGATCAAGCTGACGCTGACCGATGCCGAGCCCGACACCGAACCCGGGGCCGGGCTTTTGGCGGCCGGGCCAGAGCATGCCGAGCTGACCGGGCAGGCCCGCGATGTGGTGTCCTTGCTGCATCGCCTGGATGATCTCAACTGCCGCGCCGTGATCGCTTTGGACATCGACGGCTTCACCACCGCCGACATTGCCGACGTGGTGGGCAGGACCCACCAGCAGGTGCGGACCTTGCGAGCCAAGGCTCGGCGGCATTTGAAAACACACCTGGCCGCCAACAGGGCAGGCGAGGGGAGGACAACGCAATGAGCCAGAACAACACCCATCCCCCCACGGACCCCACCGATGCGGCCCTGGATGCGTTCCTGACCATCGGGAGCGGGGAACTACTGGGATACCTGCGCGAGCATGTCGACCCCAGCCTGGCCCTGGGTTCCCTGCTGGCGCTGCCTCCAGACACCGCAACCACTGTCCGAACACTGGGAACTGCCAGTCCTTCAACACCGGCGGCACACGCACAAAGCCATCTGGAACTGCGCATCGCCTGCCACCAGCTGGCTCACGCTCTCACCGACGCCCGCACCCTGATCGGTGACTTCATCTCCACCGCTAGCACCCTGCGGCCCCTGGCGCTCGCCGCCGATCTCGACATCTCCTGCGCAGCCGACATGGAGATCAACTTCGCCCGTGCCCGCAACTTGTCCCGTGACCTGTCTCGCGTTCTCTCCGGTGCCCGCGACCTGGCCCACGGCCAGGCCCGTGCTTCGATCTTCGACCGCGCCCTGACCGACAGCCTGATCCGCGCCGTCGACCGCGCCCATAGCGCCGCCCGCGAACTCAACTATGCCCTCGACTACGCTCCCGACCGCATCGAGTACTCGCGTGTTGTGACCCTGGCCGCAGTCATCAACGCCAACCTCGCGCCCGTCCTCTCCCATGCCCAGGACGCAAAGCGCAGCCTGCTGGAGGAGAAAGTGGATGTCTCGGGCATGGACCTGAGGACGGTGCAGGTGACAAGGACCAACCTGGAGATGCTGGCCGGGATGATGTGGGATGAGGCCACCCGATGGCCGTCGGGTCTGCGCAACCAGATCAAGGCACGGTCAGAACAAGTCCAGCCAGGGCGCTACCGAGTGCACAGCGGAACCGAACGCGATCCGCACCAAGCAATCCACCCGTGACCATCACCGCCGCCACGATCCTGCCCGGGGTAGTCCCGCCGCCTGGCTGGCAGCGGGACTATGGCTTCCTCCGGTCAGATGGTGACGTGGTCCCGCAGGGCGTGCAGCAGGTGCTGCCACTGGTCACGGGTGACGGCCAGAATCGGCCCGGTGGTGTTTGTGCTGTCGCGCACGCCGATGACCGGTCCGGTCAGCGGGGCAACCTCAACGCACTCACCCGACTCGGCGCAGTAAGCACTCTTTCGCCAGGTGCCGGCGACCGGCCCGAGGGAGATGAGGCCGGCACGGTAGTCGCCGTCGGGTTGGGGGATGTGCGGGTGGTCGGGGTCTTCTAGGGTGCGCATGCGGGCATGCCCCCTTTCCAGGTTGGTGGGTGTTGCTTGCGGTTGAGGCGGGTGGCCTGCTGCGAACAGGACCGCTCGCCGGTGGCGGTGGTCTGCCTGCTGTCGTGGTGGGCACAGGCAGACCACCGCCGAGCCGGGATCACCGGCAGGTCTGCGGTAGGACGGCGCATCGAGACGGCGCACCTCAGGGCTGGGCGGGCAAGGCGGCGGCCCGCATCATCGCCAGGCCTCATCGGGCGCGGTTCTGGCGTTCATGGGATGTGGCGCACCACTAGCCGCGTGCAGGTAAACGCGCCCGCCGACGGTCGGCCGCTGGCGGGCGCCGGGCGCCCTTGGAACAGGACAACCCGATCGGGCGACGGCATAGGTCACGGCGTTCCCAGTCATGGTGTTCGCGGTTCGGTGTCGGTGTGGGGTGCCAGCGCCGGGTCGGCCCAGAACTCCACCAGCTCGTCCTCACTGAGATCTGCAGGGGTGCCCGGGGGCAGCGGCCGGCCGGTGCGCAGCGCCCAGATCGCCATCAACAGCAACGCCAGGTGCTCCTGTTCGCTCCGCGGCGCTGAGGGGCTCCCCCAGCTGCGGCGGCCGATCGCCGCAGGCCCCACCGGGGACACCGTCTGACCGGAGCGGCGTCTGGCTATGCGGCAGCCAGCGGTGCTGGAGGCGGTGGGTGGGGTCTGCAGGGTGCAGCACCTTTCAGCTGGTGGCGCGGGGGGCAGGGCAGCAGACATGGTCAGGGCTTTCGGCTCGGCTGCCGGTCAGGGGCAGGGTTCGGACACGCAAGACGGCGACGGTGGCCAGTAAGCCACCGGCATCTGTGCCTTGCGCCCTAAAGCCGCGCTTCGGAAACAAGCGGAACATCTCGGGGAGCAATGGTCGATTTAGACCGCTCCAATTGTCCGGGAAGTCGACGCCAAGCCGTCAAAGGTGACATTAACTCTAGAATTTCGTTCTGTAACGCAGGGTGCGGGGCGTCTGTGACCAGCGACGCATTGGCGCGTTCCGGCTCGTTCCGCAGTGTTCCGGCTCGTTCTGCTCACTCTGTCTACCTGGGGTTACTCCGCCATCCGGAACGCTTCGGAACACTGCGGAACGGTCCGGATCATCGCGGAGCGAGTCGGATCACCTTGGAGTCGCGGGCTGACACCGACTGTCAGTGACCAATGAGACCATTTATTCCGCATTAATGATCACTACGGGCCGGGAGCACGCGAGGGCAGCCCTTATGACGACCAAGCCCCCCGATGACGGGGACCTCGATGAGTTCATCGCCGAACTCGTCGATTTCGCGCATCAGTGTGGATCGCCGACGCGGCGTGAGCTGGCCAAGGCCTCGCCCGGGGTCGTCGCCCGCCACAAAGCCCACATCCCGGTGCTGCGCGCGTTGTCGCTGACCTCCATCAGCGACACCCTCAACCGCCGCCGCAAGGGCCCGCCAGTGTGGGGGTGGGTGGCCACCTACGTGCTGACCTGCCTGCACCACGCCCGGCGCAGCGGCATCGACACCGGCCGCGAGGACCGCCAGTGGTTGACCTGGTGGCAGGACCGCTACCGCAGGATGCGCTCCGGCGGCGCCAACACACCGCTGAGCTCCCCCATCGCCCCAACGGCCCTGCCCACGCCCCGTCCCACCGCGGCCGAGAACCTGGCGGTGACCAGCGACACCATAGGCGCAGTGGAGCAGCCACCCGACACACCCCCACCTGAACCACCGCCTCCCCCACCGCCGGTCTCCCCCACGCCCTCCCCCACCAGCACGCTCCCGGACGCGCGCACAACGCCACCCGCCCGCCACCACAACGCTGACCACGGCACCGGTGCGGGCGCTGGCACTGATAGTGGCGCTGGCCGCGCCGCCGACCAGGACAACAGCCACGCCACCGCTCCGGTACTCGGCGGGGTGTTGACGCTGGGAGATGACCAGCAGCTGGAGCAGATGCTGGCCCAGATCCTGCCGCCCGAGCCCGACAACCTCACCCAACGCCGCTACCGCGACCTGTTCGACCAGCTGGGAATGAGCCTGCTGGCCGCGGCCGAGGCCGGCAACAGCGACGCCGCCGCGCGCCTGGGCATCTTGCTGCTGTGCGAGAACCGGCCCGCCGAGGCCGACGCCTGGCTGGCCTCGGCGGCCGCCGCCGGTGAGGAAACCGCCCAGATCCTGCTACACACCGTGCCCAGCCGCCGCCGCGAGATGGCCGCCGAACTGGCCTATGAACTCACCCTGCCCGGCTACCACCACGACCGCCCCGCCCCCGGCCACCCCGAAGTCCCCGGGCCCGCGCCCACCGGCGCCGAGATCTACTACCGCAGCGCCGCCCGCGCCGGCCACCCCGGCGCCGCCTACCGCCGCGCCCTGATGCTGGACGCCCGCGGCGACCAACTGCAGTTCCGCAGCGCCCTGGTCCAAGCCGCCGCCCACGGCCACCCCAAGGCCCGCGACCACTACCTGACCCTGTACGGCCGCCACGCACCGGTCTGCCCCGGCCCCCACCGCCGTCCCTGCTCCACCGGCCCGTGCTGGCCACCCCGCCCACCCGACCCCTGAGTGACCCCAAGAGGGCATCTGGAGTCACCAAGCGTGGTGGTTCGGGGCGGTCAGGGCACCGCACCCAGCATGGGCGGAGCACCGGTCAGCAGCGGCGAGGACGCCCAGGCTGGGCGCCTGGTTCGCGGCCGGACCGGCATCGGCCATCACCGCAGGTACCGCCCCGAAACCACGAGGCGTTCCGCTACACCTAGGCACGCACCAACCACACCACCAGACAGAGAAGAGGATGCGGGTGAGGAAGCTTTTGGCGACGGGGGCGGCCGCGGTGATGGCGACCGCGGGCGTCGGGCTGACCAGCACACCAGCCCAGGCCGCCAGCGCCGTGCAGATCTACCGGGTGTACTTCGATTCCCCCGGCAAGGACACCGGCTCCAACGCCTCGCTGAACGGCGAGTGGGTCCAGCTGGTCAACACCTCCCGCTCGGCCCGCCAGCTCAAGGGCTACAAGCTGCGCGACAAGACCGGCTACACCTACACCTTCGGCCACTTCACGCTCAAGGGCCGTGCCAAGGTCACCATCCGGACCGGCAAGGGCCGCAACACCACCGCCACCCGCTACTGGGGCCGCTCCTGGTACGTGTGGAACAACACCGGCGACACCGCCACCCTGCGCTACCCCAACGGCAAGACCGCCGACACCTGCTCCTGGGGCAGCAAAGGCGACTACAAGTACTGCTGACCCACAACACGCGAGGTGCAGGACATATGGCCCCGCCCGGCGTTGCCGGGCGGGGCCGCTGCTGCCCAGACCAGCAGACCTGGCTGCACTGCATCTGCTGTTGCTGTCAGACCGCTGGCAGGTTGATCTTGAGTGGGATCGCGTGAGGTGCGCTTCGCAGCTTTACAGCGGGCCGCCCCGGCGGAAGCCAGACAACCTCCACCGGTCGCCTCGACGAGGCTGCCCGGTTGAGGCGCTATCTGCTACTTCGCCCGCAAAACGCCACATGTTCACCTCATGCAGCAACGAAACGCCCTGCACCGCCTTGCCAGCCCAGCAGCCACACCACCACCGTCCCACCGCCGCCCTACCGCCGCCCACCAGGCCCGCGAAGGTCCACCGTGATGAAGTGCTTACAAAACAATTGGCGTGTCGGCTCATTGTGTAGACACTGCGTCCGCCATCATGGTGTTCATGACCAAGCCCTCAGGAACCAAGGCCCACACACGACGCAAACGTCGTGAGGGCACCGGGGGCGTCCACGCCTGGCTGCAGGCACGTGTCGACCCCGACGTACGCAAGCTCGCCGAGGCCGGCGCCGCTGCTCGCGGTGTGACGCTGTCCCGCTACGTCGAGCAGCTCGTCCAAGCCGACGATCTCGCTCACCAGTACCGCGAGCAACAACTCGTCCAAGGCGAGCTGGAGCTCGGCGAAACGGAGGCCTGCGCCTGATGACCGATCAGCCAGCTGGAGAACACCACCACGACCAGACCTAACACGGGTCAGGCACCCGCACACGCAAGAAGGCCCTGAGCGCCACGGTTTGGCGGCCAACGCGCTCAAGGCCTTCCACTAGAACACCCGGCTCGACCGGCGGCTTTCTGATGCCTTCGAACCGGGCCGAACGTCTGGAGGACACAATACCTCACTGTCCTCCGGCTAGTCAGCCACGCCCTTCCTTCGGCGTGTCTCCGCAGGTCAGCGGGCTGGCTACGGCCGGACACACGGACAACTTCACACCACCTGGCCGACCCAACCACCTCACGGCCCGCCCCGGCGCCGACAGCGGCCTGCCCTCCCACCGATGCTGTGACTGCGCCCAGTCACCCATCGACGGCACCGCTTCCCCGGCGCCGCTGAGCCGCCCAGGTTCCCAGAGCCGTCACCACGCGCGCCTGGCAGGAAGGGCGCAGCGGTGAACGAGCCACGCCCGCAGGACCGCCCACGGCTCCGCCGCGCAGCACCAGACGGCACCCCGCTAGTGCCGGCGCTCCCCCACCACACCGGCCACCAGAGACCGGGCCACCAGACACCAGGCCAGCGCGCCCGCCGCCGCCCACCAGACGCCCAAGACGCCGCGCTCGCCTGGGCACACATCACCGTGCCCCACATCGCCCAGCGCCCGGTGATGCGCCGCTCCCCCGACGGCGGCCTGTCCTTCCCGCGCTGCTCCTCCTCCGGCTACCGCTACGAAGTCGCCATCCAGTCGGCGCTGCCTAACCGCCCGGCCACCGTCCCCACCGGCGACCGCACCACCGGCACCAGCCGCCTACTGGTCCTGGACCTCGACATCGCCCGCGTCCCCGCCGACCACGCCGCCGACCGACCCGGCCACATCGCCACCATCACCCAACAGATCGCCACCCTGCTGGCCGACTGCGGCATTACTCCCCTGGTCGACGTCAGCCCTTCCGGCGGTCGCCACATCTACATCCTGTGGGACACCCCCATCCAGTTCGCCGAACTACGCCACATGGCCAAAGCCCTCGCCGCACGCTTCCCCGTCATCGACACCGCACCCATGGAACACACCGACGGCCAGATCCGCGGCCCCGGCTCCCCCCACCGCAGCTCCGGCGGCCACCTCACCGGCTACATGACCCTCACCTGCGACCTAGCCGAGGCCGAACGCATCTGCCACAACCGCCCCGGAAACGCTGAGTGGGCCGCCCTGCAAGTCGAGATGACCGCTGAACTCGACACCATCGCCACCCGCCACCACAGCCCCCTCAGCACCGACCTGGAAGCCCACCACCCCGACGCCCCCGACGCCCTCCCCGGAGTCGAACTCGACACCTCCGGCACACCCTGGCGTCCACGCCTAGGCGGCAGAACCCCCCTACGCCCAGACCTGGAACACCTAGCCCGCACCGGCCAATGGGACCCCGCCCGCTACACCAGCAGCTCCGAAGCCCGCCAAGCCCTGCTGTCCAGCGCCGCCGCCCGCGGCTGGCGCCTGGAACACATCCGCGCCGCCCTGGCCAAGGAGTGGAAGGCGATCTCCACCTGGTGGCGCGATGCCCGCCTGCTGCAAGCCGAATGGATCAAGGCGGTCACCTACACCGCCACTCCCCCGGCTCCACCCAGCGACCAAGAAGTGGGGAAACCTGTCCAGCAGCGCAACACTAGTGAGTATCCCCTCACGCGGGCGGCTCCCCCGCTGTCGCTTGCTTCGGTCGTTGATGGTGGATCTGGGTGGACAGTCACAGCCTCACACCTTGACAAAGTAAGGTCAGGGAATCCTTGGAACCTCACGACTGACATAGCCCCCTGGGGCCTCACGACCTACCAACGCATCCGCACCTGGCAGCATGCGATGCGGATCGTGGAACGACTCCAGGAGTTCGAATGGGGCGAACGCGCCCTGACCTATCGAGCGATCCTGCGGGCGCTAGGCGCAGCCGCACAGATGACGGGCCGCCTCGAAATCGAGTTCGGCACACGCCAACTGGCCTACATGGCGGCCCTGGACCACACCACCGTCAGCCGAGCACTCCACGACCTACGCCAAGGCCCACTGGCCCTCATCGACCTGGTCAAAGACGCCGAGGGCATACGAGCCGATGTCTACCAACTCGTCATCCCCGACCAGGTCGCCGCCCAGGCATCCCGCCGCGCATGGCGCCCAGGGCGCATCACCGCCATCCACCCCGCCTTCAGGACACTGAGCCGCGGGGCGGCTTTCGCCTACGAGGCACTCACCACCGACGAGATGAGCGTCACCGAACTGGGAGCAGCCGCCCTGCTGACACGTACCACCACCTACCAGGCCCTGAAGGAACTCAGCTGCTACGGGCTAGCCGAACGAGGGCCTGGCGGCGGCTGGCGACGCGGACCCGCCGACCTAGAGCAGCTGGCCACTCGCAACGGAGGCCGCACACAGGCCGACCAGCAGCTCGCCGGCCACCGAGCCGACCGCACCGAATGGCACACCTTCCTCGGGGTGCTCTCATCCTTCACCACCCCACTCCCCCACCCAGAACCCGTCACTCACCGGGGCTCTGTGGCATTGAGACCATCAGGGCGCCTGGGACTGCGCGATCTGTACCCGCCCGCGCCTCGTCCAGCCCCGCCATGGCTCAGACCACCTTCACGCCAACGCCCCATCACTGATAGTGACCTGGTGCCGCCGGTGGATCTCCAGGTTCCACCCGCCGCCGTGCTGGACGGGATATCTGGCTGCGAAGTGCTGCCTGTCGATCTGAGGATGGTCATAGCAGCCGATCGGGCTGTCATCGTCGCCGATGAGGAAAGCCTGGAGCGTGAACGGGCGGACTATGAGGAGGCTCTGGCTGATCTACGCCAAGCCACTGTGGTGAGACATGATGACCCGTTGTCTCGCTGTGCCGCGCTCTCCAACGGACCATGATCAACACAATGCGTGACTAACCTCAAGCACAATGTCACAAAATGTCAGAAGCTCAGGACGCCAGAGTGGGGATCCAGACAAGAGCCCGACTCCCCCTGCACACCGTCATGCTCGACGCCCCCGGCACCATACGACCCTTCAAACGTCGCCACCGGACCATCGAGACTCAGCCGTCCGACTCCTTCGCGGCCGCCGTGGGTCAGGCGCTGCGGCGGGTCAGGTTGGCCAACTGCCGGGCATAGCGTGTCCGGCGAGCCTCAGAGAACTTCTCCGGATTCAGGGAGGCGATCATCGGCACGTCCATCAGTGGCTCGGGCGTCGCGCCGCCAGTGAGCACCGGGTGCAGGGTATAGGCGCGATACTCGGCCCTGACGATGATTCCCACCGCTCGAAGCTGCTGCACAGCGTTGTTGACAGTCTGCTTGGGCGACCCCAGCAGACTCACCAGGTCGTTTTGCGACACCCGGGCGACACCGGTCTCGGGATCGTGATGAGCCAGCAGTTCCAGCAGCACCCGGTAGGCCGATGGGCTCAGGTCCACCATCGCCAGCACATCAAGGACCTCACGGCTGAGGACGACCGGCTCGCTGGAGGGCGGTTCCGGTACGTAGTCGCTCATCGAGTCCTCCGAGAGGTCGGGGTGCCGTCGCCATTGTGACCCGAGCGGGCGCGTGTTGTCGTCTCCATCTCAGATTGCTTCCCGGTTCTGGCCGGTTTGCAGCCTGGCCCGGCGCAGCGCGGACTTGATGGTGTCGGGGTTGTCCCGGAACCCATGCTCCTCCAGGAACCTGCCGACGGTGCCCTTGGTGGGTCTGACGCCTTGTTCCCTCAGCAGATCGGCGGCCAGCAGGACGCGGGCGTTGACCGTGGGCTGGGCGCGCAGTCGCCGCCGGATGTCGGACGCCGTGGAGGGCGTCTGGTGGGGGAATGCCGTATCCGTAGCAGATACGGCCATCTCGGGGGCCGGGGATGGGGAGGGAACTGAGGTGGTCGCGCCGCGGCCGCCGCGACGTCGCGGAGTGCGCCTGGTCGCGGTGCCGGAGACGGTGGGAACACCGCTGTCGTCGAGCTCGACCAGTGACAGTTGCGTGCCCTGTTCACGGGCGGCCAGCCATTCGCGGGCGTGATCGGGTCGATCAGGGAGCACGCACACAAACCCGCCGGTGGCCTCGATCCAGGCCTGCTGGGCATCGACCCACTCGTGCTGAGCCACCTCCTGGTCAGAGGAGGTGCCCCGAAACGACAGCCACGGATTGAGCTGGTACAGGCCGTTGCGGACCCGGCGCAGCCATCCCAGTTCCATGAAGTAGGTGAACGCCGTGCTGATGTGGCCCTCGGCGATGCCGTAACGCTCGGCGAGCTCGCTGTAGGTGATCTTGACGTAGCCGGTCTGACGGCGCGACTGCAAAGCCACCAGGGCGTTCCAGACCTGGTGCCAGGCCGGACGCAACCGCAGATAGCCCAGGCATTCATGCAGGGCAGCCGCGTCCAGGACAAAACCCTTGGCGTCGCCGAGCAGGGCGAACTCGAACCCGGTGGTCTTGTGGACAGCGACGATCTCGGTGCCGTCCTTGCCGCGCCGGACCGTCAGGTGGTGGCCGGGTGGGATGGCGAGGTCACTGCGTCGAGTGGTGGACACCCCTTTTTGGCCTCCTCCTGCGGCATCGGCGGCAAACCGCCGGACAAGAAAACGGTCGCAGTGACCATACCGTTTTCACCCCCGGGGTGGGGTGAAAACGGTCCAGTGTCTGCGACCGTCTGCACCCCGGTATGACAGCAGCGTCCCGACGCCCCCGAACCGGATTCGCTACCTGCGGCTCCAGGGGTGCATCCGAGGGGGTGCATCACTCTCGTTTTGGGGTGTTGCACCCGGGTGCAACACCCCAAAACTGGGGTGTGGATAACAGTCTGACCTGCTGAAACTCCGCACGACTCTTAGTTGAAAAAACGCGCGCGCGTGATACCCGATGCACCCACCTTCAAGCAAGCATCACACCTGGCGTGTCGTGGAGCAATCAGGCACTCAGAAGGATCCTCAATGACCACAACCCAGCTGGGAGAACCTAAACCCACTGATCTCCCGCAGGAGTGCACCTGCCTGCAGGAGGCCATCGCCACCGGCGCATCTCGTCACTGCTGCACCCACCCCGGAGCACTCGTTCGCGCAACGGTGTTCAGGTGTGACAGGCCTCTTGCGCGAACGAGTGCTCCGGCCCCAGGAGGGGTCCGGGGAACCACGGGGTTCCCCGGTCACCCACGCAGAACCACCAGGACCTGCACCCCGCTCCCTTCCACCTGCACCCGTGACCACCGCACCACCGCCAAGACGCGACCTCACAGATGATCACCAGTGAAGCCGCTCCCCTCCCCCGCAACCACAGCAACGGCAGTCAGTCCACCGGCCCACTCCACTCGCAAGGGATTCCCAACATCGCTAGCAGTTGGTCATGAACACATCCAGCTACCGTCATCTCCCACCTGGGATGAGGGTGGCACGTACCGTCTCGCCATCGGGATGGTCGATGACGATGGCAGGACCTTGCTAGTACAGGCGGCAAGCGTGCCGAGGAAGAACACCGGGTCAAGAACCCCTCAAACTCACACGGCGCTCCGTCCGCAGTTGCCAAGCCCCCCGACCAGGGACTCCTCGCGGACCTGACCACTGGATACCGCATCGTCCGCGCCACGGTTCGCATCATTCCCGCCCCGCAACCCGCAGGTAGGCGCAGAACTAGGCCCCCCCTTTGTCCTTGCCAGGGAGCTATGGGAGTTGCAGGCCAGCTCTCCTCGGCCTGCTGAACGGTAGGAAGGCGACCCGACGGGTCTGCATAATGAATCAGGTTGATCCCCTATGGGAGCATTCGCCCGCGGTCTGGTTCTTCGTCTCGACGTCCGGGCGTGGACTTCGAGGAGAGCTCGTGCCTGTCCGTCCGTTCGTTGTGGTCGCTTCGTTGGCTCTGGTGCCGGGCCTGGCCTCGTGCGAGGGATCGGGGAAAGCTGTCTCCACACCGAGCTCCACGCCGAGCTCCGCGACTACAAGCCTGAAGCCGTCCAAACCCGCCGGAACCCAGATCGGCCACTACAAGGACATCGTCTTGTCTCGAAGTCTGGAGTTGCGCTTCGACGATGACCCGGTCAACAAGCGAGCGGTTGACGGTGACCTCGGCTTTCTCGGGGAGATCAAAGCCCACCGGATCAGCCCTCTGCCGGGAAGCACCCGCGGCGGGTACCAGGTATGCCGAGATCGAACAGGACAGTCCAAGACCCTCAGTTTCAAAGCGGTCACCGTCGGCCGGTCGGTCTGCGTCATCACAGAGTCGGGACTGGTGGGCCTGCTGAAGGTCAGGCAGTTCCAGTACGGGCACCGCGACGACCGGGGCATCCTCCGGTTCGATCTGACCGTCTGGCAGGGACCCGCCTGACCGGACCATCCGATCACGCGCTCGAAGCGGCAGCTCGTTCGCAACAAGCCGCCCATCCAGCTCAAAGACCCCTTGAGGCTGTGACGCGTTGGGGCGCAGCACAGCCTCAAGGAGTTCGCGGCCCAGTTCACACAGTTGCGGAGCTGGCCCCTGCTGCGAGTCCCGGCCAAGGGCAGAGCCAGATCGGCAAAGTGTCCGAGGCGAAGACCATCATGCCGGGCATGATCTTTCTGGAGGAGCAGCTGCGGCGGGTCGCGCACCGGCATCTGCCCTCGGCGGTGGCCGAGCAGTGGATCGCTCTGATGCGGCCCGCGGTGCGGCTGAAACGCCGGGCCAAAGGCCACCAGCCGGTAGGACATCTGGGCGGCCTTCCAACGCTGCCGCCACAGGTCCCGTGGCCGGTCTGGCCCGACCGCGGCTCGTTGAACTTCGTCGCCGCGCTGGATTGCGCGCAGCTGCCGACAGCCGCGCTGGACCTTGCGGTCCCGGCCGCGGGCATGCTGCTGTTCTTCTACCTGGACCCCGAGGACGGCTTGTTCGACCCGGAGTATCCACCGGGAGTGGTCACCGGTGATCCCGCGACCCAGGCCGGAGCACGAGTGTTGTACGTGCCGCCCGACACCGCGGCCGTCGAGCGGCCGGCACCCTTTGACGTGGAGCCCTACGAGCGGGTGGAGCTGGCCGCCCAGCTGATGGCCACCGGACCGGACTTCACCCACCCCCAGCTGCGTTCCGCCACCGGCCACCTGCCCGAATGGGAACAGCAGTTCATGGCCGACAGCGCCAATGGGGACGCGCTGCACGACGAACTGGCCCGCTGCATGCCATCACCCCGACACTGGCTGGGCGGCCATGCGCTCCCGGTCCAGGACGCGGTCGAGATGCAAGCGGCCTACACCCACCTGTCCGGACGGGCGGACTGGCAGGACCCGGCACTGGAGCAGGAGGCTCGGCGGTGGAGGCTGCTGGCGCAGTTCGACAGCGATGACCAGGCCGGCATGCGGTGGGGCGACATGGGCACGCTCTTCTGGCTGATGCACCCCGACGACCTGGCCGCCCACCGATTCCACCAGGCGTGCTTCAGCATGCAGTGCACCTAACGCCCCGCCTCCGCACAGAACTCATCCACCCAGCTCAGCAGGTTCTGAACCCCTACTGCCCCAGCGCTGTGGGGCAGTGCGAAGCAGGGAGCTGTCCGCCAGATCTGAGGGGCACAGGGTGAGCTGCGCCTGCTGTGGTCACAGGGCTGGATCCTGCGATCGGCTGCCGTTGGTGCCGCATTTGTGTGTCATGAGTTCATCTGCGCGTGATCGATTCATGCAGCTGAATGTGGCTGGGCCGCACAACCTGACCTCCACCCGGCAGTTGAGGGTGGCGATGGCCGGCGGGATCGAGTGCACACCGCCACCAGTGCCGCCCATCAGACCCAGGACTTTCTCAACGTCTATGCCGTCTGCGCCGCAGTAGGGATGCTGCGCAGCGCCGCGGGACTTCCCATCGTCGACAGAGGTATAGTCTCGCTGTTCGACCGGATCGAGCTGCTCCTTGAACGAAGGCACAAGCAGGCTTGGTGCGGCCACTTCAGATTCAAGGGACGCTGGTTGTCCAGGCATCCCTTGGTGCAGCGACTGGTCGGCCGGGCCGATCGCTGTGGCATCTACTCGCCCGTCGAAGACGACTGAGTGTGGGCTGGTACTCCCCGCGCACGCATCGTCCTGGAGAGCCGGTGTTCACCATCGTCTACCGAACTACTGGCGATGGCGGCATGAGCTGAGGTATCACCGGCCGTGACGACAGGCCGCCCTCGTTATGTTCTTCGTGGTCCTGCAAGAGGGCCGCTGGCCTTCGGGCCCGGCATGACTGTTCCCCTCTGTCGAATCGATGACCTGGGGGTGGTGTCACTGGGCCGGTGGCTGTACGAACGTGAAGTGGCCCCGCCCTCAGCCGATCTCGGCCCCATCGCATTGAAAGAGGATTCATGTTCGTGTGAGCTCTGGCCCCACCAGCCCAGGTGATGCTGGCCCTTGATCATCCTCAACTGGCGGAAACGTCGGCGGGAGCCCAGGCGATGACGGGCCTGGTGCTCTGGGGAAGCACGACGACGAACTCGCCGGTGGGCTGAAGGACCCGCGCGACGCCGACCCGGTCCCGCCCCGTCAGCAGGGACACCAGTGCGTCTCGGCCCTCAGCGATGCGGTCGACGTGGGCGTAGATGGCCACCCTTTCCGCCGGGCCGTTGATCCAGATGCCCAGTTCGGCACCGGCGCGCAGCGCTTGGAGCAGCTGGGTACGCAGGGCGCTCGGGGCGGCTTGCAGCACTCGGTCGTGCAGGCGTTCCTGTCCACAGGGGACGGTAGGCGCAGCCAACACCTCGACCCGGCACCGCGGGCAGGCATGCTCCGAGTCCGGCTCGAAGTTGCATATGACGGCTACGAACTCCTCCCCAGCAAGTCCGCACAACGTGACGGGTCTGGGCAAGCCGCAGAAGAAGACGTCCCCGGTGTAGGTCACCGCATGTTCGATCTCAGGGGCGTCCCGTTGTTCAGCGCACCCGAACCTGGCCGGTTGCCGAGCGGAGGCGAACGACCAGCCCTCGACCATGAACCACCACCCTTCGCTTCCACTGATCATCACACTGATCCAACGCTGTCGGCCAGCGGGGCGGGTCCATAGTCGGCTGGAATGCCTGACGGGCCATGGGTCCAGATTCGGTGCGAAGGGTGGAGCCAGAACGCGGTCGCCAAATCAGGGCCGGTGGTGCCGTCGGAGACGCTGATGAGATGCCCGACCACTGCCTGGCCGGGCGCAATGCCCGGTCTTTTGCGGGCGGCAGGTCTGCATAACGTGGATGCGCGTGTACGACACCTGTGGCCGGTCCTGTGCGAGCAGCTGGAGAGTGTCGGGTTGTTCAACACCCAAGACGTGGGCGTCTTCCTCGGCATGGACGTCGGGAAGAACACTCATCACGGCCACGGGCTGGCCATGGCCGGCAAGAAGGTCTTCGACACGCCGCTGCCCAACAGCGAGCCGAAGCTGCGGGCCGTGTTCGACAAGTTGACCGCTAAGTTCGGCACCGTGCTGGTCGTGGTGGACTAGCCCGCATCCATCGGCGCCCTGCCACTGGCGGTGGCACGCGAGGCGGGCTGCCGAGTCGCCTACCTGCCCGTCCTGGCCATGCGGCGTATCGCCGACCTCTACCCGGGCGAGGCCAAGACCGATGCCAAGGACGCTGCGGTGATCGCTGACACCGCCCGAACCATGCCACACGTTCTGTGGTCGCTGGAACTCACCGACGAGATCACCACCGAGATCACCACCGAGATCACCGCCGAGCTGACCGTGCTAGTCGGCTTCGACCAGGACCTGGCCGCTGAGGCCAACCGCACCTCCAATCGGATCCGTGGCCTGCTCACCCAGTTCCATCCCAGCCTTGAACGGGTGCTGGACCCCCGGCTGGACCATCCAGCCGTCACCTGGCTACTGGAGCGCCACGGCTGTCCGGCAGCACTACGCAAAGCCGGACGGCGAAGGCTTGCTGATCTGATCTGTCCCAAGGTTCCGCGGATGGCCGAGCGGCTGATCGACGAGGTCTTCGCCGCCGTCGACGAGCAGACCGTGATCGTCCCTGGCACCAGCACCCTCGACCTGGCGATCCCCTCACTCGCCCGCTCCCTGACGGCCGTTCACCAGCAGCGACGCTCACTGGAAAGCCAGATCGCCACCCGGCTGGAGGCTCACCCTGTTTCCCCGGTCCTGATCTCGATGCCCGGGGGCGCGGTCAGGACCGCGGCAGTCCTGCTGGTCAACGTCGGCGACGGCATCAACTTCCCCACCGCCGCACACCTGGCCTCCTACATCGGCCTCGCCCCCACCACCAAGTCCTCAGGGACCTGGATCCACGGCGAACACGCACCCAGAAGCGGAAACCGGCAACGCAAACGGGCCATGCTCCTCTCAGCCTTCGCCGCCCTGCACGGCCCCGCCTTCCGCACCTACTACGACAAATGCCGAACTCGCGGCAAAACCCACGCCCAAGCCCTGCTCCGCCTGGCCCGCCACCGCATCAGCGTGCTGTTGGCCATGCTCGGCGACGGCGCCTTCTGCGAACTTCGTCGTCCCTAAGCGACGGCTGCATGAGCCATGCCCACAGGCAGTCGATCCAGATCAACACCCTGTGTCGCCTGTCCAGGCCGAGATATCTGCGGCACCCCGACGGACAGCTTCTTCCGGGTCGCGGACGAGCTTCCCGCAGGCTGCCGCGACGTCCCGCACACCATCCGGGCCCACGAGCGCGTCAAGTACCCCAATTTGCAGCCAGTCGGCTTGGTTGTCGTCAGCCTCGGTAACCGCCAGAGCGATGAGCCTTATAGCGGCCACCGTCCCCACCCGGGTCAGAGCCTCTGCCGTCTGTCGAATCACGGCCGTGTCCTCGACATCCAGCAGCAACCCCACCAGCGCTTGCGCAGCCTGAGGAACATCAGCGAAGGAAGCAAGGTCGCGCCCGGCCCGAGCACGTTGCTCCCACGAAGGAGACAGCGCCTCAGTCAAGGCCGCCTCCAACCCACTCACCATCTCCGGCACGACCCGACCGTCTCATGCCCCACGAACAAGATCGAACCCCGGACCGAAGCTGCCCACACCCTTGACGAAGAACATAGAGGCACCCCCCAACACCACTCCCCTGCCAGCGGCGACCGCCTGGCTTCCCGGTACGAGATGCATCGAGATGGAACCGGGAGGTCCCGGGGCGCACACCATGTCGCGCATCGCCATGGCGCGCGGCGGCGCTCCACGCCGCTTCTGTGGTCTTTCTGCGTCCAAGGCGTTTGCTGTCTCTTGCCCGTGGCGTCACAGACTGTGCCCGACTCTGCCTACCCACACCGGGCAACAACCTCCCGCGGTCACTCGGCTCCCCCATCGAGCTGCCGACTGAGGGGCAGGGGGCGTAGTGACCGGACTCCATAGGTTCGTGAAGCAGTGGCGTCGTTTGCGATGGCCGCCAGCTCGCGTGTCACACGCCTGGCATGCTCCTCGACAGGGAGCGCTTGGCCGAGCCTCCGGCGACTCCGCGCCCGTCGCCTACTGGTCCCGATGGGGACGATGAAGGTGACAGCGGCGATGAACCTGTCCGCTCGAACTACGAGCTCTGCTGGATCGGTGGGTGATGAGAGTCGCCGACCATGGCGTGGCGGATCGCCACACCCGGCCCCCTGGGGCACCCTGGGACTCACGGCACAAGCACTGGACTCAGCGACGGCCGTTAACGCCGTTAACACTCGAGTCGAGCGATGACTGGTTAGGTATCGGCGTTTCTCTCAAGATTCATCTGCCTCGCTAGTAAGGTAACGCGCATGCCTATCGACCACACCGGTGACGAGAGAGAAAAGATCGTCTCCAAACTGCCGCCACGCCTCCACCAAGACCTCAAGGTCCGCGCCGCCGAACTCGGCATCGACATCCAGGACGCCGTCACCGCCGGGGTGAACGCCTGGATGCACAACACCTCCACAAGAGAACAGATCGAGACCACAGGCGCGGGATCATTCAGCACCTGGCTTCCCGCCGGACTGTACGACGACTTCAAAGCCACCTGCGCCCAGCGATCGGTCTCCTACGTGCAGGGACTCGCCCAGTCCGTCGACCAGTGGCTGACCGCACACCCCTCCCCGAGGGGAAGCGCACCGACGACCCCGCGCCGCCGCATCATCTGCAACCAGAAAGGCGGCGTCGGCAAGACCGCCATCTCCGCCGGCCTGGCCGCCGCCTACGCCGAAGCCGGCGAACGCGTCCTGCTCGTCGACTACGACCCCCAAGGCCACCTCAGCACCCAGCTCGGGGTCCAGCACATCGTCGCCGGCGACGACAGCCTGGCCCGACACATGGCCGGCACCGCACGCGGCGACATCCACGACCTCATCATCCCCCTGCAGGGAGACCTCACCGGCGACCGGCTGCACATCCTGCCCTCCTGCGCCGACGCCTTCCTGCTCGACGTCGAACTGTCCAAGGTGCGCGCCCGCGAGTCGGCCATGGAACGCGCCCTGGCCCCCGTCGAGAACGACTACGACGTCATCATCATCGACTGCCCACCCAGCCTCGGCCTGTCGATGGACGCCGGACTCCACTACGGCCGCCGCCGCGACGGCGAACGCCCAGGCCAAGCAGGCGTACTGATCCCCGTCCAAGCCGAAGACAGCTCCGCCGACGCCTTCGGCATGCTCATGGGACAGATCAACGACCTGCAAGACGACATGAACATCCAGATCGACCAGCTCGGGATCGTCGTCAACCTCTACGACTCACGCCGCGGCTTCATCGCCACCTCCTCCTTGGAGAACTGGCGCTCCCTCGGCGAGCCGCCGGTCGTCGCCGTCATTCCCGACCGCAAGGAACAGCGCGAGGCCGTCCGCCTGCACAAGCCACTGCTGGAGTACGCGCCCGACTGCGAGCAGTCCCAAGCCATCCGCAACCTCGTCAAGGAGATCGCGTAGTGGGAAAGGCAGACCAGCTCGGAGCATCGTCCTCGTTCGCCGCGGCCGCCGGGGCACGCAGCGCCCGCCGTCGCCTCATCGACACCGCGACCGGCGCCGATGAGGCGACGGCCCCTGCAGTAACTCCCGCCGACCCGCCGCGAATCGTTCCCCTCACCGACCTCGCCCACAACCCCTTCAACCCACGCGCCGACCTCGGCGAGCTCCAGGAGACCGCTGACAGCCTCCTGGAGAAGGGACAGATCCAGCCGCTCACCGTCATCACCCGCAAGGCCTTCCTCCAGGCACATCCCGGACACGAAGACGAGCTCGGCAACGCCTCCTACGTCGTTTTGGACGGCAACCGTCGACTGGGCGCCGCCCGCCTGGCCGGACTGGACGAGATGCGCGTGGACGTCAACGACGCCCTCGCCTCCTCCGCCGCCGACCTCCTGGAATCGGCCCTGGTCGCCAACCTGCACCGCGCCGACCTCACCCCGCTGGAGGAAGCCCGCACCCTCGCAGAACTTGTCGAAGTCCACGGTTCACAGCGACAGGTCGCGCGCCGCATCGGCAAGTCCAATGTCTGGGTCAGCCAGCGCCTGGCCCTCCTCGACCTCAAACCTGAGCTCCAGGAACAGCTTGCCTCCGGCGAGCTGAAGGTTGAAGATGCCCGCCGCATCGGCAAGCTCCCGATCGAACAGCAGGAGGGAGCCGCCGAAGAGGCCAAGGAGGTCCGTAAGATCCCCGCTCCCCGCGCGCAGACACGCGCCGCCAAGGAGGCCGCAGCGGGAGAGGCCAACCGAAGTGTTAACGCCGTTAACGGCGGCATCGGAAACAAGAAGCAGACCGTGGATTGGACCGACCTGGTTTCGCTGGCAGCCAAGCTACGGGGCACGCTGTCGATCCAGCAGCGCAAGCAGCTAGCCGAGCTCCTGCTGGAAGACTGAACCAATCCGCCACGGCACACTCGCGTCCGGGCTCCGGGGACACTCCCCGGAGCCCGGACGCATTCCAGCACCCGATACCCAGTGCCCAGCATGCGCCCGACTCCCCCGCCCTGCGGTCAAGAACCTG
>NZ_BCQR01000157.1 GCF_001552175.1 Actinomadura kijaniata NBRC 14229
CCGGCAGCCTCCCCGCGGGCTGGCAGGAGCTCATCCTGCGCTCCTTCAGCAGCGGGATCGCTGTGGCGATCGGAGTGGGCAGCGGGCTCGTCGCCGCCGCGATCGCATGGTGCGCCCACACCTGGCGCTCGCGCCACGGCCGCCACCACGACGGCTGACGGCGGCACGGAAGGAAGTTGTTTCATAGGTGACCACCTGTGAAACACTCCCTCGCGCATGGCGGGCGCGAGGGACAGATATGCCAGGCTGGCCGCCGGACCGCTGACATCGGCGCCGCGACAAAGTCGTCCCTCTACTCCCGAACGCACTCCCGGTCGCCAGGTGGCGGGGCGGACGCAGATCAGGTAACGGTTCGGTGGCTCTACGTTGGTTACCGACAGGTCGGTCCTGTCCTGGTGCCCCTGCTGTTACCAAGGGAGCGGGCCTTCGGCGTCGAAGTAGCCTCCGGTGGGGCCATCGGGGCCGACCTGCGCCATACGGACGATGATCTCGGCACCTTCCTCGACGGTCTGTGTGCCGGTGTGGCCGTTCAGGTCGGTTGCGGTGTGGCCGGGCTCGACCGCGTTGATCCGCATGTTCGGAAATGCCTTGGCGTACTGCACGGTGATGATGTTGACTGCGGCCTTGGACGCCGGGTAGGCGACGCCGGGATAGGCGTACGTGGGCGTGCCCGGGGCGGTGATGTGGGTCAGCGAGGCCAGCCCGCTGCTGACGTTGACCACGACCGGAGCGGCGGAGTGCTGTAGCAGCGGCAGGAACGCATGGGTGACGCGCACCAGGCCGAAGACGTTGGTCTCGAACAGCTGCCGCATCATATCGGCGGTCGTCTCCGCGGCACCGGCGACCCGGTTTCCTTCGAGGCGGCCTTCGACGCCGGCGTTGTTGACCAGCACGTCCAGGCCGCCGTCGGCCTCGATGGTTTTCGCTGCGGCCGCGACGGAGGCGTCATCGGTGACGTCGAGAAGGACCATCCGCGCCCCCAGCCTCGCGGCGGCCCGGCGCCCGCGCTCCGCGTCCCGGCTGCCAACGTAGACGGTGTGACCTGCCGCGATGAGCCTGTGGGCGGTGTGGAAGCCCAGCCCCTTGTTCGCCCTCGGTGATCAGTGTTGTCGTCATGCCTCCACGATCCGGTCGGGCGGGGCGGCCAGCCAGCCGTCTCGTCTTCCTGGGACTGTCGGTACCAGGCAGGCCCGTTGGCGGGCGGTGCACAATGGCGGACATGGCGGAGTTCGGACGGGCGGTGCGCCGCTGGCGCGATCGCGTCTCGCCCGAGGTCGTCGGGTTGCCGGTCGGTGGGTACCGGCGCGCGGCCGGACTGCGCCGTGAGGAGCTGGCTCTGCTGGCCGGGATCTCCGTCGACTACCTCACCCGCCTGGAACAGGGCCGCGCCTCCCACCCGTCCTCGCAGGTCGTCGATGCCCTGGCCAGGGCGTTGCGGCTGTCGCCGGCCGAGCGCGCCCACCTGTTCGGCCTGGCCGGGCTGGCGCCGCCGGGCCCGCAGGCTGTCCCCGCATACATCACCCCGAGCGTTCAGCGGCTGCTGGACCGAATGACCGGGACACCCGTCGCCGTCTACGACGCGTCCTGGACACTGCTGATGGCCAACCCCCCGTACACGGCATTGATGGGCGACCCGTCCGGATGGCGCGGCAACCAGCGCAACGCCGTATGGCGGCACTTTCTCGGTCCGTCCACCCGGGTCCGGCACACACCGGAGTCCCGGCGAGCCTTGGAGACCGCCTTGGTCGCCGACCTGCGCGCGGCCGCCGCTCGCTACCCGGCCGACCAGCGGCTACGGCACCTGGTCGCGGAACTGCGCGCAGGCAGCGACCGGTTCGCCGAACTGTGGGACTCCGGGACCGTCGGCCGCCACGAGGCCGCGCGCAAGACCATCGATCACCCGCACGCAGGCGCCCTGACGCTGGACTGCGACGTCCTCACCGTGTCCGGCAGCGACCTGCGCATCATGATCTACACGGCCGAGCCCGGCACCGCAGACGCCGAACGCCTCGCACTGCTCACCGTGCTCGGCACCCAGACACTCGCCGGGTAGCCGGATCCCCTTGAGAGGACCAGTCCGCACAGGGGCAATTCACATGGCCATGTTTCCGCAAGTCAGCGCATCGACGCAGGGGCGATAAGCGGCTGCGCGCCATGAGGGAGCCGCGGATCGTCCTGCCAGACATACCAGATGACCCGCACCATGAGGGAGGAGACGCACTGAGACGGCGGCACCCGGCCTCGGATCCCGCTCCGACAGGGAACCGCAGACCTCCGCAACCCTGAAGGGCCGATTCCTCGGCTCGCCCAAGGGGTTTGTCTGGCAGAGCTTGTCCATAGCGAGCGGCATGCCTGGACCTCCGCAGAAGAACGAAGATGCATCGGACACGTCCTGGAGCTCAGTTCGAACCTCCTCTACCTAGCGGCTGGAGACACGTTCGGGAGCGGAGGGCCGAGTCGGCCAGAACGGCATCGGCTGTCTCCCGAGCGGTGACTCCGTTGTCGATCGTGTCGTAGACCACGTGCGCCGTCGCGTCCTCAACGCCCGAGTAGTGGGATGCCAGCGGTCACGAGCAGCTCGCCGACGCCGCTGCGGGTGAAGGCGCTCTCCCGGGCACCCGTCGGCCCCAGCCACAGCACGCGTTTTCCGGTGAGGCGGGACGCGGAAGGTACTCATGCCGTAGGCGAAGCCGTGGTTCCACACCCGGTCGACCCAGCCCTTGAGGAGGACCGGGAGGCCGTTCTCTGACTCCGTCCGGTCCGCGAGGTGGCATAGCCGCAGGTCACACGCTCTACCACTCATTTCTGTACCGACCTTCCCCAAGGGCGATACCTCCTTTCGGCGTACCGCTTTCGACCATGGGATGATGCGGCGTTTCCGCGCTCTTGGCCATGATCTTCCGCATGACCTCAGTTTTCTGCGCTGACCAGGCTCTGCTCTCTGTCTTCGGCCCGATCTACGCAATGCGTCATGCCAGCACCCACATCCTGCTGGCCTGCCTCAGCAGGGACGAACGTGTTCAGCAGTTCCTGGCCCCCTACGACCTGACGACGCACGTGATCCACCGGGGCGTCGGGGAGATGGAGCAGGAATCTGGAACGGTCGAGGTCCTGGTGGCCGGGAAGCAGGACCGCTCGCTCACGCTCAGCACGGCCGGGGCGGCTGCGCTGGTCCGGTGCCAGGAGCAACCGTCGGTGACCAGCTCGGGCGCCGAGCGCTCACCGACCGATCTGCTGGTGGCCATCCTGGACGACCCGTCATGCGGGGCGGTGCACTACTTGCACCAATGCGGGGTGGACGTCGTCGCACTGCAGCACGCCGTGCGATCGGGACAGGTCCCCGCGATGGAGGACGCCGTCCCGCCGGAGTTGCGCTCCACCCGCGACGCCCTGGTGGGCCGCCGCCGCTACAAGCCCCGTGAGCTGGGACAGTTCTGGACGACGCTGCTGGTCAGGGCGATGCCGATCAACGCCGCCGCCCACCCGGTGCTGTGGGCGCGCCTGGAGGCCGGGGAAGTTGCCCAGCAGCATGGCGGCAAGGTCCGTACCGACGATGTCCTGTTGGGCATGCTGCGCACCTACGCGGTCGCGCAGGCCTATCCGCATCTGATCAAGGGGGCCGAGGCCGACTACGACGGGGGCCAGACCCTGGTCCAGGCCGGAGTGGACCACCAAGCGGTGCGTGCGGTGATGGCCAGTACCGACCTGGGGCAGGACACGGTACCGCCGCGCGAACTGCTCAAGGACACGATGACCGGCGGTACCTCAGACCTGCTAGAGCGGTTGCTCAGCGAGCCGGACAACCGCAGCGTCCGGCTGCTGGCGGCACTGGGCGTGGAACCGGCCGCGCTGCGACGCTCCGCCGCGTCCTGACCACTGCTGATCCCCGACAGCCGACACCTGGACACCCCAACGCTCCGATGCCCTTTGTGCCCATGGGTTCCGCCCGGGCGGGATCGTGTTCACTGTGCTGGCCGCCTTGTCGGGGATGGAACGCAAATACATCCGCGACCACACCCTGGAAGGCCACGAGGCGGCGCCAGCGTCGTCGACGAGCACATGCTGTCGATGGCCCTGCACCTGCGCGACCAGGGCATGAGCCTGCGCGAGATCGCCGCCCGCCTGGTCATCACCACCGGCACCAAAAGGGCAAACACCCCTCCCTGGCGGCCGTGATGAGGATGCTGCGCGACCATGACCAAGCCGCCTCCACGCAGGAAAACGAGCGGGTGGAGAAACCCCAGCGTCGGAGCCGTTCGCCGCAGGATCGGCGATGATCTGGGGTTCCCCAGGCTCAGGAGCCGGTAGGCGCAGACGCCGCCGAGCCGTCGGAGTCGCAGGGCGAAGTGATGCCGCTGCCCGTTCCCGTCAGCGCGTCCGAGCTCGCACCTGCCGTCGCGCCAGTCAGCCCTGCTGATTGGTCTGCCGATCTGCCTGCTGGTCTGGTGGCGGCCGTCCGGCTGGTGGTGGCCGAGCAGGAGGCGTCGACGACGTTCTTGCAGGACCGGATGCGGATCTCTTCCCGCGCGGCCAAGCACTTGGTGGACCGCCTGTATCAGTGCGCCTGGTGGGACCGCGACGTGGTCCTCCTGCCCGGCCACCACCCGGCCGTGGTGCGCCTGGACGACGTGCCCGGCCCCTTCTGGTGGCCGAGCGGGCTGATCTCGATCGCCTGGAGCGCCACCACCGGCCCCGACAACGGAATCACCTCCTACAGCCCCGATGCGCTGGTGCACCTGCTTCACCGCCCTCAAACCTGGAGCAGGGCGCGTGGGTGCTGGCTATGCGCGACAGCGATCTGAAGCAGATCTGAAGCACGTGGGTGATGCACTCGCTATTTCCAGGCACGCCTGGCGGGCGTGCCGACAAGGGAACGGAGAAGCGATATGCGGATCAGCATGTCTGGACACTCCAAGCGCGCCGTTGTGGTGGGGACGCTGGCCACGGCGATGGCCGGTGGAGGACTCTTCGTCACGGCGTCCGCCGCCTCAGCCGACGCGGCCCCGGCGGCCGACTACACGGTCGTCCCGGGCATCGCCACCGACAGTGCGGCCAACTACGTCAGAGCCCAGGGCACGATCACCGATCACACCTCGGGCAACGACTCGGTGGCGGTGCAGACCTTCATCCAGCAACTGCTGGACGTCGGCTCCTGGACCACCGTGGCCACGGGTCCCCGCGTGACGGGCAACAACACCGCAACCAGCGTCGTCAGCCCGCGCCCATGCATCAACGGCAAGTCCTACCGGGCCATGGTCAACACGAACTGGAACGGCCAGCAAAGGACCAGCTACTCCGGCTCCAAGGTCTGCTGATCCAAACAACGCAAGGGGCCGTTGCAGGTTCCACACCTCGCGGCCCCTCACGTATCGGCCCCGAATCCCTAACGCTACGGCGAGCCGCCACTCGGCGCGCACGGGGGTGATGTGGATTGTGAACTACCGATTAGCGACTCCTATCCCGTAGCCCCGTCAAGCCACCGCCCACCGGAACTACCAGCGTTCAGGTCTTCGCCAGACCGAGTGGCGGCTCGCCGTAGCTACAGGAGTTCGGGGCCAAGGCCATCTCGGCGGTGTGGCAGGCGTACGCCGTGCATGAGGCGGGCCGCGAGGTGCTGCTGATCGACGCCGACCCCGGTGGCGCCAAGTTCAAGTACGCCGCCGAGGCGTTCGACGGCACGGGCTCGACCGAGCGCTGGCCCTCGCGGGTGGGGTTCCCGTTCGAGGCGATGTCGGCTCCCAGCCGGGACCTGCACAAGCTACTGCCGCGCCTGGCGGGCGACTTCGACCTGACCGTCATCGACTCGCCGCCGATCGAGGACCGCCAGGGCATCGCGATCTCGGCGCTGCGCGCGGCCGACCTGGCGGTGATCCCGGTCGCGCCGACCATCGCCGAGGTGGACCGGATGGCGCCGGGGCTGGCGGTCATCGAGGACGTAGAGCCGTTGCGCACCGGGCCGCTGCCGATCTGCGTGCTGCTCAACCGCAAGGTCGCCGGGGCCGCCTCCACCGGCGAGGCGATCGAGGAGCTGACCCGCCCGGGGCACCGGCTGCCGAACACCCACATCCGCCGACTGGAGATCTTCACCCAGTCCCACAGCAACCCCGTGGAGGCCGCCGACGCCTTCGCCGAGATCGATGCGCTGACCCTCCAGCTCCTCGACGCGCCCACTCGCGCCGGATGCGGTGCGTGAGCGACACCCCGCCCGGCAACGTCCCGCGCCGCAACCGCAAGTGGCCCGCGCTCGGCGGCATGGCGGCGGCCGCCAGCCGCGGAGCGAGCCGTCCCGCACGTACCGAGCCCCGGCCACGTCCGCCGACGTCGAGTACGGCCACGGCCAAGACCACGCGGACTCGTGCCGGGGTGAGTCGGCCCGAGGCGGTGGGTTTCTCCCAAGGCCGACGGAGGTCGGTGGCGAGCGGTCGCGCGAGTCGGAGTTGGGTGTGAGCGACGATCAGGATCCAGGTCCAGCGGTCCGCCGCCTCGGGAGCGCGGAGTCTCGGGGTGGTCCAGCCGAGGGTCTGCTTGGCGAAGCGGAAGGTGTGTTCCAGGTCGAAACGGCGGAGAAACGCCTGCCAGAAACGGTCCACATCGTCCGCGGTGGCGCCGGTCTTGGAGGACCACAGCCACACCGGCGGAGCATCCCGGCCCTTCGACAGGTGCTCGACCTTCAGCCGTATCAACGTGCCCTCGACCAAGAGCAGTTCGCCGTCGTGGTCCAGCCATGAAAAACGGTGGGAAGCCGAGAAAGAACCCGGTCCCATGCCTGCGTTTCGGCCTTGCCGTAGTTGGTGGTGTCGGTGACCGTGGTGATCGCGGGTTCGGGCCAGGTCTCCGTTTTGGTGAAGCGGAACTCCGGGCCGTGTTTGGGAGGCCGGCCGTTGGTTCCCTGCTGGCGGGGCGGCTTCGGTAGCCGCATGACGCGGTCGGACCGGACCCTGCCGACCAGCTCGACGGGTAGGTCACGCGGGACCCACTCCAGGCGGGTGACGTCATACCCGGCGTCACTGACGATCACGATATGCGGATTCCCGGCCTGCCACTGCCCTGCGGCCACCAGCCGCTCCACGACACCCCGCAACTGGGCGGCGGTGACCGCGGTCGCGTCGTCGGCCGGGCCGAGCCGGACCCCGTCCAGGATCGCGGTCCAGGATGTGGTGCCCGGCTCCAGCGCAGCGACGAAGGAGTAGGGCCAGCCCGGGATGAACTGCGAGGCCGTCTTCGCCCGGCCGTGGACGTGGCAGGACAGCCGCTCGGCCGAGCACGGCGCGTCCGAGCGAGGCAGCGGCAGCCCGGCCAGCACCGTCTGCAGCCGATCGACGTCGATCCGGCCGCGGTTCAGACCGCCGTACATCGCTCCGTGCCCACGACGATGCTCGGGCAGCAGCGTCAGATCCACTGGGGAGCTCACCGCCCCGTCCGCATAAAGCACCGTGTCCATCAGCTCGAACAATCGTCGCGCCGAGCGGTCAGGCACTCGTAGAACTCGCCCCGGAAGCGTGACGCTTGCGCGCACGCTTCCCTCTGGACAGCATCAAGCAGCAGACCCACCCTCACGGCCTTCGTCTTGGTCAGTGCACCTTGGTCGGAGCACATGATCAGACGAAGGCCGCTCCCATGTCCGGCGAATCCTCAGATAGACGGCTCAGCTTGAGATGCCGTTCGAGGCCGGTAGATAAAGACCAAGCTAAGACGGGCCAAGGTGCCGCGGCCGAGGCTTTCCTTCGGGGTGAACGGGACGCTCCTGGCTTCGGTGACGAACGTCTTGCCCGAACGCGCGGCAGAACCCTGGCAAGGGTGTGGCAGGGGGCAGCCCAAGTACGCCGGAATAGTGCAACGGGTCGGTGAGGCACCGTTCCGCGCGAGGCGACGATCCTTGGCCGTGTAGACCGCCTGCGGGAATTCGGCGGCCGGTGCCCGGGGAGGGCAGGGTGTCTCCGTGTCACCCCGGCGCCGCACCGGGCCGCCGCAGCTGTGAAGCCGCAGCACCTCGCCTTTCGAGGCCCGTGGCAGGGACGCCGTCTCCTTGTACGGTCGAGTTCAGGCAGGTGCAACGACCTCTGCCTGGCAGGCGAGGCACATCAGTGTGTGCTCCACCACCTGGCCCTGCTCGAACCGCTGACCCAACTCGACGGCGTACTCGTCGCACTCAGGGCACGTCCAAGGGCCGGACTCGCCCTGCTTCGCCGAACGGATGATGTGATTCCACTCATCGTCACTCATCCCGGGATCCTACGGCTCTCCGGGGCGTCGGCTGAGACTGAGATGCCGGCTCCCATGGGCGACGGCCTTTTGTGGGTCAACCTGGCGGGCGGCCCCGGCGGTGGCGGGACGCTTCGGGTGGAGCGGTCCGCGCTGGCCAAGGCGGGGCCAGGGTTCGGCTTCGTGCCAGAGGACGGCTCCTCCTGCCGCCCGTCTGATCCCCCCAAACCTTCCACCCCGGCGCCGCCACCCCGGACGAAACCAGCCCCTCCGCCCAGGATCCATTGCCCCTTTCGGGCTTACTTGGTCTGCCCCCACTCAGTCTGTGGTGGCGCTGGGTCGAGGCGGTCATTGCAGACACAACCGACCGGGCGGCCCGTCGCACAAGCGCGGTTTCTGCGGTGGCCGACCGGTCGGTCATGATGTCGGGCTGCTCCGAGCAGGGCAACGCGGCCGAACGGTGCATCAGGGGGATCAGAAAGTGGCGTGGGCCGGCCTTCCGGTTCGGCAAGGCGCCCGGTGGCCTTCGGGCTAGCTCGCCCCTATGCGGAGCCGTCCTGTGGGTCCCAGGCCCGCGACCGGTCCGAAGACCTGGGCTTGGTACGGACTTTGATCAGTTCGTCGGGCAGAACACCACCTTGACGGATTCCGACACGGCCCGCATGGCCGTCTGCCGCTCCTTGTCCCGGCCGGCCACGGTGGTGGAGACGGCATACTGCAGGCGGCCGTCGGAGGAGGTGTAGGTGGTGGCGGTGAAGCCGGGAGCGGCTCCCGCACGCCCGGGGAGCAGTTCGGGATTGCCGGCGCAGGGTCCGCCAGGCGGCAGTGGAGCCTGGCCGGGCAGCGGGTCGGTGATGACCTTCCGCAGGTCTGCGGGCAGGAGCCTGCCCTGCTGGAATGCCTGCTGGAACCGGCTGACGTCGCGCGCGGTGGAGATCACGCCGCCGGCACCGAGCAGGGTGCTGGCGTTGAGCCGGTCGACATCGCGCAGCGTGCCGGTCTCATCGGCCCAGTAGCCGTGCCCGTGCGGGCCCTTGATGCCCTGCGGCGGCCTGGTCGGCAGGTAGCTGTCGGTCATCTTCAACGGGGTGAACAGGCGCCGGTCGAACTCGGCGGCCAGGCCGCGGCCGGTCAGCCTCTCGATGATCATTCCGAGCAGCAGGTAGTTGGTGTTGGAGTAGTTCCACGTCCCGATCTGGACCGGTCGCTGCCTGCCGCGGGAGATCTGCAGCAGCTGGGTGGGGGTGTAGCGGGTGGTGAAGTCGAGCGGGTCGACCGGGAGGTAGTCGGGGATGCCGCTGGTCAGGTCGATGAGGTGGCGCACGGTGATCTCGGACGCGCGCTCGACCAGGTCGCGTTCGGCCACCTGCGGCAGGACGTCGCTGAGCTTGTCGTCCAGGCGCAGCCTGCCCTCCTTGACCAGCTGCAGCACGATGGTGGCGGTCATCTGCTTGGTCTGCGAGCCGATCCGGTAGCGGGCGTTGGAGGGGATCTTGCCGCCCTTGCCGCCGAGCAGGCGCGAGCCGGCCGAGCCCCTGCCGATGCGCTTGCCGTCGTAGTACACCTCGCCGATGACGCCCACCACACCGGGTGTCGCGGCCACCGCCTCCAGCGCCTTTTGCACATCGGCGATCTTCGGCCGGCCGGCGTTCTCGGCCACGGTGCCTGCGGCCGTCGCGGCGTCGGGCAGCGCGATCGCCAAGGCCAGCACGGCACCGGCCAAACCGGCCACACGCGAAGCGGTAACACCCATCACTGGCAGTCCCTTCCTTTCGGACGCGCCGGTAGCGCTGGGCGGAGGCCCTGCGAGGGATCTACCGGCGCCGAAAAGTTCGAGAACCAGGTCTAGGGCGTCAGATGTTTCCTCAGGGTTTCCACCGTGCAGGCGAAGGGCTCCCAACGGGAAAGCAGCACAACATCATGATCTGAGCTTCGGGCCAATCCTGGCCAAGCCAGGGCACGGCATTCGCCCGGCTCACCTTGATTCAGAGGTGGCCGGCCCCGCCCGTTCCCTGAGACAGCGCGACACTCATACGCGTCTGTTCGCAGCCGCCTCCTCGGGTGCGCCTTCCCCCGGAGCTGAACCAGTCCTTTCACGGTGGGTGACACCTCAGACGCCAGGCGGTGGTTGGCGAGCGCGGTCTTGAATTGCGGCCTCATGCGGACGCGGGTGTCGATCTCTTCGGAGAACGCCTCGTCGCGCTCGATGCCGTGTTTGGTGAGCGCTTCCAGCGGCGGCTGGAGTCCCTGGTTGAGCGTCACTCGACGCGGATGTCGGAGTGTCCGGTGTGAGGGCAAGCGGGACCGGGGTGCCTGGCCGTCACGGCTGGGCAAGGGGGTGTTGCTCGGGTGGAGGTCGGTCGGCGCCTACTCCGGTGGGTGAGGTGTGGTCTTGGTCCTGGCGGTTACCGCTGGTCAGTCGCGTGGTGCGCTGTTGGTGGTGTTGGGGGCCGTGGCCGGGTCATGGAGCAGTTCCAGGATGCGCCGCAGGTCGGGGTGTTTGCCGGTTCCCGCACGGTTGACGGTGAAGATGGTTCGGGAGATGGGATGGACCAGCGGGTGGAGGCTGAGGGACGCGGTGGCGTCCGGCAGTGCCATGCGGGGAACGAGGGCGGCGCCCGCTCCTGCGGCCACCAGGGCCGTCAGCACAGAGAAATCGCTGCTACGGGTCCTGATGTCCGGGACGAAACCGGCCGCGCCGCAGGCACGTTGGATCATCTCGTAGCAGGAGGTTTCCGGCCCCGGGGTCAGCCACGGCAGATGCGCCGTCCGGGACAGGTCCGCCGGCTGCCCGGCCGCCAGCCCCAGCGCGTCGGCCTGGTGGGGGTGCAGGGCGAGCAGTACCGGTTCCTCCATGAGGGCGGCTTGCTCGCAGGTGGCGGGGAAGCTGCGCGGCAGCACGGTGTAGCTGTGGACCAGGGCGAGGTCGGTTGAGCGCTTGCGCAGTTCGTCGAGGGCTTCGTCGGGTTCCTGAACGGACAGTCGCAGCGACAGGGCCGGGATGGCATCGGTGTCGGCGAGGCGATCCCACAGGGGCGCGATGAGGGCGCGGGCCGCGGAGGGGAAGGCGGTGATCCGCACGATGCCGTGCCGATCGCTTCGCAGGGCGGCCAGGCCGGACTCGGCTGCCGCGAGTTCCGCCAGGATGATCTCGGCGTGGGCCACCAGCAGTTCCCCGGCCGCGGTCAGTCGCAGTGTGCGTCCCTGCTTCTCCACCACGGGCATGCCGGCCTCCTTCTGCAGGGCGGCAAGGTGCTGGGAGACGGCCGGTGGGGTCAGGTGCAGGGCCTCCGCGGTGGCCGCGACGGTTCCGTATGCGGCGAGGTGCTGAAGGATGCGCAGACGGCGTACGTCAAGCACGGACGGCTCCTTGCTCGGTGCGGGGCTGGCGGGCGGTCGGCGTTTTCACCGTGTCGATATGGCGTCGTCGGCCGCTTGTCGGCCAGAGATGGGCTTGGACGCGTCCCCGCCCTCGGGGGCGGAGGGGCGCTGTGCCTGCCTGCGCCGGTTGATCAGGATCACTCCCGCGACGCTGACCGCTCCGCCCACCAGCTCGATGAGGTGGGGTACCTCGCCCAGCCAGATGAGGGAGATGACCAGGGCCACCGGCGGCACCAGGTACAGGGCGGCCGTGGAGGCTGCGAGCGGCAGGCGGGCGACAGCATAAGCCCAGATGACGAAGCCGAGCGCGGACGGGAGCAGGCCGAGGTAGACCGCGCAGGCCAACGCGTCGGCCGGTGCGTGCAGGGTCGCGTGCCAGGTGGCGGGGATCAGCGGAAGAGCGAAGATGGTGCCTGCGACCATCGCGTAGGCGGCGACTTCCAGTCCGGTGTAGCGGCGCAGCAGGGGCTTGGTGGCGAAGTGGTACACCCCCTGGAATATGGCGGCGGCCAGGACGATGAGAGCGGAGACGGTGAAGCCGCCGTCGCCCGCGGCCAGACTGACGATGGCCGCGCCGGCGATCGCGATGATGCTGCCGAGGATGATGTTCCGGCTCAGCGGCTCCTTGAGGAAGAGGCTTCCCAGCAGCACGCTGAAGACGGGGGCGGTCGCGATCAGCAGGCTCGCCGTCCCGGCCGCCACCTCCACCTCGCCCCAGTTGAGCAGGATCTGGTAGGCGGTGACGCCGGTGGCCCCGCACAGGGCGATCATGGGCAGATCACGGCGCCGGGGCAGGCGGACCTTCGCCAACGGCGCCACCAGCAGCAGCGCCACGGCCGCGATCGCGATCCGCAGGAACGACAGCGCCTCCACCCCCAGACCGTCGATACCGACCCGGATGGCGGGGAAGGCCGAGGCCCACAGCACGACAGTGCCGGCCAGAGCAAGGATGGAGGGAGAGAGGACGCGCGAAAACATCCATCCAGCATCCCCGCTCTGAATGAAAAGATCCATTTATTCTTTGCTGTCGAAAGCTTCAGTCGCGCTTATTTGAAGGGTGTCAGCCGTGGGGGCCGTAGGTGCTGGGCTTCGGGTGCGCACTCTTCGCAGGTCGTCATCACCTTTCCGGCTTCGCCTCCTGGGTAGGACTGCGGCGTGGGGTCACGACGGATCCGGTGGTTCCGGGGGGCGCGGGGCTGAGCGGTCCGGAGAGGCGCGCGGCCAGGAACGCGACCCACTCCCCCGGATGCTCGATGAGCGTTCGGCGCTGATGGTGGGACGGATCATCGCAACCCGCCTGCCGTGATGGCGCGGCTGGCTGGTCTGAGACGGTTTCGGAAGAGGGGCGTCCGCGCAGGTCGCGGTGCTGAGGCCAGCCCATGGGTACGCCGACGCCGGCGCACCTGTCGAGACGGGCGGCCGTGTGTTCGTCTAACGGTTGTTCGACGAACACACGGCCCCCCGCGCCGATCCGCTGTCTTTCGGTTGCCGCTTGGAGGCCCACCCTGGCGCCCGAGCACCAGTCGCCTCCGGTCTTCCGATGGTCAGCCGCTACTGGCCGTTCGGAACCTCACGGGTCATGCCGGGCGAGATCAGCTGGCGGGCTCGCCGAACCAGCGGGAGAGGTGGTCGTCCAGGTCCTGCTGATCGTCGCCGATCCAGGCGATGTGGCCGTCGGGGCGTAGCAGGACGCACGGAACATCCAGTGCCGCGGTGGGATCCGCGAGGTGGTCGACCCGGTCTGACCAGCCGTCGACGGTCAGGCGTTCGGTGCGGTCCAGCAGCAGGCCGCGGCCGTGGCGCAGCAGGTCGTAGAGGCGGCCCTGTTTGACGTCGATGTCGCGCATGCGGCGGCCGAGCAGGTCGGGTCCCTCGCCGAAGTCGTAGCGGATGCCGATCGCGGTGATCTTCTCGATCAGGTGGCGGTTCACCTCGTTGAAGTCCATCAGCTCGGTGAGCAGCCTGCGCACGGCCCGCAGGCCCGGTTCGGTGGACAGCAGTTCCATCTGGGCGCGGGTGTTGTCCAGCACGTCCTCGGCGACCGGGTGGCGTTCGGCGTGGTAGGTGTCCAGCAGTGTTCGCGGCGCCCAGCCGCGGATCTGCGCGGCCAGTTTCCAGCCGAGGTTGAACGCGTCCTGGACGCCCAGGTTGAGGCCCTGCCCACCGATGGGGGGATGGATGTGCGCCGCGTCCCCCGCCAACAGCACCCGCCCGACCCGGTAACGTTCGGCCAGCCGGGTGGCGTCCCCGAAGCGGGACAGCCAGCGCGGGGAGTGCACGCCGAAATCGGTTCCGGTGATGGCGCGCAGCTGTTGTTTGAAGTCATCGAGGGTGGGCGGTTCCGTTCGGTCGCTGACTCCTGCGGCGGGGACGATGACGCTGTAGCTTCTGCCGAAGGGCCTGAGCGAGAGTCGCTGGTAGGTCCCGCCGGCTTCGGTCAGCTTGGCGGCGATCTCCTCCTGCGGCACGCCCACTTCCATCTCGCCCATCAGCGTGTCGTTCCGCGAGGGCTCGCCGGGGAAGCCGACGCCGAGCAGCTTGCGCACGGTGCTGCGCGAGCCGTCACAGCCGACGAGGTAGCGCGCACGCAGCCGTTCCCCGTCGGCCAGCTCGACGGTCACTCCCTCGTCGTCCTGCTCGAAATCGGCCACCGCGCAGCCGCGGCGGACCTGCGCGCCCAGCCCGACCGCGTGTTCCTCGAGCAGGCGCTCGATGATCGGCTGCGGGATGCCCAGCAGATAGGCGTGCGCGGAGTCCAGGCCCTTGGGCGCGGGTTTGTCGATGGCGGCGAAGAACCCGGCGGCCGGACGCCGTCTTCCGTGTTCGAGAACGCGGTCCAGCAGTCCGCGCATGGCCAGCAGTTCGAGACTGCGCATGTGCAGGCCGACGACGCGGATGAACGACTTGGGCTCGGTTTCCTTGTCCAGAACGAGTACCCGCACGTCGTGCAGCCGCAGTTCGGCGGCCAGCATCGCGCCGGTCGGCCCGCACCCGGCGATGATCACATCGAACGTGAGGGGCGCGCGATCGGCGCCGGAGGCCGGTGCCCCGAGAACCGCGGGCACGTCGCCCGTGGTGAGGTCGCGCTCGACCGTGTCGTTCGACGACGGCTCGGCGGCGGGCTGCGGAGAGTGCATGGGTGTTGCCTTTCGGGAGTGCCTTGTGGGTGAGGCGCTCCCGGCGACACCTACGTCAATCGCCCGACCGTGACGGGAAGGCGGAGCACCCACGTCGATACAGCGTTCATGGGTCTCACCTCCTCGGGCGGTGTCACGGACGCCCGCAAGCTACAAGTGCGAGCGTCACCCCGTCCAATCCTTTTCCAGCCACGTGACTCCGCCCCCGTCCCGTGTTGGAGCGTGGGACGGCTCCTGTGGTCGGCAGCGGTACGGGGCTCTGGCGTCCGGGCAACAGTTCGCCGTCCAAGGGTTTTCACGCTCTGTGTTTTGACAAATACATACCGTGACCGGCCGGTGTCTTGGTCTGGCCGATGATCCCTCTGGGGAGGTCTCGCGTGTCTGATTTCCAGCAGGACAAGCTCGCTCACAGGTTCCGGCAGCTCGACGTCGACGGGGACGGGTGGCTGCGGCAGGACGATCTGAGGACGACGGCCGGACGGCTGTGCGACCGGCTCGTTCCGGCCGGGCGCTCCGACCTTCGCGCGGAGATCCACGCGGCCTACGACGCGCTCTGGGAGGCGCTGCGGGAGGCCGCGCCGGCCGCCGCCGACGGGCTCTCCCAGGAGGACTACACCGCCGCGATCGCGGCGGACTCCGGGGGGTTCTCCGAGGCGGTGCGCCGGATCGGCATGGCGCAGTTCGACGCCCTGGACGTCGACGGCAACGGCGTGGTGGACCCCGACGAGCTGTTCCGGCTGGGCAGTGCCTACGGCCTGGCGCGGGACGAGACCGACGCGCTGTTCGCGCGGCTGGACCTGGACGGCGACGGCACGATCGACCGCACGGAGTGGCTGGAGGCCATCCAGGACTTCTACTACGGCGATGATCCCGAGTCCGCCGGAGCCCTGCTGTTCGGGCGTGCCGCCTAGCCCCGTGGTACTGGACATCGACGCCCTGGTCGGGCTGTTCCCCGGCCAGGGCGGGTACCGAGAGGGCGCGCTCGCCCCCTTCTGGGAGGACGGCGACCCGGAGCTCAGGGAAGTGCTGGCCGAGATCGACGCGGTGGCGCTGAACGTCCTGGGCAAGGACATCGGCACCCAGATCTTCGGGCCGGACGCGCGCACGCCGGACGATCCGGAGCTCCTCCAGCTGGCCGTCTACACCGTCTCGGTCGGGACGCACCGGCTGCTCGGCGCCCGGGGCGTGGAGCCCGCGCTGCTGGTCGGGCACAGCATGGGAGAGTTCGCCGCGCTGGTCGCCGGGGGCGCCCTCACCGTCGCGCAGGGGGCGGAGATGCTCTGCCACCGGATCGCCGCGACCACGGGCACGGACGGGGGCATGCTCTCGCTCGGCTGCGACCTGGGACGGGTGGAGCAGATCCTCGATCTCGCCGCCGAGCCCGAGGTGGTGGTCGCCGTCGTCAACGGCCCGTCGCAGGTCGTGGTGTCCGGGCCGTGGGCGGGCCTGCGCCGGATCGAGGCGGTCGCGTCCGCGCTCGGGTTCGCGGCGGTCCGGCTCTCCTCGCCCGCGCCGTTCCACAACCCCCTCATGGCCGGGGTGCGGGCCGAGGTGGTCAAGCGGCTGAGCGGGATGCGCGGCTCTCGGCTGCGGACGCCGGTCTACTCGCCCATCCTGGGCCGCCTCTACCGCGATGACGACGATCTGGTGGGCATGCTCGGCATGCACCTGGTCACGCGGGTGAGGTTCGACACGGCCATCGCGCGCCTGCACGGCGCGGGCGCGCGGATCTTCATGGAGATCGGCGCCGGAACGACCCTCACCGGTCTCGTCCGGGCCGCGCATCCGGAGGTGGTGGTCCTGCCCGCCCTCGACGGCGCGGCGCCGGAGGGGAACGGGGCCGGGCCCGCGGTGCCCATGGCGCGGAGCGGTTCGGAGCCCGTGGCCACCGATGCCCCGCGCGCGGTGGGGGACGTCCCCCCGGCGGCCCCCTCGGAGGCGGAGGTGATGACCCAGATCCGGACGATCTACGCCGAGGCCCTGGAGTACCCCGAGGACGTGCTGACGCCGGACGCCCACCTGGAGGCGGACCTCGGCGTGGATTCGGTCAAGCGCACCGAGCTGCTGGCCCGGGTCCGGCGGCACTTCGGGATCGAGCCGTCGTCCGAGGACGCCGCGCGCGTCGCCGAGTACGAGACCGTCGGGGCCGTCGCCGCACTGGTGACGGCGGCACTGGAGGGCGCCGATGGTGGATGAGCGGGGGCCGGGCGCCTTTGCGGACAAGGTGGCGCTGGTCACCGGCGGTGCGGGCGAGGTCGGCAGCGTCCTGGTCGAGGACCTCGCCCGCGCCGGGGCCGAGGTGATCGTCAACTGCTTCCACTCCTACGACCGGGGCAGGCGGCTGGCGGACCGGCTCACCGCCGAGGGGCTGCGGGTCCGGGCCGTGCGCGCCTCGGTGGCCAGGCCCGAGCAGGTGGCGGAGATGTTCGCCGGGATCGACCGGCTCGACCTGCTGGTGAACAACGCCGCGACCGGGCGGTTCACCGACCACGAGGAGACCACGGAACAGGCCCTGGACCAGGCGTTCGCCACCAACGTCAAAGGGGCGCTGTGGTGCGCCAGGGCGGCCCGCCCCCGGATGCCGCCGGGCGGGGTCGTCATCAACGTCTCGTCGGTCGGCGCGCGGCGCGCCGTCCGCGACTACCTGCCCACGGGGGTGACCAAGGCCGCGCTGGAGGCCCTGACCCGGTATCTCGCGGTCGAGTTCGCGCCGTACGGGATCCGCGTCAACACGGTGTCCAGCGGTCTGCTCGACAACGCCACCGGACGGCTGTTCCCGCGCGCCGAGGAGTTCGGCCGGGCCGTGGCGGAGGCGACCCCGATGGGCCGGCTGGCGCGGTCGCGGGAGCTCGCCGGGCTGGTCCTGATGCTCGCCTCCGACCACGCCTCCTTCGTCACCGGGCAGACACTGCTGGCCGACGGAGGGCTCACCCTCACCCACCCGGCCGCCCCAGCCGCCGCGGCGGCCCCGAACGGCCGGGCGCCCGCCGCCCGGCCGCGCCCCGCTCCCCCGCCTGAAGACCTGCGGTCCGAGGCGATCGCCGTGGTGGGGCTGGGCCTCGCCGTGCCCGGGGCCCGTTCCCCCGAGGAGTTCTGGCGGCTTCTCGGCTCCGGGACACCGCAGTTCTCCGACCCTCCCCCCGACCGCTGGGAGGCGGCGGACTTCGCGCCCGGGACCGGCGACGAACCCGACAAGACCTACACCCAGCGCGGAGGCTACGTCGACGCCCTCGGACCCGACGGCGAGGATCTCTCCGTCGGCTGGCTGCGCCACAGCCTCGGGCAGGCGCTGGAGGGGGTCGCCACCACCGGCGGCGACCGCTTCACGTTCAGCCTGGGATACACCGCCGACGGAAGCCAGCACCAGGAGGAGGCGTTGTTCCGCGACGAGGTCCTCGCCAGGGCGACCGGTCTCGCCACGGCCGACGCGGAACTGCTGGAACGGCTGGTCGAGGACCGGTACGGCCGCCGCGGCGACACCGCCGCCCACCTGCCGCACCGGCTGGCGCGGACGGCGGCCGACGGGCTGCTGCCTCCCGGGACCCCCGTCCACCTGGTCGACACCGCCTGCTCGTCCTCGTTGTACGCCCTGGACCTCGGCATGCGGGAACTGGTGGCGGGCGAGGCCGACATCGCGGTGTGCGGCGGGGCGAACGTGCTGACGCCGACGCTGCAGGTGGTGTTCTCCAAGAACGGCGGGCTGGCCCGCGGGGGCGCCGTCCGGGCGCTGTCGGCCGGCGCGGACGGCGTGCTGTTCTCCGACGGCGCGGCCGTGGTGGTGCTCAAGCGGCTCGGCCGGGCGCTGGCCGACGGCGACCCGGTCCACGGCGTCATCGCCGGGACCGGGCTGTCGGCCGACGGCCGGGGGACGTCGATCTACAAGCCCTCGGCCGACGGGCAGCGGCGAGCGATCAGCCGGGCCCTCGCCGACGCCGGGCTCGACCCGGCCGAGGTGTCGCTGATCGTGGCGCACGCGACCGGGACCCCCAGGGGCGACGCGGTCGAGCTGACCGGCCTGGGCAGGTGCTACGCCGCGCAACGCACCCTGAACGTCGTCTCCAACAAGTCCCTGATCGGGCACACCGGATGGGCCGCGGGGGTCGCCTCGGTGATCCATCTGCTGCTGGCGATGCGGCACGGCGAGATCCCCCCGCAGCCGCTCGCGTCCGCCTCCTCCGCCCGGCCCGACCTCACCGGCACCGGCATCCAGGTGCCCGCCCGCGAGGTCGCCTGGCCACCACGCGACGCCGCGCCCAGGGTGGGGGCCGTCTCGGGGTTCGGTTTCGGCGGCACCAACGCCCATGTGCTGATCCGCGAGTATCGCCCGGGCGCCGTCCCGGCGGAGCGCGGGTCGCCCCGGGAGGAGCCGGTGATCGTCGGGTACGCCGCCGTGCTGCCCGAGGAGGGCCGCGGCTTCGGCGACCACTATCCGCGCCCTCCGCTGTCGGAGCTCACCCTCCCGACGGCGACCGTCCGCCGCATGGACAGGGCGCAGTTGATGCTCCTGCGCGGAGTGCACCGCCTGCCCGAGGACGTGCGCGCGCTCCTGCGGTCGCGGAACGAGCGCGGCGGCGCGGTCGTGGGGCAGTTCGGCCCGTCCCGGGCGGCGATGCTCCTGCGCGCACGCGTCCACCTGGACGAGCTGGCCCGGCTGCTGCCCGACGGCCGTCCGGCCCTGCGGGAGTTCGCCTCCCGGCTGCGCCGCGAGCTGGCGGAGCTGGCTCCGGCCCCCACCGAGGACTCCTATCCCGGCGCGATGCCCAACGTGGCGTCGGGGAGGCTGGCCAACCAGTTCGACCTGCACGGCCTCGCCATGACCGTCGACCAGGGCGAGGCCTCGCTGCTGGAGGCGTTCCAGGTGGCCTCCCGCCACGTGGCGGACGGCACGTTGGAGGTGGCGCTGGTCGGTGGGGTCAGCGGGAACGACCTGCCCTCCTTCCAGGCGCGGTTCCCCGGCACGGCCGTCGCCGAGGGCGCCTTCGTGTTCGCCGTCACCTCCAGGCGGATCGCCGAACACGCGGGCCTTCCCGTGCTCGCGGCGGTCCGGGGCGCCCGTTCCGTGACGCCGCCCGCCCCGGTGCGCGGCGGGGTGACGCTGGCGGGCGCCGAGGGCGGCCCGGAGATCGTCGGCTTCCTCCAGGGTTCGGAGAACGAGTTGCGCCTGGTCCGGGGGGACGAGGCGGCGGGCCGCGAACTGGTGCTCAGCCGGGACACGCCGCCCGTGGACCGGGTCGCCAGGCATGTGCTGTCCCTCGCTCCGCTTGAGCCGCGCCGCACCCGCGGGGGCGGCCCGTTCCTGGTGCCCGGGTCGCTCGTCCTCACCAACTGCCGGGACGACCTTCTGCGCGCGGGGCCGGAACCCGACACGCTCATCGCCGTCGACGACGCGCGGGCGGTGCTGCACCGCGGCGGCTCGGCCACTCCGATCCCGCTGGGGGAATCGATGCTCGGCGGCCTCCAGCCGACGCACCTGCGGATCGTCGCGGACATGGACGGACCGGCGCTGACCCGGCTGCACGACGCGATGTTCCTGGCCGTACGGGCCTGCGCAAGACGATTCGGGGAGGGCGACTCGGTCACCGTCCTGCTGTGCCGCTCGGCGGGCAAGCCTCAGGCCGGCCTGTTCACCGGGTTCGTCAAGGTGCTGGCCCTGGAGTTCCCCGAGTCGGACGTCCTCGCCGTGGTGCACGACGGCGACCTGCCGCAGGCGCTCGCCGACGCGGCCGCCGAGACCTCCGCGCAGCGGTTCCTTCCGGTCGTCTTCTACCGGAACGGGCGCCGTCTGGCGGTGCGGGCACGGCAGCGGTCGCTCACGGCACAGAACCTGCCACGGAACCCGCCGCTGGGCCGCGACTCCCTCGTCCTCGCTGCCGGGGGCGGCCGGGGCATCGGCGCCGAACTCCTCAAAGCGCTGGCCCGGACCGCCGCGCCCCGGATCGTGGTGCTGGGCACCAGCAGGACCGAGGAATCGCTCGACGACCCGGCCATGGGCAGGGCCGCGTTCATCAGGGCGAGACCCGCCGGGCAGTCGCCCGCGGAAGCGAGCCGCGCCTACGACCGCCGCGTCCGCGCCGGGGAGGTCCGCGACACCCTGGCCGAGCTCAGCGCCCTGTGCGGGGAAGGCCGCGTCGACTACCACGTCTGCGACCTGCTGGACGAGGTGGCGGTCGCCCGCGTCGTCGGGCACGTTCTCACCCGGGCGCCCCAGGTGGACCTGCTGCTCAACCTCGCCGGGATCAACCGGAACCACGACCTGGCCACCAAGAGCCTGGAGGAGTTCCGACTGGTCCGCGAATTCAAGCCGACCGTTCACCGCAACCTGGCCCGCGCGTTCGGCGACGCCCGCCCGGCCCGCTGGTGGAACGCGGGCTCCTACGCGGGCTTCTTCGCCCTGGAGGGCGACAGCGACTACGCGGCGACCAACGACTACCTCTTCCAGCAGGCCGAGACGGCCCGCGACGAGCACACCATCGGCTTCACCCTGTGGCAGGAGACCGGGCTGGCCGCCACGCACCTCCAGCAGGCCCACTTCGACCAGGCCGGGCAGCTGACCGCGATGGACAACGCCGAAGGCGTCCGGCACTTCCTGCGCGAGCTGTCGGCCCAGGACCCTCCCCCGGCGACCGTGCACCTCGGCCCCCGGGAGATCATGGCCGTCGAGCGCACCGCCCCGGGCTACCGCGCCTGGTGCCACGACGCCTTCTTCGCCGGACGGGTGGAAGCCCTCCGGTCCGACGCCATCACGCTCACGCGGCTGTTCGACCTGGACCGGGACGGCTACCTCGAACGCCATCTGGTGCGCGGCTACCCCACGCTTCCCGGCGCCTTCCAGATCGCGATCGCCGGGGACGCGGCCCGGCTGCTGTTCCCCGAACGGGTCCCCGTCGCGTTCGAGAACCTCAGCCTCGACAGTTTCCTGCACGTCCACGGCCCCGACCGGCCGCACCTGGTGCGGATCCACGGCCGGATGACCGGCCCGGACCTGCTGCACGTGCGGGTCACCGGGGACGTGGTCGCGCCGGACGGCCGCGTCCTGGTCCGCGACCGGCTGCACGCCCGCCTCGACGTCCGGCTCGCCGACCGCCCGCCGCGGCCGCCCCGCTGGAGCGCGTGGCCGGACGCGCCCACCACCGAGCTGGTCAATCCCTGCGTGGCCGGCGCCCCGGTGATCGAACTGACGGGGCTGTTCGCCGGCGTCCGCGATCCGAGGACCCATCCGTGCGGACGCCGCGCCGAACTCGACGTGGACCTTCCCGAGATCGGCCGGTGGTTCCCCGAGCACACCCTTCCGGTCGTGCAGCTCGACGGGCTGTTCCAGCTCGCCACCACCCAGCCGCCGGGCCCGGTCGACGTCGTGGTCCCCAGGGCCGCGACCCGGGTCGAACTCTTCGACCCGGCCCCCGCAGGGCCCCTCCTGCTGGTCGAGGACGGGGACGTCCTGATGTCGGTGTCCGCCGACGGCACCGTGGCGGCGCGGGTCACCGGCCTGACCGCCGCCTCCATCGCCCGCCTTCCCGACCCCACCGAAGGACGAACCAGTGCCCGACCTGCGTACCAGCAAGCTCGATAACCTGTTCCGCCTCCTCGACACCGACCACGACGGCCAGGTCTGCCGGGCCGACTTCGAGCACGCGGCCGACCGCGTCGCCCGGCGGTGCGGAGCCGGAGACGAAGCCCACGCACGGCTCCGCGCCCACCACGCGGAGCTGGCCGCGTCGCTCTGCCCGCCCGGACCCGTCGGACGCGAGCGGTTCCACCCGCCGCGCGCGCCCTCCTCCCCCGGGCTGACCTCGCTGGCCGGGGCCATCGTGGCGGCCTGCGACTCCGACGGCGACGGCGAACTGGGATCCGGCGAGTTCCGCGCCTTCCTCCAGGGGTGGGGCCTGTCCGAGCAGGACGCCGACATGGCCTTCCGCCACCTGGACGTCGACTTCAGCGGCGCCATCTCCGCCATGGAGCTCGCCGAAGCGTTCGAGGAGTTCCTGACCAGCGACGACCCCCACGTGCCGGGGAACCGGCTGTTCGGCCCGGTCGACGACGGCCCGAGCGCACGCCTCCCCTACCCCGACCCGGACGACCTTCCGGCCGAGACCCGGCAACTGCTGGCGGCGCTGCCACCGCTCAACATCTTCCGGATGGCCGCCCACGCCCACACCGTGTTCCCCGCCGCGATGAACATGTCCCGGGCGATCCTCGCCGACATGGAACTTCCGGGTGATCTCCGCGAGCTCGCGGTGCTCCAGGTGGCGGCGGACCTCGGCGCGACCTACGTCTGGACCCAGCACGTCAGCGCGGCCCGGGCCGAGCACACCCCGCGCGCCAAGGTGATCGCGATCCGCGACGGGCGCCTGGACGCCCCCTGCCTCACCGCGCCCGAACAGGCGACGCTGGCCTTCACCGCGGAGGTGCTGCACCGCGGCAGGCCGTCGGACTCGACCTTCGCGCGGCTACGGCGGCACCTCTCCCCGCGCCAGATCGTGGAGCTGCTGATCGTCACCGGGGTCTACACCATGATCGGCCGCATCACGACGGCGCTCGCCCTGGCCCCTGACACCTCGCAGGGCGACGCGGTCGTCGGCTACGCCACCGACACGGCGAACCCGGAGCCGGTTCAGAACTGACCCCATGGCCTGCGCGGGTTTCCTGAATCGGGGCATCGATGGGGCGGACCCGCGCCGGTCCCGCCCCGCCGCGTCCGGGCCGGAACGCGGCGGGTAGCCGGACGGCGTGGACCGCCCTTGACCTGCGACGCCGACCCCCTTCGCGGCTCGCCGTGGCCATCGGGGACCGGGCCGGGTCGCCGGTCGTTCAGGGTCTGCGGCCGTGGAAGGTGCGGCGCAGGTCGCTCACCCAGGCGTCGGGGTTCTCCCAGGGGATGAAGTGGCCGCCGTGGTCATGGGCGTTGACGTTGACGTGGTTGAACCAGCCGCCCTGCGGGCCGGTCTTGAACGCCTGGACACGCTCGTCGGCGGTGTGGATGCCGGGCGGGTTCTCGTAGGTGACGAAGGTGAGGCCGACCGGGGCCTGCACGACCGGGGTGCGGTCGTGGGCGGGGGTCCAGGGGTAGCGGTTGGCGTTGGCGTAGTAACGCATCGACGTGGCGATGGAGTTGTTCACCCAGTAGATCGTGGTGTGGGTGAGCAGGTCGTCCTTGGTGAAGACGGACTCGACGTCGCCGCCGTTGTCGCTCCAGGCGTTCCAGCGCTTGAGCAGCCAGGCGAGCAGCCCGGCGGGTGAGTCGCTCAGCCCGTGGGCCAGGGTGGCGCCGTCGAGCATGTGCACGGCGAGGTGAGACGCCCAGCGGTGGTCCAGCTCGATGATGCGGGCGCGGACGTCGGCGGGCTGGTCGTCGGTGAGGGGCCGGTTGTGGGCGAAGTCCCAGGCGCGGGGGCCGTTGAAGAAGTCGAGCGGCAGCCCAGAGCCGATGTGGATGCCGTACAGCTCGTCGGCGTACTTGTGGCCGAGCTGGCTGGAGACGATCCCGCCGATGTCGCAGCCCCCGGCGGCGTACTTCTCGTACCCCAGGGTCTCGGTCATCAGGGTGTGCCAGAGGTCGGCGACCTTCCAGAAGTTGACGTCCGGGAAACCGGTGAGCGGGCCGGGGAACCCGAAGCCGGGCAGGGACGGCACGATGACGTCGAACGCGTCGGCGGGGTCCCCGCCGAACGCGGCCGGGTCGGCGAGCGGGTCGATCACCTTGGACCAGTGCCAGAACGTCCAGGGCCAGCCGTGGGTGAGGATCAGCGGGATCGGGCGGGGGCCGCGGCCGGGCTTGCGCATGAAGTGCACCGGGACCCCGGCGACGCCCACCTGGTAGTGCTCGTAGGCGTTGATGGCGGTCTCGGCCTTGCGCCAGTCGTAGCCGTCCCGCCAGTAGGAGACCAGTTCACGGAGGTAGTCGTCCGGGACGCCGTAGGACCAGTCCCCGTTCCCCTCGTCCAGCGGCGGACGGGTCAGCGCGAGACGGGCGCGCAGGTCATCGAGGACCTCGTCGGGCACGTGGATGGGGGTGGGTTCCAGGGGGAAGGCGTGCGGAGTGGTCAAGATGTGGTTCCTTACCTGGGTAAGCGGAAGCGGTGTGGTCGGCCGGTGGGGTGTCAGGGATGGCCGGGCAGGCGACCGATGCGCTCCTTTCGCCGCGACTCGGACCGCCTGGGCACCGGCGCGGACACTCAACGGCGGTGACGACAGGACGTTCCCTATTTTCTCCGGGCGGCGCCGCGTAGATGATCACTCATGGAGCACGCCGCCCCGGACTCCTACTCTCATGGCGAAGCGCGGAGTCGGGGGGTGAGCAGCATCGGAGTGAAGATCCGCGTTAAGCGGTCGGCGTGAGCACCACGCGCCGCCCCGTCGTCCTGCCGTAGGAACAAACCCGATATCCAGGCATTAAGCGGTAGTGCTTTGGGTGTTGCCCCTGTTTGAATGCCGACGTGGCGTTGGATACGGGGCAGCTCCTGGCGGAGCATGACGACACGCTGCGAGGTCACGTCCGGGAGCATCCGCGGCTTGGCACCGTCGTCGAGCGGATCGGTCCGCTGAACCTCACGCACTACGGCACCCACTGCGTCGTCGACCATCCCCCGCTGGACGCGGAGGGCTCGGCTTCGGCCGCACGGCTTGCCCAGCGGGTACAGGCATCCGCAGCCGCACGTGCCGAACCGGTGGAGTGGCGCGTGTTCCAGCACGACGCAGCGGCGTCGCACCTGAGCATGGTGCTCGACGAGGCCGGTTTCGCCGCAGGCTGGGAACGCGGTGTCCTGGTCGGTGAGGTCGCCGAGCTCGACTTCCCCGAGCCGGAGCAGGGGTGGGAAGCACGATCAGTCCGGTGGGATGAACCACAGGCGCAGCAGGCGCTCGACCTTGCGGCTCGAACCGGCCCGCACCGGGCCCCCTTGGCGACCTGGCACGCCATGCGCTCCACGTCGTATTGGGACGTCGAGGTCCGTGTGCTGAACCACCATGGAACGGTCACCGCGGCCTGCTGGCTGGAGAACGTCTCCGACACCGCCTACGCCGTCATCGGAGGGCTGACCGCAGCCCGCCCCGAACTCCTGGCCCAACTGCCGCTGTGGCGGTTCGGGTCGCCGCCCAAGCAGTTCCTGGTCGCCGACGCCGACGGGGAGGCGCGTGACGTCCTGCTGGCCGCCGGATTTCGTGAGGTCACGACCGTACGATCCCGCCAGTGGACCCCGCCGGGTGAACCTGCGGCGACCCCGCCCGCAAGGCACTCGCTCGACAACGGCGAGATCGGACAGATCGCGCGCCGCTGCAAGGCCCGCGTCGGCTTCGACTATGACAGCGGCAGCGGACGCTATCGTGCGCCGGCCGACTCGCGCCGCTGGTTCTACGGCCTGCCCGGCGGCAGCGACGACCCGGCGATCGCGGCCGCCGAAAGCGTCATCGAACGCGGCCTGCGTGCCTGCGTCCGACCCGGCGAATGGGTGTACCAGTACCGGCCCTACCTCAACGGATGGGAATTCGATCCGCACCGCGTCGGCGGCCCCGGACAACCGTCCTGGCCGGGAAGCGCCATCAACGGCGAGGAGTTCCAGTTCCTCACCACGGCGGACGCCCGCCTGGGCACGTTCGATCACTACGCTGAACAAACCCTTGTCGTGTTCGGAGAAGGGCTCCTCGCACAGGTCACAGACGACCTGGACCGACTACTCGGTGCCGGGACCTGGACTTTCGGCCCGCAAACCTAGGGCTCCCACCGCTGACTTCTGCACCCGGTTTCCTCTTGGGCCGGTGGTGGAGCCTGATGGTGACGTGACTTTTCGTTCCGATGCGTGTGGGCGTGGTGTTGCGCCGGGTCAGGGACGAGATGGGGGCGCGGCTTGCTGGTCGCGGTCGCGGAGCATGCGCGTGACGGTGGCAGGTGAGGGGGCTGGCCCTTCTTCTTGCCGGTGGTGATGACGACCTGAGCGGCGATCTCGCTTTCGCCGGTCAGGAACTCCAGGGCGATGCCGTCGGCGCGCGGCTGCTCGGCCAAGCCGCGAGTTCGACGCCGCGTCCGAGCCGTTTGTGCTCGTGGATGACCAGGGCGACCGCGACGCCGGAGGCGCGCAGCTCGCGGGCCAGGGTGTGGGTTTTGTCGAGTTCGGGGCGGGTGGAGATCTGGGCGGGACGGTACCGGCCGCCGCCGCCCCTACCTTGGCGAACAGGAAGTCCCACTGCAGCTGATCATGGCCAATGCTCAGCTGACCCCGGTCAGTCGATGCCTTCGATGATGCGGAAGTCGCGCTCGACGCCGTCGGGGAGGGCCACCAGCGCCTTCTGGTATGCCTCGCTCTCGTATGCGGCGACGGCCTGTTCGAAGCTGTCGAACTCGATCAGAACGACGCGTTGCGTGATTCCGGCCTCGTGGGCGACGACTCGACCGCCACGGGAGGGGAGGAGGGCCAGGTTGCGCCCGCCCCCGGCCTGGACAGCCGGACCGGCCAGCTTGTCGTAGGCAGCCAGCCCTTCAAGGTCGGAAATGGCGGGGTAGACACTGACCCAGTAGCCCTTAGCCATGAAAACCTCCTGTATTCGGCCGGACACATCCGACTTCGAATAGACACTCGGATCGAACGATCCCGGCGACCGGTACTGCGGCCGGTTGAATCGCCATATGTGCAGGTTAGGGCTTGATGTGCGGCCGAGGGAAAGATCGATACGGGATAGACTCAGAACCGATCGTTATCAATCGGCAGGGAGGGCACGTGGCGCCGGATACGGTCAGCCTGCGGTACTTCCTGGTGCTGGCGCAGGAGCTGAACTTCACCCGCGCGGCCGCACGGATCGGTATCGCACAGCCCGCACTCAGCGCCCGGATACGCCGATTGGAGACGGAACTCGGCACGGCCCTGCTGGTCCGCAACACGCGTAGCGTCGTATTGACCACGGCCGGTGCGGCTTTGGCGGAGTCCGCGCCGCCCGCGCTGGCGGCGCTGGACCGGGCATGGGACACCGCCCGGAGCGCGGCGGCCGGTGAACTGGGCACGTTGCGCATCGGATACAGCCTCAGCGCCGGGGCCGAGACGGTACCGGCCCTGGTGGACAGGCTGATTCGCGGCAACAGCGGACTTGAGGTCGGCGCGGTCCCGATGGCGACACCGGAGATCTCCCCCGCGGTCGCCGACGGCCGCATCGACGCCGGGATCACCCGCGGTGAACAGCCAGGCCGTGGCGTGCGCCGGTACCTGCTGCGGCGTCAGCGCATCGGGGTCCAGCTGGCGCAGCACCATCCGCTGGCCGAACACCCGGAGATCGAGATCGCCGACGCGGCCGCGTATCCGCTGCGGCTCCCGGACCGCGCGGCCAACCCCGTGATCCACGATCAGTTGTCGGCACTGTTCCGCGACATCCGACCACAGCCCCGTTTCCACACGCCCGCAGTCTCTTTCGACATGTCTCAGCGCGACCTGCGCGACGGGGCCACCCTCGCCCCGGCTGGAGAAGCCGCGGCCACGGTACAACCGGCCGGTCTCACCTGGCGACCGCTGCGGGGCGCCCCCGGCCTGACGATCCACCTGGTCCTGCCACGCGAGCAGTCGCCGCTACACCGCCGCATCCGTGCCGTCGCCAAACCCCTGGCGCACGAGCTGCACTGGCTGTCGGGCTGACGCGCAACGGGTCAAGCGAGACGGACGCCTGCGGTGGCGGAGCCGAAGACCTTGCGCCCGGCGGACTTCGCGGTGATCTCGCAGTGAGAGCCCGTCTTCAATCCCTTTCAGGCGATCGGAGAGGGATTGCAGACGGTCACTCGGGATCGCACTCCATGGGCGGGCCGTCCGTGCTCGAAGCCAGAACGTTATGGAGCACAACAGCAAGCACAGCGCACGGAACGGCGGGTTTTTGGTGAGAGGTGGCGACCGTCGGAGCCTGGGCGGCACTGGCGCTGGTGGCGCTGGTGGTGGGCCCCGCCCACAGTGCGGCCGTGGTCCCCAACATCGCGCCCAGGGCGAGGGTCGTGCGGATGATCGTCATGGTCGACGCTCCTTGTCGTGTCGGACGAACACCGTGGCCATCACCCTGTGTATCCGATCTATTCCCATCGGTGAGTAGATTGTTGGAAGATCACCCCCGGCCCGCCCCACAGGCCGACCGGACCACCGTCGGGAACAGACGGACGGCGCCTAGCCGCGACGCAGAGAGTGTTGGTGGGGATCAAGTCAGGAA
>NZ_BCQR01000158.1 GCF_001552175.1 Actinomadura kijaniata NBRC 14229
CCGCCGCGCCGGCCGCCGCCGCGTCGCGCGCGGCGGACTCCGCCACGGGCAGCGCGGCGACCACCGTCGGGGCGCCCGAGCCGAACACCGCCGTACCGACCTTCACCACCGGCACGTCCGGCATCGATCCTCCTCACGCTCGTGGGCGTCGCGCCCGGGGGCCGCCCCGCCGGCCCGGACCGGCGGGGCGGACGGGATCAGACGGGCAGGACCCGCAGGGCCGGGTACCGGGGCGAGTTCAGGTACAGCCGATCGGTGCCGTGCTCCTTCTCCAGCTCCAGGACGAACCGGTAGCGGTACAGCCCCGGCCGGGCGGTGCTCATCACGGCGCCCGCCCAGTAGTAGTAGACGGCCGTGTACTTGTCGCGCATGCGGTCCGGACCGCCGTAGACCTTGAGCTCGGTCATGATCCGGCGTTCGGCGACGTCGTCCTCGTCGCCCTTCTCGACGTCCAGGAAGACCAGGTTGTTGATCTTCGGCATGGGGGGCCAGGTGCCGTCCGGCCGCCGGTGCATGTCGATCGGCCGGATGATCCAGTTGACGACCTGGCCCTGCTTGCAGACCGTCTCCAGGTGGTCGGTGCCCTGCCCGACCCCGCCGATGCTGTTGTCCATCATGTACAGGCAGCCGTCGAGCGACTCCGTGGCGGCGGCCCGCTCCATGTCGACCAGCGTGACGACGTTGAGCTGCACCGAGTTGAGCTGTCCGCGGTCGGAGAAGTCCCCGGCGTGGTACGACTGGCTCACTTGCGCTCCTTCCCGGCGTTCGCGCGGCCGACGACCAGCGCCTGCGCCTCCTTGGCCGTGTACGGCTCCGTCACGGCCCCCAGCAGGAACGACAGCCGGTACTCCACCGGCTCGGCGGAGTCCTGCTTGACGGTGGCGGTCCAGAACACGATGTCGGTCCCGGGGTAGACCCGCCGCTCCGGCTCGGCGATCCGGGGGTCGATCTCCACGTCGGCGATGGCGACGTAGGTCTCGCACTCCAGCGGGAGGACGTTCCACAGCAGGGTGTCGCCCTTGCGCACCCGGGTCCGCAGGCCCGGCGTGCCGAACCCGGTGGACCCCTCGGTCCGGTTGGTGTCGTAGAGGTAGAGGTTCTCGTCCAGGTTCCCCGACGCCAGCGCGGCGACGGGATCGACCACCGCGGTGATCGTCACGGGCCGGGCGGTGCGGCGCTCCGGCTTGGTCCTCGGGGGCATGCTGCTCCTCCGCTCGGGGGCTCCTCGGTCATGTGCTCGGGGACGCGCGGGGCGGTCAGGGGCCGGGCGGGACGGCCGGGACGGGCAGCGGCCCCACCCCCGCGCCGGTGAAGGCGTTGCGCTTGGGATCGTTGATGATCTTGAGGGCGGACTCGCAGGTCAGGTCCACCGACTCCCACACCAGCTCGGCGTCGCGCTCGACCAGCTCGTGGAGCTGGACGTGCATCGTGTAGGGGTAGACGCCGGGGCGGCTGGTGTCCACGGTCGCCGCCCAGTACCAGCCGTCGTAGACCATGTCGGGCGAGGCGTACTGCGCCGGGTACATGATCTTCTCGGAGACGGCGGGGCCGGTGATGTCGGTGATCACCGGGGTGGGGTAGTTGTAGGCGGCCGCGTCGGCCCCGGCCACCTGGCCGGTGACGTCCAGGACCTTGCCGGTGGTGACGCTGCGGCTGCCCCGCCCGCGCGGCCGCCGGGCGCGCCGCCCGACCTGCTCCCGCAGGCGTTCCAGGTCGCCCGACCCGGCGTCGCCGCCCAGGTCGGCGAGCCCGGCCAGCGCCTCCCGGTCGCTCTGCCGGGCCTGTTCGGCGAGGTAGTTGCGGGGCACCGTCGGGGGGATCGCCCCCAGCGCGGCGGGCAGCCAGTTGAGGACCTGCTCGGTGGCCTGGGAGCCGTCGAGGAAGTAGGCGCCCGGGACGATCGTCACCAGGCTCCGGGTGCCCTCCCCGGTCGAGCCGAGGAACCTCATGTTGTCGAACCAGTACGCGTTGCCGTCGAGCGACCGCGACCGCAGCGCGTTGTCGACGTCGATGAGCACGATGATCCCATGCTGTTGGGCCATGAGTCCGCCTTCCGGGAGAGGTCACACGCGCAGCAGCGCGGGCGAGTCGATGTGCAGCACGCTGTGCGGGCCGTCGTGGAGCTTGACCGACAGCCGGTAGCGGTAGGGGACGCCGGGGACCATGTGGTGGGGGACGTAGCCCTCCCACACCAGCAGGTCGTGGTTCTCGATGCCGTTGGAGCCGAGGGCGCTGGGGGCCGGCCCCGGGGCGTGGGGGAGCGGGACGCCCTCGGCGGCGTGGCCGGAGGGTGCGGGACGGTCGGACGGCGCGGTGTAGTCGGGCGGCGCGGCGTATCCGGGAACGGCGGGCTCCGGTGGCGCGGGACGCTCGGCGGGCGCCCCGGCGGTGAGGAACTCGATGTTGTGGATCTCGACCGGCGTCTGCACGTCCACGTGGATCGGCGTCCACTGGACGACCTGGCCGGGGAGCACCGCGGTGACCAGGTCGGGGGTGCCCCGGTGACGGCTGCCGAGGGGGCTGTCGTCGACCAGCGACAGGTTGCCGTTGTGCAGCGTCCGGTCCGACAACGCCCCGACGGCGTCGACCATGACGACGATGCTGACCTTGGGATTCACTGTCTCTCCCGTCTGTGGTGACAAGGACTGCGGGGGCGCGGGGCGGCGCGGCGGGCCGCGGGGGCCGTGCGGGCGGGCCATCTCAGGTCCGGTCGCGGACGAGCGGGACCTTGCCGACGGCGGTGCGCTCGATCTCGGCGGAGTCGCGCGGCACGAACGCCAGCCGGAAGTCGTAGCCGCTCCGCTCGACGGACTCGGGGGTGGCCTCGCGGTCGTTGAACAGCGACAGCGCGCGCGGCAGCGCCCGGGCGAACAGGCCGCGCGCCCCGGCCGCGCCGAGGGCCGCCTCCACCGCGCCGGTCAGGTGCTCGGCGTCGTCGACCGCCACCAGCAGGGCGAGGGCCCGGCTCTCGCGGTGGTTGACGAACTGGACGTCGTGGGCGACGTGGTCCAGGTCGACGCCGCTCGCGGCCAGCAGCTCGGCCCGCAGCGCCCCGCAGGCGAGCACCGCCGAGTACTGGCTGTCGCCCAGGTGCAGCACGTCGCCGGTGCGGCCCGCGAACTCGAACCGCCCGGTCCGCAGGCCCGGCCCGTCCAGCGGGGACCGGCGGATCACCCGGTCGCCGAGCTTGAGCCGCAGCAGCGGCGCCTCGTTGGCGTGCAGCCGGGTGACGACCAGCTCGCCCTCCTCGCCCTCGGCGACGGCCCGGCCGTTCTCGTCGACGATCTCCACCAGGTGCAGGCCCGGCACGGTGGCCAGCTCGGGGGAGGTGTGGTCGAGCTGGAGGCCGACGCACTCGGCCTGGGTGGCGGCGAAGTAGGACAGGACCGACACGTTGGGGTAGACCGCGCGCAGCTCGGCGCGTTTGCGCTGGGGCAGCAGCCCGCTGCCGTACATCGCGACCCGGAAGCTCTCGCGGGCGTGCGCGGGCATGTTCGCGCCCAGCTCGGCCAGCATCGCGATGCCCGCCGTGATGCCCATCAGCGCCTTGGGGCCGGGGTAGGAGAACATGTGCTCCAGCACCGGCGCGGTGACCGGGCCGGCGCCGATGTAGTTGACGCCCGGCACGTGCGCCAGCACGCCGCCGACCATGGTGCCGCTGCTCCACATCTGGTAGTCGGCCAGCGTGGTGAACAGCCATCTCGGGTCGGTGCCGCGCAGGTAGCGGCCGAGCTGGTAGGCGCCCATGAACGCGCCCGCGATCCGGTAGGTGTCGCGCAGCTCGCGCAGCGAGTAGACGATCTCCAGGGGCATGCCGTCGCTGGTGCCGCCGCTGGCCACCACCTCGAAGCCGCCCCGGTCGATCGGCACGACCATGCCCGCCCGCGCGCCCATGAACATGTCGCGCTGCACGGTCTTGTCCGACAGCGGGATCCGCTCCCACTCGGCCTGGTCGGCGGGCGCCCCGGTGACGCCGAAGTAGTGCAGGCGTTCCCGCCACAGCGGGTTGAGCAGCGCGATGTTGACGATCTGCTGGAGGCGCCGCAGCACCAGCGCGTCCTGGAGGTGGTGCGGGGCCGCGCAGTAGGGGACGCCCGCCATCCGCCCGCACCGTTCCAGCTTGTCGGCGAACGCGGGCAGCGCCGCCACGTCGTCGACCGAGCGGGGCCGCAGCTCCCCCTCGGGGATCAGCCGTTCGGCCAGCGCCCGCGCCGCGGCGCGGTCCGCGCCGTTCGCGGCACCGTTCGCGGCGCCGTTCGGGTGGGCCGGGCGCCCTGCGGCCGTCGGCATCGTCGTCAGCGTCATCGGGGACTCCTCTCCGCGCGGGGGCCGGGGGCCGCCGCCTCCTCGCGCAGCACGCGCTGCCCGGTCGTTCTGATCTCGGTGATGAGCTGGGCCAGGTGCGCGGTGTTGATCCGGTGGTTCATCAGCACCACCCGCAGCGCGGCCACGCCGCCGACGTCGACCTTGGAGACGAAGAAGCGGCCGTCGCCGCGCAGCCGGTGGCGGACGGCCAGCTGGAGCCGGTGCAGGGCGGACGGCTCCAGGTCGGCCGGGCGGTACCGGAAGCACAGGATGTTGGCCTCCGGCTCGTGCAGGACGTCGAAATCCGGTTCGGACCGCAGCATCCGGCAGGCGTGCCGGGTCGTCGCGCACAGCCGGTCGATCTTCCGCTCGAACAGGGCGGGGCCGTACACCGCCCAGAGCGTCCACAGCGGCATGATCATCGGGCGTTTGGTGCACTCGAAGTTCTGGTCGCCGCTGTCGAGGGCGCTGTAGACGTCGGGTTCCTCGTCGAAGACGTAGCTGGCGCCCCGCCCGCCCGGCGGCCGCCCGAACGCGCCGCGCGCCTCCGCGCCGTCGCGGTAGAACAGCAGCGTGCAGGGGGCCGGGACGAACAGCATCTTGTGCGCGTCCCAGGTCAGCGAGTCGGCGTGCTCGATCCCGCGCAGCCGGTCGCGGTGCCGCCGCGACACCAGCAGGCTCGCGCCGTGCGCGCCGTCCACGTGCAGCCAGATCCCGCGCGGCCGGGTCACCGCGGCCAGCTCGGCGAGCGGGTCGAACGCGCCCATCGAGGTGGTCCCGGCGGAGGCGACCAGGCAGAACACCCGCAGGCCGCGGCGGTGGGCGGCGTCCAGGGCGGGGGCCACCCGGTCGGCGCGCACCCGCCCGGACCGGTCCACCGGCAGCCGGACGATCTGGCGTTCGCCGACGCCCAGCACCCCGGCGGCCCGGGTCACGCTGTAGTGGACCTCCTCGCTGACCGCGACGGCGGGGATCCCGTCCCGGACGTCGGCGGCGCCGCCCGCCAGCATCCCCGGGAACGCGCGGTTGCGGGCGGCCAGCAGGGCGGTGAGGTTGGCCAGCGAGCCGCCGGAGGTGGTGACCATGGCGAGCCGGTCGGGGTCCCAGCCGATGAGGCGGCCCAGCTCCTCGGCCATGAGGCGTTCGGCCACGTTGGGGAGCTGGCCCGCCTCGTAGAACGTGGACGGCTGGTTGACCACCGAGCTGACCAGGTCGACCAGGCCCGCCAGCGGCACCACGCCGGAGAACTGCCGGCCCATGTAGCCGGGCGAGTACACGTGGATCCCGGTGCTGGTGTACAGGTCGACGATCTGGTTCAGCCGGTCGGCGTCGAAGTCGGCGATCCGGTCGCGTTCGGTCGTCATCAGGCCCCGGGCGGCCTTGGTCAGCACCGCCGGATCGACGAGGTCCAGGCCCCGGGTCGAGCGGTCGGCGAGATATCGCTCCAGTCTGGGGGTGATATTCGAAATGTTTTCGCGAAAACGCTCCGGATCGAAGACCGACTCCATGTCGGAGCCGGCCAGAGGACGGCCGCCGGAATCCGGCGGGAGGATGGCGGGGTTCTGAACTTCGGGAGAGGGACGTGTCACGAGCGAGGTTCCTCCCGCTGACGTGGTGGGCGTGAATGTGGAGGCAGCGGCATCTTAGGCAGGTTGACAGAGAGCCTTACAGGTATTGACCAATTCAGGACGGGGGGTGGGTATTAGGGTGCGCGCTAACGTCGGCTAATGGCATCGAATTTCATTTGGTGAACACCAATGAAAGGGGCGAATCGGGCATGAGGGGGCTCCGTGGCGGGCGTGTCGGAGGCTCGCCTCCGCGAGGTTGCCAATTTTCGGACATGCCGCACCGGCGGTTAGTTGATTTTGGTGGCGTCCGCGCCAGGGTTCCCCTGATGGACACCGTGTGTTACGGGACAAGCGCACACTGTCACGAAGGGAGCGTGTCCGCCCGTTGGCGGCGTGTGGTGCGGAAGGGACGCAGCGGGCGTCGGAGTGTCCGGGCGCGGGCTGTCGGTGCGGCGCGTTAGGCTCTCAGAGCCGCGTCATCCCGGAGGTAGGGCCAGGGTGGCGATCTTCCCCCGGGACCGGACCCAGCCGCCACGCGCCACACGGCGCGTGGGCGCTCAGCATGCTCAGCTCAGTAGGAGGCCAGGCAGTCGTGGCGGACTCGTTCGTTCATCTCCATGTGCATACCGAGTACTCCATGCTCGACGGGGCCGCTCGGTTGAAGCAGATGTTCGAAGAGGTCAGCCGGCAGAAGATGCCGGCGATCGCGATGACCGACCACGGCAACATGCACGGCGCCTACGACTTCCACCGGCAGGCGATGGCCGCCGGGATCACCCCGATCATCGGCATCGAGGCCTACATGGCCCCCGAGTCCCGCTTCCACAAGAAGAAGGTGACCTGGGGCGAGCCCAGCCAGAAGCGCGACGACGTCTCCGGCGGCGGCCTCATCAACCACAAGACGATCTGGGCGCGGAACAAGCAGGGCCTGCACAACCTGTTCAAGCTGTCGAGCCGCTCCTACATGGAGGGCTTCGTCTTCAAGTACGCCCGCATGGACGAGGAGCTGCTGGCCGAGCACTCCGCGGGCCTGATGGCCACCACCGGCTGCCCCTCGGGCAAGATCCAGACGCGGCTGCGGCTCGGGCAGTTCGACGAGGCGCTCAAGGCCGCCGGCACCTTCCAGGACATCTTCGGCAAGGAGAACTACTTCCTGGAGCTGATGGACCACGGCCTGGAGATCGAACGCCGGGTCCGCGACGGCCTGGTCGAGATCGGCAAGAGGCTGAACATCCCGCCGGTGGTCACCAACGACTCGCACTACACCCACGAGTCCGAGGCCACCGCGCACGACGCGCTGCTGTGCGTGCAGGTCGGCAAGCAGCTGGCCGACCCCGACCGGTTCCGGTTCGACGGCAGCGGCTACTACATCAAGACCGCCGACGAGATGCGGTCGATCGACTCCTCCGACATCTGGGCCGAGGGCTGCCGGAACACCCTGCTGATCGCCGAGAAGGTCGATCCGGCGGGGATGTTCGAGTACCGCAACCTCATGCCCAAGTTCCCGGTGCCCGAGGGGGAGACCGAGGAGTCCTGGTTCCGCAAGGAAGTGTGGCGGGGCATGGAGCGGCGCTTCCCCGACGGGTACGACGAGGAGCACCGCAAGCAGGCCGAGTACGAGATGGACATCATCTGCCAGATGGGGTTCCCCTCGTACTTCCTGGTCGTGGCGGACTTCATCATGTGGTCCAAGAACAACGGCATCGCCGTGGGCCCGGGCCGCGGCTCGGCCGCCGGGTCGCTGGTGGCCTACGCCCTCGGCATCACCGACCTGGACCCGCTGCCGCACGGCCTGATCTTCGAGCGGTTCCTCAACCCCGAGCGCGTGTCCATGCCCGACATCGACGTGGACTTCGACGAAGCCGGGCGCGCCGAGGCGATCAAGTACACCACCGAGCGGTGGGGCTCGGACAAGGTCGCGATGATCGCCACGTTCGGCACCATCAAGGCGAAGGCGGCCGTGAAGGACGCCGGCCGCGTCCTCGGCTTCCCCTACGCGCTGGGCGACCGGATCTCCAAGGCGTTCCCGCCCGCCGTGATGGGCAAGGACATCCCGCTGTCGGGCATCTTCGACGACAAGCACCCGCGCTACAACGAGGCCGGCGAGTTGCGCAAGCTCTACGAGGAGGACCCCGACGTCAAGCAGGTCCTCGACCTGGCGCAGGGCCTGGAGGGCCTGATCCGGCAGACCGGCGTGCACGCCGCCGGCGTGATCATGTCGGCGGAGCCGCTGACCGACCACATCCCGATCATGCGCCGGGACGCCGACGGGGCGATCATCACGCAGTTCGACTACCCGACCTGCGAGACGCTCGGCCTGCTCAAGATGGACTTCCTCGGCCTGCGCAACCTGACGATCATGCAGGACGCGCTGCGGTACATCGAGCAGAACAAGAACGAGAAGATCGACCTGCTCGAACTGCCGCTGGACAACCGCAAGGCCTACGAGCTGCTGGCGCGCGGCGACACCCTCGGCATCTTCCAGCTGGACGGCGGCGGCATGCGCTCGCTGCTGCGGCTGATGAAGCCCGACAACTTCGAGGACATCTCCGCGGCCCTCGCGCTGTACCGGCCGGGCCCCATGGGCGCCAACTCCCACACCAACTACGCGCTCCGCAAGAACGGCCAGCAGGACATCACCCCGATCCACCCCGAGCTGGAGGAGCCGCTCCGGGACATCCTCGACACGACCCACGGCCTGATCGTGTACCAGGAGCAGGTCATGGCCATCGCGCAGAAGCTGGCGGGCTACTCGCTCGGCAAGGCGGACCTGCTGCGCCGCGCGATGGGCAAGAAGAAGAAGGAGGTCCTGGACGCCGAGTTCAAGCCGTTCAGCGAGGGCATGCGGGCCAACGGCTACTCCGACCAGGCGATCAAGACGCTGTGGGACATCCTGGTCCCGTTCTCCGACTACGCGTTCAACAAGGCGCACACCGCCGGGTACGGCCTGGTGTCGTACTGGACCGCCTACCTGAAGGCCAACTACCCGGCCGAGTACATGGCGGCGCTGCTGACCTCCGTCGGCGACGACAAGGACAAGAGCGCCCTGTACCTGAACGAGTGCCGCCGCATGGGCCTGAAGGTGCTCCCGCCGGACGTCAACACCTCCAACGCCGACTTCACCCCCATGGGGGACACCGAGATCCGCTTCGGCCTGTCGGCGGTCCGCAACGTCGGCGCCAACGTCGTGGACGGCATCGTGCAGGCGCGCCGGGAGAAGGGCGCCTACACCGACTTCAACGACTTCCTCAACAAGGTCCCCTCCCAGGTCTGCAACAAGCGCACCATCGAGTCGCTGATCAAGGCGGGCGCGTTCGACGAGCTCGGCCACCAGCGCAAGGCGCTGGTGATGGTGCACGAGCAGGCGATCGACTCGGTCATCGACATCAAGCGCAAGGAGGCGGTCGGCCAGGACTCGCTGTTCGGGGCGCTGGAGGACGACGGCGGGCCGGACGCGTTCGCGGTCGCCATCCCCGAGAACGAGGAGTGGGAGAAGGCCACCCTGCTGTCGTTCGAGCGGGAGATGCTCGGCCTGTACGTCTCCGACCACCCGCTGCTGGGCATCGAGCACATCCTGGAGCGCGAGGCCGACGCCCAGATCGCGTCGCTGACCGAGGGCGAGCGCCCCGACGGGCAGGTCGTGACCGTCGCGGGCCTGCTGTCGGGCCTCCAGCGCAAGGTCACCAAGACCGGCAACTCCTGGGCGATGTTCAGCCTGGAGGACCTGTCGGGTGTGATCGAGGTGATGTGCTTCCCGTCGTCCTACCAGCTGTGCTCGACGCTGCTGGCCGAGGACGCGGTGCTGGTGGTGAAGGGCCGGCTGGACCGGCGCGAGGACGTCGCCAAGATCATCGCGATGGAGGTCACCCAGCCGGACCTGACGATCACCGACGCGACCGGCCCGGTGGCGGTGCAGCTGCCGCTGAGCCGCTGCACGCCGCCGGTGGTCAAGGGCCTGAAGGAGGTGCTGGTCTCGCACCCGGGCACCTCGGAGGTCCACCTGCACCTGCAGAACGGCCCCCGCACCACCGTGGTGCGGCTGGACGACCGCCTGCGGGTGGCCCCGTCCCCGGCGCTGATGGGCGACCTCAAGCAGCTGCTGGGCCCCTCCTGCCTGGTGTAGCGGCCCCGCCTGCCGGAGACCGCCGATCCGGCCGCGCGGACGCGTTCCGCGCGGCCGTCCGCGTTCAGGAGGCGCCGAGCAGCTCGCGGGTGGCGGGGACGACCTCCTCGGCCCAGCGCCGCACCTGGGTCTCGTCGGCGTGCTCGGGCCAGTACACGAACGCGTCGAAGCCGGTCTCGGCGGCCAGGTCCGCCAGCACCCGCGCCCAGCCCGCCGCGTCGGTGCGGATCGGCTCCTCGCCCTCCAGCCGGACCCGGCCGGGCTCGGCGGTGACGTCGCCGACCAGCTGCGCCATGCGCGTGATCGCGGCCGGGTCGCGGCCGGCCTCGGCGGCGGCGCCGGTGATGATGTCCTGCGACTCGCGCCACTTCTCGTAGGGCAGGTAGTGGGGGATGGGCGCGGCCCAGCCGTCGGCGAGGCGGCCGGTGAGGGCGTGGGCGCGCGGGCCGACGCTGCCGTACCAGATCCCGACCTCGTGGGCGGGCGCGGGCCCGGCGTGGACGCCCTTGACGGTGTAGTGCTCGCCGGTGACCCTCACGGTCTCCCCGGCCCGCCACATCGCCCGGATGATCTCGGTGGCCTCCGCCAGCGCGCGCAGCGCCTCGGGGTTGGTGCGGGAGGGGCCGCCCATGGCGGCGATCGCGGGCCAGAACGCGCCCGCGCCCAGCGCCAGCTCGAACCGGCCGCCGCTCAGCAGGTCCAGGGTGGCGGACTGCTTGGCCAGCACGCCGGGCCCGCGCATCGGGAGGCTGGCGACGTCGGGGAACACGCGCAGCCGCTCGGTCTCGGCCAGCACGGTCGCCATGACGGAGAAGGTGTCGGCGAGCCCGGCGGCGTAGGGGTGGTCCTGGACGCCGAGCAGGTCCAGTCCGGAACGGTCGGCCTGGCGGGCCAGGGCGCGGAAGGTGTCGAGGGTGGCCGCCTCGGGGGCGAGCTGGATGCCGAAGGTGTGGGTGGTCGTCATGCCGCCGACGTTAGCGATCAGGATGGGGCGGCGAATCCGTGAGGGTACGGGCGGCGGGCCCGCGGATACGGGGGTCCGCGCGGGTCCGGATCGGGGACCCGGGGGTCAGGGACCGGTGGGGGAGAGCCCGGCGGGGCTGAGCTCGGCCTCCCAGTCCAGGAAGCGGCCCAGGGCGTCGAAGTGGGCGCGGGCGGTGCCGCCGCCGGGCAGCGGGACCTCGGTGACGCCGTCGGTCTCCCGGTAGGGGACGCGGTGGTGGCTGAGCAGCCGGGCCAGGGTGAGGCGCGGGTCGCGGGGGAAGAGGCTGGCGGCGTTCATCAGCAGCCGGGGCACCGGGACCGGGTCCCAGGCGGCGGGCGGCGCCTGCGGGTCGTCGACGTGCAGGTAGGCCGAGCCGCCGTCGTAGCCCGCGCCGATGTACCCGCCGCCGCCGAGCACCCCGCCCGCGGCCATCGCGACCAGCTCGCCGCCGTGCCCGGCCGGTCCGGTGTACCAGCCGAGGTCGATCTCGGGGGTGGTGAACTCGGGGATGCCCAGCCGCCCGCCCAGCTCGCGGATCCGCAGGGTGGGGGCGACGGCGGGGTGGTCGTCGCCGAACTGCGGGTTGGCCCAGCCCCACAGCCAGGTGCGCTCGCGGGCGGCGTAGCTGCCCAGCAGCGACACCCGCACCGTGACGCCGCCACTGGCGTAGCTGCGGGCGGTCAGGTCGGCGCTCCAGTCCTCGCGCGGCAGGAACTCGGCCAGGGTCTCCTGCTGCTGGAGGACGACCGCGGCGAGGGCGGCGCCGAGGCGTTCGAAGGCGGGCGAGAAACCGGACATGTCGCGCACATTATCCCAACAAACGGGCCGCTCGGGGGCGAGAATCGGGCAGCCGGTGGTGGTCGATCGGCTGACCTGGGCGGGCTAGTCTTTCGCTGGCGGAATGGGTTAGTGGACGGCGCGGCGGACGGCGCCGTGGACGGCGACGGCGGGAGGGGCGCGGACAGGTGCGGGGACCGACCGGGAGGGCCTGGGCGACCTGGGCGGTCACCTCGGCCGTCGTGGCGCTGCTGGGCCCGTTCGCGGGGCTGGCGTGGGCGGCGCTGTCCCCGAAGGTGACCTATGTCGTGGTGCGCGGCCAGACGCTGCTGGCCGACCCCGAGGGGCAGGGCCCCATCGGGGTGGACGGGCGGTTCGCGCTGGTCGGCGCGGCGGCCGGGCTGCTGTGCGGCGCGCTGGCCTACCTGCGCGGCGGGCGCGGCAACGACGTCCCGCTGCTGGCGGGCCTGGCCGTCGGCGGGCTGGCGGCCTCGGCGCTGGCGGCGTTCACCGGTCACCGGATCGGGCTGGCGGCGTTCGAGCAGGCGGTGCGCGCCGCCGCCGAGGGCGCGACGGTGACCGGTGTCGCCGAGCTGCGCGCCACCGGCCTGGCGGTGGTGTGGCCGCTGCTGGCCGTCGGCGCGTACGCGGTGCTGGAGCTGGTGGTCAAGCGCCTACCGGCGGGCGATGTCGGCGAGCCTGCCGTCGGTGAGCCGGACCAGGTCGGCGGGCGCGAGCTCGATCTGGAGTCCGCGCCGACCGGCCGAGACGTAGACGGTGGGGAACGCTGACAGCGACGCGTCCAGCACCGTCGGCAGCCGCTTGCGCTGCCCGAGCGGGCTGATCCCGCCGACGACGTAGCCGGTGGCGCGTTCGGCGTCCTGCGGCTCGGCCATCTGCGCCCTCTTGCCCCCGACGGCGGCGGCCAGGGCCTTCAGGTCCAGCGTCGCCGACACCGGCACGACCCCCACGGTGAGCCGGCCGTCCACCTCGGCCAGCAGCGTCTTGAACAGCCGCTCGCGCGGGACCCCCAGCGCGTCGGCGGCGGCCTGCCCGTAGGACTCGGCGTCCGGGTCCACCTCGTAGGAGTGCAGACTGAACTCGACGCGGGCCCTGGTCGCGGCGACGGTGGCGGGCGTGCCCTTCCCCCCGCCGTTCCTGGCGGACTTCGACTTGGCGCTCATGCCCCCAGTCTGCCCGCGACGATCTTGGCTCGCAGGCGAACCCCCGGCGCGGGCCAGGGCCTGTTTCGAAGGGAGCCGGGCCACGCACGCGAGCGCGTTCCCTGACCTGCGGGCCCGCGGGTCAGATCGCGAAGCGATGTCGCGCCCGCCAAGACCTGGTCAGGTGCGAGCCCCCGGGCGAGCGCCGTGGGCCAGGGTTTTGGAACACGGGCTAGTTGGGGTGGAACGCCCCGTCGAGGAACTGCCCGGCCGGAACGGTCGGCAGCGTCTCCAGCAGCCGGTTCTCCCGCGCCAGCAGGTCGCTCTCGGTCCGCAGCCGCACGGTGGCGTCCTCGGCGGCCAGCAGCCGCTGCTTGTCGTGCTGGTCCAGCACCACCGCCGCCGCGATCAGGTACGACAGCCGCACCGGGTCGCCGGGCAGGTCGAGCGGCTCGGCGACCTCGGCGCCCGCCGCCGCCAGCCGGTGCCGGTACAGGTGGAACAGCCGCCGGGCCCGGTGCGCGGCCCGCTCCGGGTCGGCCCCGCCCTCCTCCGGCAGGAACTCCACCTCGCCCCGCAGGTAGGGGCGGCCCCGGTCGACCTCCTTGAGGCGGAACCGGCGGGAGCCGACGGTGACGATGTCGTAGCGCCCGCCGGGGCGAGGGGAGACCTCGCGCAGCTCGGCGACGCAGCCGACCTCGGCGAGACGGCGCGCGGCCTCGTTGCCGACCTCGTGGCCCAGCTCGATGCCGACCACCCCGAACCGGCGCGGCTCGGGACGTTCCAGCAGATCGGCGACCAGCCGGCGGTAGCGGTCCTCGAACAGGTGCAGCGGCAGCACCAGGCCCGGGAACAGCACGGTGCCCAGCGGGAACAGCGGCAGCCGCTCGGTCACGACAGATCCTCGCTCGTGGTCCGGGGCGCGTCCGGCCGCGGGCGCCCTCCCGGCCCAGCCTACGTCCCGTTCGATGATCGCAGAATGCCGGATTTGCCACAGTCTGAACGTGGCCACCACCCGAACGGGGCATGCCGATGTGGTCACAGTGGGTCAGCTTCCCCCGATCGCGCCTCCGGCGGTCACGCGTCCCGTTACGGTCGTCCCCTACCTGGGAGGTTCGCCTCCCGGAATGAGTGTGGAGAACGCCGTATGTGGCTCAACGTTGTCATTCTCGCCGCGGCGAGCCTGGTGGTCGGGTTCGTCCTCGGCTGGATCGTGGCCTGCCCGCGCCGCTGGGAGGCGCGCTTCGCCGACCGGCCCGCGCCGCGCGAGGAGACGCCGCCGCTCAGCCGTCTCACCGGTCGCCTCACCGGCCGGATCTGACGGCCCCGCCGCCGGACGGGCGGCGGCTAGGGTGCCGATCATGAGGATGCTGATCGTCGACGCCTTCACCGACCGCCCGTTCGGTGGCAACCCCGCCGGGGTCTGCCTGCTGGAGGCCCCCGCCGACCCCGCCTGGATGCAGCGGGTCGCCGCCGAGATGCGGCACTCCGAGACCGCCTTCGTCCGGCCCCTGGCCGACGCGGACGCCGACTTCGAGCTGCGCTGGTTCACCCCCGTGGTGGAGGTCGCCTTGTGCGGCCACGCCACCCTGGCCACCGCGCACGCCCTCTACGCCACCGGAACCGTCCCGCCCGACCGCCCCGTCCGGTTCCGCACGCTGCGCAGCGGCGTGCTCACCGTGGCCCGCACCGCCGACGGCGGCCTGGAGATGGACTTCCCCGCCCGCCCGCCGGAACCGGCCCCCGCCCCCGACGGGCTGGCCGAGGCGCTGGGCGTGCCGATCGGCTGGACCGGCCGCAACGCCGAGCAGGACGTGATCGTCGAGGTCGCCGACGAGCGGACCGTCCGCGAACTGACCCCCGACATCGCCGCCCTCGCCCGGATCGACGCCCGCGGCGTGGTCCCCACCGCCGCCGCGGCCCCCGGCCAGGGGCACGACTTCGTCTCCCGGTTCTTCGCCGCCCGCATCCTGGAGGGCGACGGCGAGGATCCGGTGACCGGGTCGGCGCACTGCGCGCTGGCCCCGTTCTGGGCCGCCCGGCTGGGCCGCGACGAGCTGACCGGCTACCAGGCGTCCGCGCGCGGCGGCCTGGTCGGCACCCGGCTGCGCGGCGACCGCGTCCTGCTGTCGGGACGCGCCGTCACCGTCCTGGACGGCACGCTCACGGAGTGACCGGCCGGCCGGCCCGATGATCGCCACGCCGGTGTCTCGGCAGGTGAGACGATGCGCGGAGGATGGACACGATCCGTAGACTGGTCGGGTGATTTCCCGTATCGACCTGCGCGGCTCGCTCCCGGGCGACCTGCGCGACGTGCTGCCCCGCGCCGAACTCGACGTCGAGGCCGCCCTGGAGAAGGTGCGGCCGATCTGCGAGGACGTGCGCCATCGCGGCGCGGCGGCGGTCCGGGAGTACACCAGGGACTTCGACGGCGTGGAGCTGGAGCGCACCCGCGTCCCCGTCGAGGAGATCCACCGCGCGCTGCGCGAGCTCGACCCCGCCGTTCGCGACGCCCTGGAGGAGTCGATCCGCCGGGCCCGCCTGGTCCACCGCGACCAGCGCCGCACCGACACCACGACCCGGGTCGTCCCCGGCGGCAGGGTCACCGAACGCTGGGTCCCGGTGGGCCGCGTCGGCCTGTACGTCCCGGGCGGCCGCGCCGTGTACCCGTCCAGCGTGGTCATGAACGTCGTGCCCGCGCAGGAGGCCGGGGTCGCCTCCCTGGCCGTCACCTCGCCCGCCCAGAAGGAGCACGGCGGGCTGCCGCACCCGACGATCCTGGCGGCGTGCGCGCTGCTGGGCGTCGAGGAGGTCCACGCGGCGGGCGGCGCGCAGGCGATCGCGATGTTCGCCTACGGCACCGAGGAGTGCCCGCGCGCCGACCTGGTCACCGGCCCCGGCAACATCTGGGTCGCCGCCGCCAAGCGCCTGCTCAAGGGCGTGATCGGCATCGACTCCGAGGCCGGTCCCACCGAGATCGCGATCCTGGCCGACGACACCGCCGTCCCGGTGCACGTCGCGGCCGACCTGATCAGCCAGGCCGAGCACGACCCGCTGGCCGCCGCCGTGCTGGTCACCGACTCGGTCGCGCTGGCCGACGCGGTGGAGGCCGAGCTGCGCGTCCAGGTCGCCCGCACCCGGCACACCGAACGGATCACCGAGGCCCTCGCCGGACGCCAGTCCGGGATCGTGCTGGTGGACGACGTCGAGGCGGGCCTGAAGGTCGTGGACGCCTACGCCGCCGAGCACCTGGAGATCCAGACCGCCGACGCCGCCGCGGTCGCCGCCCGCGTCCGCAACGCCGGAGCGATCTTCGTCGGCCCGCACGCGCCGGTCTCGCTGGGCGACTACCTGGCCGGGTCCAACCACGTGCTGCCCACCGGCGGCTGCGCCTGCCACTCCTCGGGCCTGTCGGTCCAGTCGTTCCTGCGCGGCATCCACGTCGTGGAGTACGACGAGCAGGCCCTCGCCGAGGCCACCGCCCGCGTGGTGGTGCTCGCCGAGGCCGAGGACCTGCCCGCCCACGGCGCGGCCCTGAAGGCCCGCTTCGACTGGGAGGTCCCGGCGCCCCCCACCGGCGGACACGGCGGCGGCGACGCGGACCGCACCGCGGCGGCGACGGAGGAGGCGCCGCGGTCATGACGTCTTTGGAAGATCTGCCCATCCGGGACGATCTCCGCGGGAAGAAGGCCTACGGCGCGCCCCAGCTGGACGTCCCGTACGCCCTCAACACCAACGAGAACCCCTACCCGCCGTCCGACCGCCTGGTGAAGGCCCTCGGCGAGGCGGTCATGGACGTCGCCGGGTCGCTGAACCGCTACCCCGACCGCGACGCCGTCGCGCTGCGCGAGGACCTGGCGGCGTTCCTCAACGCCGACACCCCCGGCGCCGGCCTGACCGCCGACCGGGTGTGGGCCGCCAACGGCTCCAACGAGATCATCCAGCAGATCCTGCAGGCGTTCGGCGGGCCCGGCCGCACCGCGCTGGGCTTCGAGCCGTCCTACTCGATGCACCCGATCATCACGGAGGTGTCGGGGACCCGCTGGATCGACGCCCACCGCGACGAGGACTTCGGCCTGGAGCCCGGACGCGCCGTCGCGGCGGTCGCCGAGCACCGGCCGGACGTGGTGTTCCTCACGTCCCCGAACAATCCGACCGGCACGGCCCTACCGTTGGAGACGATCGAGGCGGTCCTGGACGCCGCGCCCGGCATGGTCGTGGTGGACGAGGCCTACGGGGAGTTCCGCCGGGAGGGCACGCCGTCGGCGCTGACCCTGCTGGAGGGGCACCCGCGGCTGATCGTCACCCGGACGATGTCGAAGGCGTTCGCGATGGCCGGGACGCGGCTGGGCTACCTGGCCGCCGACCCGGCCGTGGTCGAGGCGCTGCTGCTGGTGCGGCTGCCGTACCACCTGTCGGCCGTCACCCAGGCGGTCGCCCGCACCGCCCTGGCGTTCCGCGAGGAGCTGCTGGGCACCGTGGACACCCTGCGCGCCGAGCGCGACGCCCTGGTGGGGTGGCTGCGCGGCGAGGGATTCGCGGTGGCCGACTCCGACGCCAACTTCGTGCTGTTCGGGACGTTCCCGGACCGCCGGCAGGTCTGGCAGAGCCTGCTGATCCGCGGCGTGCTGATCCGGGAGGTGGGACCGCCCGAGTGGCTGCGGGTGAGCGTCGGCACCCCGGACGAGATGGCCGCCTTCCGTGACGCTTTGAAGGAGTCCCGGTGAGCGGGGCGAACCAGGACACACAGCAGTCGCGCGGCCCGCGCACCGGCGGGCCGCCAGTCGAGGAGAGTGCATGAGCCGCAAGGGCAGGGTCGAGCGAGGCACGAAGGAGACGAGTGTCCTCGTCGAGATCGACCTGGACGGGACCGGTGAGGTCGACGTGGCGACCGGCGTGGGGTTCTTCGACCACATGCTGGCCCAGCTCGGCAAGCACGGCTCGTTCGACCTGACCGTCAAGACCACCGGCGACCTGCACATCGACAGCCACCACACCATCGAGGACACCGCCATCGCCCTCGGCCAGGCGTTCCGGCAGGCCCTCGGCGACAAGGTCGGCATCCACCGGTTCGCCGACGCCATGGTGCCCCTGGACGAGGCGCTGGCGCAGGTCGTGGTGGACGTGTCCGGCCGCCCCTACCTGGTGCACTCCGAGCCCGAGGGCATGGCCCCGATGATCGGCCCCGAGTACGACACGACCATGACCCGGCACGTCTTCGAGTCGTTCGTGTCGAACGCCCAGGTCGCCCTGCACATCAACGTGCCCTACGGCCGCAACGCCCACCACATCGTCGAGGCCCAGTTCAAGGCCCTGGCGCGGGCGCTGCGCGACGCGGTCGCGTTCGACCCGAAGGTCCACGGCGTCCCCTCCACCAAGGGGGCCCTGTAGCCGTGGAGATCGGCGGAGTCGAACTGAGCTACGCCAACATCCTGCTGTTCGGCCTGGCGGTGTTCCTGCTGATGGGCGTGATCAGCTTCGTCAAGCAGGGACTGAGGATCGCCGCGCTGGTGGTGCTGGTGCTGGCGGCGATGGCGGCCGCCGGGGGAGTGATGTGGGGATGAGCAAGAAGATCGTCATCCTGGACTACGGGTCGGGCAACCTGCGCTCGGCCGAGCGCGCCGTCGCCCGGCACGGCGTGGACGTCACCGTCACCTCCGACTGGGACGCCGCGCTGGACGCCGACGGCCTGGTCGTTCCCGGCGTCGGCGCGTTCGCGGCCTGCATGGCGGGCCTGCGGGGCGTGCGCGGCGAGCAGATCATCGGCCGCCGCCTGGCCGGGGGCCGCCCGGTCCTCGGCATCTGCGTCGGCATGCAGATCCTGTTCGGCAAGGGCGTCGAGCACGGCGTCACCACCGAGGGCTGCGCCGAGTGGCCCGGCACCGTCGAACGCCTCGACGGCGCGGCGATCCTGCCGCACATGGGCTGGAACACCGTCGACGCCCCCGAGGGCACCCGGCTGTTCGCGGGCATGGACGCGGGCGCCCGGTTCTACTTCGTCCACTCCTACGGGGTGCGCCGCTGGGAACTGGAGCCCGACCCGACCGGCCGCCTGACCCCGCCGCTGGTCACCTGGGCCGAGCACGGCGACCGGTTCGTCGCGGCCGTGGAGAACGGCGCGCTGTGCGCCACCCAGTTCCACCCCGAGAAGTCCGGCGACGCCGGGGCGCAGCTTCTCGCGAACTGGCTCGACACCGTCGAGTGAGCCTCCCCGGATGAGTAAGGAGCGGGCCCGGCGCCGCGCCGAACGTGAGGCCGCCGCCGCGAAGGCGGCGGCCGAGCAGGCCGCGCGGAACGCCAGGGCCGCCGAGCGCCGCCGCCGGCGCGCACGGCTCCTGGCGCTCGTGCCGAAGCCCGTCCGCTACCGGCGGCAGGGCGGGGTGCTCGCGCGCCGCCGCCGCGCCCAGAACCGCGCCGTGCTCGGGGTCTTCCTCGCCGTGCAGGTCGCGGGCTGGATCCTGTGGCCGTCGTGGACGGCGCGGCTGGCGCTGCTGGCCCTGTCGGCGTTCCTCGTCCCGGTGTTCGTCACGCTCGTCTTCGACCGCCGCCGCTGACCCGCACGGTCGCGGCACCTCCGCCACCCGCATCGATAAGGTTCATGCCATGACACTGACGCTCCTTCCCGCCGTTGACGTCGCCGACGGCCAGGCCGTGCGCCTGGTGCAGGGCGAGGCCGGGACCGAGACCTCCTACGGCAACCCGCTGGACGCCGCCCTGGCCTGGCAGAACGCGGGAGCGGAGTGGATCCACCTGGTGGACCTGGACGCCGCGTTCGGGCGCGGCTCCAACCGCGAGCTGCTCGCCGAGGTCACCGGCCGCCTCGACGTGAAGGTCGAGCTGTCCGGCGGCATCCGCGACGACGCCTCCCTGGAGGCCGCCCTGGCCACCGGCTGCGCGCGCGTCAACATCGGCACCGCCGCCCTGGAGGACCCCGACTGGTGCCGCAGGATCATCGCCGAGTACGGCGACAGGATCGCCGTGGGGCTGGACGTGCGCGGCACGACCCTGGCCGCGCGCGGCTGGACCCGCGAGGGCGGCGACCTGTGGGAGGTCCTGGAGCGCCTGGAGCGCGACGGCTGCCCGCGCTACGTCGTCACCGACGTCACCAAGGACGGCACCCTGCGCGGCCCCAACACCGAGCTGCTGCGCGAGGTGTGCTCCCGCACCGACAAGCCGGTGATCGCCTCCGGCGGCGTGTCGTCGCTGGACGACCTGCGCGCCCTGGCCACGCTGGTCCCCGACGGCGTGGAGGGCGCGATCGTCGGCAAGGCCCTGTACGCGCGGGCGTTCACCCTCGAAGAGGCCCTGGCGGCCGTCAAGTGATCGAACGCATCACGTCCGGCGGCCCCTGGGAGGACACCTTCGGGTACTCCCGGGCCGTCCTGGCGGGGGACCTGGCGCTGGTCGCGGGCTGCACCGCCACCGTGGACGGGCAGGTCGTGCACGTCGGCGACCCGTTCGAGCAGGCCCGCACCGCGTTCCAGATCGCGCTGTGGTCGCTGGAGCGTCTCGGCCTGGGCCGCGACGACGTGGTGCGCACCCGCATGTACATCACCGACGTCGCCCACTCGGCGGACGTCGGGCGGGCGCACGAGCTGCTGTTCGGCGAGGTGCGCCCGGTGTCCACCATCCTGGTCGTCGCGGGCCTGCTGGACCCGCGGATGCTGGTGGAGGTCGAAGTGGAAGCCTATCGGGGGGACGCATGACCGTCGCCGTACGCGTGATCCCGTGCCTGGACGTCGACGCCGGGCGCGTGGTGAAGGGCGTCAACTTCCAGAACCTGCGCGACGCCGGTGACCCGGTGGAGCTCGCGCGCCGCTACGACGCCGAGGGCGCCGACGAGCTGACGTTCCTGGACATCACCGCCTCCAGCGGGGACCGTTCCACCACCTACGACGTGGTGCGCCGCACCGCCGAGCAGGTGTTCATCCCGCTGACGGTCGGCGGCGGGATCCGCACCGTCGAGGACGTGGACCGGCTGCTGCGCGCGGGCGCCGACAAGGTGTCGGTGAACACCGCCGCCATCGCCCGCCCGGAGTTCCTGCGCGAGGCCGCGCACCGGTTCGGGTCCCAGTGCGTCGTGCTGTCGGTGGACGCGCGCCGCGCCCCCGGCACCCCGTCGGGCTTCGAGGTCACCACGCACGGCGGCCGCAAGGGCACCGGCCTCGACGCGCTGGAGTGGGCGCGGCGCGGCGAGGAGCTGGGCGTGGGGGAGATCCTGCTGAACTCCATGGACGCCGACGGCACCAGGAACGGCTTCGACCTGGAGATGATCGAGCAGGTGCGGGCGCGGGTGTCGGTCCCGGTGATCGCCTCCGGCGGGGCGGGCCGGGTGGAGCACTTCGCCCCGGCCGTCGCGGCGGGCGCGGACGCGGTGCTGGCCGCCAGCGTGTTCCACTTCGGCGACCTGAAGGTCTCCGAGGTGAAGGACGCGCTGCGCGCGGCCGGGAACGAGGTCCGATGAGGGTCGCGATCGCCACCTTCTCCGTCATCCCGGACGGCGGCGCCGAGGCGGCGCTGCTGCGCGGGGAGCTGGCCGGGCTCGGCGTCGAGGCCGTCCCGGTCCCGTGGGACGACGCCGACACCGACTGGACCGCGTTCGACCTGGTCGTGGTCCGTTCCACCTGGGACTACACCGAGCGCCGCGAGGAGTTCCTGGAGTGGGCCGCCGGCGTCCCGCGCCTGCGGAACGCCGCGCCGGTGCTGCGCTGGAACACCGACAAGACCTACCTGCGCGAGCTGGCCGAGGCCGGGGTGCCCGTCGTCCCCACGCTGTGGGACCCCGCCGACCTCCCGTCCGACTGGGACGAGTACGTCATCAAGCCGTCGGTGTCGTGCGGGTCGCGCGACACCGCCCGCTGGCGGCGCGGCGACGAGGACCGCGCCCGCGCCCACCTGCGGCGGCTGCGCGGCGAGGACCGCACGGTGATGGTGCAGCCGTACCTGTCGGCGATCGACACCGAGGGCGAGACGGCGCTGCTGTTCTGCGACGGCGAGTTCAGCCACGCCGCCCGCAAGGCCGCGATCCTCGCGCCCGGCGCGGGCGTGCCGGACCGGCCGATCGGCGGGGACACCGTTCCCGTCGAGGCGACCCCCGAGCAGCTCGCCGTGGCGCGCGAGGTCCTGGCGCACGCCCCCGGCGACCTGCTGTACGCCCGCGTCGACCTGGTGCCCGGCCCGGACGGCTCCCCGGTCCTGCTCGAACTGGAGCTCACCGAGCCGAACCTGTTCCTGGACCACGACCCCGGGGCCGCCGCCCGCTACGCCAAGGCCATCGCCGCGCGCCTGTGAACGGTCACTCCCCGCCCTCCTCCTCGGCGGGCGCCGGGACCACCGCCTCGGGGGAGGTCCGCACCACCGGCAGCAGCAGCGCCGAGGGATGGTCGGGGTCGTGCAGGACCTCCTGCTCGGCCGCGACCATCTCCCGGGCGGTGGCGATCGGCTCGCCGGTGCCGGGGTTGGCGGCGACCTTCGGATAGGCGCCGCTGGTGACATGGACGCGGACGCGGTGGCCGCGCTCGAACCGGTGCCCGGTCGGCCACAGGTCGATCGCCACCCGCCGCACCCCCTCGGTCCCGACCGGCTTGTCGGCGACCGGCCGGCCGGGGTCGAGGCGCAGGCCGCCCTCGCAGACGTTGCGGGACACGCCGTCGGGCGCGACGTCGCACAGTCGCACCACGAAGTCGGTGTGCTCGCGGCTGGACCGCACGAACAGGTCGGCGGCGACCGGCCCGACCACGTCCAGGTCCTCGGCCAGCTCGGGCGAGGTGAACACCAGCACGTCGGGGCGTTTCTCCAGCGGCCGGTTGTCCACCGGCCTGGAACTGCCCAGCAGCGTCGGCCCGCCGAGCGCCGGGGTCGGGTCGCGCGGGTCGAACCGGTAGGCGCTCGGGTCCCGCCGCTGCGGCCCGTCGGTGCCCAGGCCGCCGCCCGCGTGCAGGTGCCAGCGTTCCTGGCGCATCCCCGGCGGCGGCCAGTCGGTGTACTCGCGCCACTCCTTGGCGCGCGTCACGTACACCCGCACCGGGTTGGCGCGCAGCCCCCACGTCTCGCCCTTGAGGTGCGCGCGGAACCACGCCAGCGACTCGCGGAACGACACCAGGCTGTGCCGCGCGTCGGTGTGCCACCACGGCCCGATCGTCAGGTGGGGGCGGTGGCCGCCCGCCCGCAGCGACAGGTAGTCCTTCACCAGCCAGGGCAGGAAGATGTCGTACCAGCCGCCCAGCAGCGCCACGGGCGCCTCGACGTCGCGGACCCGCCCGCTGAAGTCCCGCTTGTACCAGTACTCCGCGCCGACCTCGGGCGCGTGGTGCTTCAGCAGGTCCTGGTAGAACCGCATGGGCGCGCCGCCGGTCAGCACGTCCAGCTCGCTGAGCGGCCGCCCGCTGCGGGCGGCGCGCACGGCGCGGCGGCGCGAGACCAGCGGCGCGGCGAGCAGGCCCAGCCGCCGCTGCTGCCGGTGGGTGAGGTCGGTCCACGACAGCGTGGACTCCAGCGCGAACGACCCGCCCACGTAGGCGGCGTCCCGGAACGACGAGGCGGTGATCTGCAACGACATCGCCCTCAGCTCGGGCCCGGCGTCGGCGGCCAGCGCCCACGCCGAGTACCCCAGGTAGCTGGCTCCGTAGGTGGCGAACGACCCGTCGAACCACGGCTGTTCCCGCAGCCAGGCGACGGTGGCGAGACCGTCCTCGCGTTCGCTGCCCAGCGGGTCGAACTCGCCGCCGGACCCGAACGTGCCGCGCGCGCTCTGCACCACCAGCTGGAACCCGAACGGCACGAACGGCAGCCCGTTGAGGACCGCCGCCGGCCCGCGCCGCCCGTAGGGGGTGCGGACCAGGATCGTGGGCAGCGGTTCGCGCATGCCGGGGGGCGCGTAGCGGTCGGCGAGCAGCGTCACGCCGTCGGGCGTGGTGACCGGCAGGTCGCGCTGCACGGTGTAGCGGGGGATCCGGATCTGCGGGGCTGACAGGAGGTCCCTGAATGCCATGCGGTCTCCAGTAGGGGGGATTACTCCCCAGTAACAATACCCGTCTCGGTCAGGGCGACCCACGGGTCGCGGTCGCCGAGCAGCCGCCCGGCCTCGGCGGCCCAGTGGTGCTCGTCGCCGAACTCCTCGCGCCAGGACCACAGCCGCAGCGTGACCGTGCGCAGCGGGTGCTCCTCGGTGACGCCCATCGCGCCGTGGACCTGGTGCGCGACCGACGCGACGACGCCCGCCGCGCGGGAGGCGCCGGCCTTGGCCGCCGCGACGGCCAGCGGATCGTCCGGGGCGCGGACGGCGGCGCGGACCGCCACGTCGGCGACCACGACCTCCCCGGCGGCCTCGGCCAGCAGGTGCTGAACCGCCTGGAACCGGCCGATCGGCCGCCCGAACTGCTCGCGCTCGCCCGCGTGCCGCACCGCCAGGTCCAGCGCGCGCCGCATCGCCCCGGTGAGCTGCACCGCCCGCGCCAGCGCGCCCCACCGCCACAGCTCCTCCGGCGGCACGGGGGCCGGGGCGCTCTCCCCGGACACGGACACGAGGACCACCTCGTCGCGGGGCTCGCCCGCCACGTTCGCCCCCTCGGCGACCTCCACACCGGCGCGGTCGACGACCGTGACCGCGCCGTCGGCCAGCACGACGATCCGGCGTGCCGACCGCGCCCACGGAACGCGCCGCAGCCGTCCCCCGGCGCCGGGGACGGCGACGGTGAGCGGCCCGGCGGGCACCCCGAGCCCCGCGGCGGCCAGCAGCCGCCCGGCCAGCCAACCGGTCTCCGCCAGCGGCACCGCCGCGCCGTGGTACCCGGCGGCGCGCAGCAGCACGGCCGCGTCCTCCAGGCCGCCGCCGCTGCCGCCCGCCCCCTCCGGGACGCCGACCAGCGTCAGCCCGGCCTCCTCCAGCGCGGGCCAGGGATCATCGGCGGCGAGGATCCGGTGCGCGGTCTCGTCGAGGAGCCCGGTCATCACCGCACCCCCAGGCCGCGCGCCACGATGCCCCGCAGGATCTCGTTGGTGCCGCCGCGCAGCGTGAACCCCGGCGACTGCACGACGGCCTCCGCCAGCGCCCGCGCCAGGGGGTCGGGCGAGGCGGGATCGGGCTCGACGGGGGAGTGGGCGCGCACCACCTCGATCACCTCGCGTTCGAACCGGGTGCCCATGTCCTTGACCAGCGCGGCGGGGATGTCGGGCGCGCGGCCCCGCGCGAGCGCCCCGGCCACGCCCAGCGACGCCTGCCGCAGCGCCCACAGCCGGGCCAGCAGACCGCCGGCCGCGCGGCGTTCCGCCGGGGTCGCGGCGCGTTCGGCCAGCAGCCGGACCAGCGGGAACGTGCTGAGGAGGCGTTCGGGGCCGCTGCGCTCGTAGGCGAGCTCGGCGGTGACCTGCCGCCAGCCGTCACCGGGCTCGCCCAGCAGCAGGTCCTCGGGGACGAACGCGCCGTCGAACACGACCTCGTTGAAGTGGTGCTCCCCGGCCAGGCCCCGGATCGGCCGGACCGTCACGCCCTCGCCCGGCAGCGGCACGACGAACTGGCTCAGCCCCGCGTGCCGGTCGCCGTCCGCCGGGGCACTGCGGGCCAGCACGAGGATCGTGTGCGCCAGGTGCGCGCCGCTGGACCAGATCTTGGTGCCGTGCAGCCGCCAGCCGCCCGCGACGCGTTCGGCGCGGGTGCGCACCGACGCCAGGTCCGACCCCGCGTCCGGCTCGCTCATCCCGATCGCGAAGAAGCACTCGCCGCGCGTGATCGCGGGCAGGAACCGGCGCTTGAGCCCCTCGGAGCCGTGCGCGGCGATGCTCGGCCCGGTCTGCCGGTCGGCGATCCAGTGCGCGGCGACCGGCGCGCCCGCCGCGAGCAGCTCCTCGATCACGACGAAGCGTTCCAGCGGGGAGCGGCCGTGCCCGCCGTAGCGCGGCGGCAGCGTCATGCCGAGCCAGCCGCGTTCGGCGAGCCGCCTGCTGAACGCCGGGTCCGCGCCGGTCAGCCAGCTGTCGCAGCGCGGGGTGAAGTCCTGCCCGGCCAGGAACTCCCGCACCCGGCCGCGCAGCGCCCCCGCGTCCGGCGGCAGGGTGCCCGGTTCCAGCTCCGGCAGCGCTCCCGGCTCCGGTGACGTCGCCACATCCGCCTCCCGAAAGATCCGGAGGCGACGTTACCGGGTTCGCCCCACCCTGTCGTCAGTGGCCCCTTACTGGCCTTGTGCCGGACCCGTCTGCGATCGTGGCGGTATGTGGGCAGCGCCGCACCCCGAACCCGTCCGGCCGAGCGCGGGCTGGTACACGGTCCCCGCCCTCCTGCTGGCGGCGGCCGCGCTGTGGTGCCTGGTGTTCGTCGGCCTCAACCTGGGCTCGCTGCGCGTCGCCGACGACCCCCCGGCGTCCGGCGACCCCGCCTCGGGCGTGACGGTGCGGCTGGTGCGCGGGCACGGCTACTTCCTGTACGCGCAGCGGAACGCGCCCGCGCCGACGGTCTGCGTGGTGACCGCGTCCGACGGGATGACCGGCCCGGTGGTCCTCACCCGCGAGAACGCCTGGAGCGCCGGCGAGCGGCCCGGCCTGCGCTACACCGCCACCTTCGAGGCCCCGATGACCGGAACCGTCCGCCTGACCTGCCAGGACACCGAGGGACAGCTCACGGTGACCCCCGACGACACCGTCTTCGGCTACCTGGGCCTGACCGTGATCGGCGGCGCGGTGGCCGGCGCGTTCGCCGCGGTCTTCTGGATCGTGCTCTTCGTACGCCGCTCCCACGCCCAACGCACCCCCGACACCCCCACACCACACCCCCTCTGACGCCGCGCCGCTTCTACACGCGTGACGTCTACCCGCGCGGCTTCTGGAGCGGCGCCGCCCTCGACGCGCTGCCCGCCTGCCTCACCACGCCCCACAGCCCACACCGCCGCGCCGCGTTGCGCTGCGTTGCGCCGCGCCGCGTTGCGTTGCGCCGCGCCGCGTTGCGTTGCGCCGTGCCGTGCCGCGTTGCGCTGCGTTGCGCCGCGTTGCGCTGCGTTGCGCCGCGCCGCGCTGCGTTGCGCCGCGTTGCGCTGCGTTGCGCCGCGCCGCGCTGCGTTGCGCCGCGCCGCGCTGCGTTGCGCCGTGCCGTGCCGCGCTGCGCCGTGCCGTGCTGTGCTGTGCCGCGCTGTGCCGTGCTGTGCCGTTTCGTGCCGCGCTGTGTCGTGCCGTGCCGCGTTGCGTCGTGCCGTGCCGCGCTGCGCCGTGCCGACCGCGTCGTGCCGTGTCGACCGCGTCGTGCTGTGTCGTTGTGCTGGGCGGGTTTTGTTCGTGTGGTGTTTGTTCGCGTGCGCTGCTTCCAGGGCTTGGGAGCTTTGGCGTTGGGCTCGGTCGCGTTGTTGTCGGGTTCAGGGGACGTCGTGTTGTGGGGAGCGGGCGGCCAGGGCTGCCGGGCCGTGGGCCTTCAGGGCCGCCAGGCGGGCTTCCACCTCGGCTCTGCACTCCAGGCCCGTCAGGGTCTCGAACCGGGTGTCCAGGGGTGAGGTGGCCGGGTCCCGGCGGCCGCGGACCCGTTCCTCCTCGCGTCGCAGCTTCTGCTCGAACCGGGTGATCTCGCTGATGGGGTCCGTGGGGTCGGCGTTTTCGGTGGTGCGGGGGAGCCGTGGCCGGGCGGTCAGGTCGTCGCGGCGGTCCCTCAGCTCCGCCAGCCGGGACCGCATGCGCTCGACCCCGGTGCGGAGCCGGTCGACGATCTCCCGCTGGGAGGCGATGGCGGGCGCGGTGGTGCGGGCCTCGGTCTCGGCCTGCAACTGCCGTTCCAGCGCGACCCGGGCGAGGTCGTCGAACCGGTCGGCGTCGGCGGCGTCCCCGGCGGCGCGCAGCCGGTCGGCCTCCTGGCTGGCGGCCAGGGCCCGGCGGCCCCACTCGGCGGCGGCCCGCACGTCCTCGGCGTGGTCGGCCTCCAGCAGCCGCAGGTCCCCGGCCGTCCGGGCGGCCGCCCGCTCGGCCTCGCCGATGGTGTCGGTGTAGTCCCGGACGAGCCGGTCCCGCGCCCGTTCCGGGTCCTCGGCCTCGTCCAGCAGGGCGTGGACGTCGGCCCGCGCGAGCTGGGCCACGCGGCCGACGATGCTCTGCTTGGTCATGGGTGGAAGCCCCCGTGGTCGGTGGTCACGCGGTCGGCGGCCGGGAACGACCGCCCGCGCCGGACGCGGGTCGCCGGACCGCCGAAGCCGCCCGCGCCCGCCAGGTCGCCGTCCCCGCCGGGGACGCCCGCGAGCGAGTGGCCCCGCACGTCCCGTTCGGCGAGCTGGGCGGCCTGCTGGCCGAGGGCGGCGGCCTGCTCGGCGGCGGTGAGCGCGGTGACCGGGTCGGGCCCGGCGAGGCCGACGGCGCGGCCCAGGCGCCGTTCGGCCTCGGCCAGGCGGGTGCGGGCGGTGCTGCCGACCGCGCCGCACCGGGTGGCGATGAGGTCCCGGGCGGCGGCGATCTCGCTGCGCGCCACCAGGATCGCCTGGTCGAGCTGGACGGCGGCGCTGCGCCGCCGCTCCCGTTCGCCGCGCACCCCCGACAGCGCCTCGTCGAGCGCGTCGTGCGCCTCCTGGAGGCGCTGGTGCTCGGCGATCGGGTCGACGGGCCCGGCCGCCAGGTCGGCGCGGACCTGCCGCATGACGCTCCGGGCGCGGGCGATGTGCGGGGCCAGCTCGGCCTGCCACCGCTGCTCGGCGGTGATCAGGGAACGGGCCGCCGCCAGGTCGCGTTCGGTGTCGTCCAGCACGGCGCGCAGCCCGGCCGCGGCCGCCGCCAGCTCGGCCGACCGCCGCCGC
>NZ_BCQR01000159.1 GCF_001552175.1 Actinomadura kijaniata NBRC 14229
CCCCGCAGGTCAGGTCACGCGCTCGCGCGCGGGCTGAGGCCCCTTTGAAACAGGCCCTAGACGGCGACCTCACCCACGGCGGTCAGCAGGCGGTGGGCCGCCGCCACGTCCCCGCGCAGGGCCCAGTACCAGGCCAGGGAGCTGGTCAGGCGCAGGGCCAGGCGGGCGTCGCCGTGGCGGGCGGTGTTCTCCAGGGCCGAGCGCAGGTTGGCGGTCTCGGCGTCGAGGCGGGCCAGCCAGCGTTCCCGGGCGCTGCCCCGCTTCCACGCTGACTCGGCGCACTCGACGACCGAGGTGTAGTAGACGGCGTGGCGGAGCCGGACGGCGGGGGTCTCGGCGGCCTCGTCCAGGCGTTCCAGGCAGTAGGCGGCGACCGACTCCAGCAGGCGGTACCGCTCCCCCGCCCGGACCACCAGCGACCGGTCCACCAGGCGGGCCAGCAGGTCGGCGACGTCGGCGGGGTCCACCCCGTCGCCGCCGCAGGTCTGCTCGGCCGCCTCCAGCGTGAACCCGCCCGCGTGGACGGCCAGCCGCCGCAGGACGGCGCGTTCGGAGTCGGTGAGCAGCTCCCAGCTCCAGTCCATCACCGCGCGCAGCGTCCGCTGCCGGGCGGGGGCGGCGCGGCGGCCCGAGGCCAGCAGGCGGAACCGGTCGTCCAGGCGTTCGGCGAGCCGGTGGACGCCGAACGCCCGCACCCGCGCCGCCGCCAGCTCCAACGCGAGCGGAACGCCGTCCAGCCGGCGGCAGACGGTCGCCACGGCCTCGGCGTTGCCGTCGTCCAGCGCGAACTCCGGCGCGGCGGCCCGGGCCCGCGCCTCGAACAGCCGCACCGCGGGCGACTCCCGGAGCTCCCCCGGACCGGCCCCCGCCCCGGGGACCTCCAGCGGGGCGACGGGCCACACGTGCTCCCCCGCGATCCCCAGCGGCTCCCGGCTGGTGGCGAGCACGCGCGGGCCGGAGCCGGACCGCAGCAGCGTGTCCACGAACTTGGCGACCGGCTCGATCACATGCTCGCAGTTGTCGAGGACGAGCAGGACGCGGGCGCCTCCCAGCGCCGCCCCCGGATCGCCGGACACCCCCAACGCGCCCGCGACCGCCTCGGCGACCTTCTCAGCGGAGTCGGCACCGGGCGGCAGGGCCGCCAACTCCACCAACGCGACCCCATCAGGAAACATCCCATCCCCGCCCGCCGCCTGCGCGGCGGTGCCGGTGGCCTGAGGCGAGCCCGCACCCCATGCCGAGGCCATATCACCGCGAGGCCCCTCCGCAGCACGAACCGTCCCCCCGGCCGCCCTCACGACAGACCCGTCGTCCAAGGACATCACTGCCGTCCCATCCGCTTCGCCACAAGATTTCGCCGCAACGCGGGCCGTTGCCCCGTCTGCCGCCTGCGCGGCGGCGCCGGTGGCTTGGGGTGAGGCCGCGTCCCGTGCCGGGGCCACTTCACCGCGAGGCCCCTCCGCAGTACGGGCCGTTGCCTCGGTCGTCCTCGCGGTAGGACCGCCGTTCCAGGATGTCGCCGCCAGCTTCGCGGCGGAGTCGCCTCCGGCCGCTTCGGACGCTGTTCGGGCAGGTTCGCCGCAGGCTGGGGTCGGTGGCGGAGTCGTCTCGGTCGCGCAGGTCGGTTCGGGGACAGGGGGTGGTTCGGTGGGGAAGCCTCCGGTGGCGTGGGCGGCGGCTTCCAGGGCCAGGCGGGTCTTGCCCACGCCGCCGGGGCCGGTGAGGGTGATCAGGCGGGTCCCGGCCAGCAGGGCGCGGATCGCCTCGACGTCGGCGTCGCGACCGATCAGGTCGGTGACCGGGACGGGGAGGCGGGTGCGGAGCGCCGGGGCGGGCGGCTCCCGCAGGGACGGGTCGTGGTTGAGGATCGCCCGGTGGAGGGCCTGGATCTCCGGGCCGGGGTCCAGGCCGAGGTCGTCGCGCAGGCGGGTGCGGAGGCGGTGGTGGACGTCCAGGGCCTCGGGCTGGCGGCCCGCGCGGTACAGGGCGCGCATGAGGGCGGCCTGGAGGCGTTCGCGGAGGGGGTGGCGTTCGGCCGGGCCGGCGAGTTCGGCGGTGAGGGCGTGGTGGTCGCCCAGGCGGAGGCGGGCCTCGGCCAGGTCCTCCAGGGCGGTGAGCCGCTGCTCCTCCAGGCCCGACGCCGGGCCGCGGGCGAACGGCTCGTCCGCGAAGTCCGCGAACGCCGGGCCCCGCCACAGGTCGAGGGCCCGGGTGAGCAGGGTCGCGCGGGCCCGGTCGTCGGCCAGGTGGCGGGCCTGGTCCAGCAGGTCCCGGAAGCGGTGGACGTCGGTCCGGTCGGTGGCCAGGGCGTAGCCGGGCGGGCGGGACTCCACCAGGGCGCGGGCGCCGGGTTCGGCGTCGGCCAGCGCGCGGCGGAGCTGGGAGACCTTGACGCGCAGCGCGGCCACCGGGTCGGCGGGCGGGGCGCCGTTCCACAGGTCCTCGACCAGGCGCTCGGCGGACACCGGACGGCCCTCGTGCGCGATCAGGTCGCACAGCAGCGCGCGGACCTTGGCCTCGACGATCCGCACGGCGCGGCCGTCGTCGGTGGTGACCTGGAGGGGACCGAGCACACCGAAGCGCATGAACCCACGGTAGCGGCGTCGAAAGCGGATCCGAATCCCGTCATAACGCCCGCGCCGGAGGCTGGGTCTTCCGACGAGGACGAGGGAGACGAGCGCATGTCGGTGATCGTGGAGACGGAGGGGCCGCCCCGGTCGGGGCGGCGCGAGTGGGCGGGGCTGGCGGTGCTGGCCCTGCCGGTGCTGCTGCTGGCCCTGGACAACAGCGTGCTGTTCCTGGCGCTGCCCCGGCTGGGCGCGGACCTGTCGCCCGGCGCCACCCAGATGCTGTGGATCATGGACGCCTACGGGTTCCTGATGGCGGGGTTCCTGGTGACGATGGGCGCGGTCGGCGACCGGATCGGGCGGCGCCGGCTGCTGCTGGTCGGGGCGGTGGCGTTCGGGTTCGCGTCGGTGCTGGCGGCCTACGCCCCGTCGGCCGGGGCGCTGGTCGCGGCGCGGGCGCTGCTGGGGGTGGCGGCGGCGACGCTGCTGCCGTCCACGCTGGCGCTGGTCACCGTGCTGTTCCGGGACGCCCGGCAGCGCGCGGTCGCGATCGGCGTCTACAGCGCCTGCTTCATGGGCGGCGCGGCGCTGGGGCCGGTGATCGGCGGACTGCTGCTGGAGACGTTCTGGTGGGGGTCGGTGTTCCTGATGGCGGTGCCGGTGATGGTGCTGCTGCTGGTCGCCACGCCGCTGCTGCTGCCCGAGGACGGCGAACGCGGGCACGGGCGCGTCGACCCGGTGAGCGTGGTGCTGTCGCTGGCGGCGGTGCTGCCGCTGGTGTACGGGCTGAAGGAGGCCGCCGCGGAGCCCGGACGGGTCGCCGCCTACGCGGCGATGGCCGCCGGGCTGGTGTTCGGGGCCCTGTTCGTGCGGCGGCAGCGGGCGGCGGCCGATCCGATGCTGGACGTGGCGCTGTTCCGGGAACGGGCGTTCTCGACCGCGCTGGGGATCCTGGTGTTCGCGATGGTCGTGCAGAGCGGGATCTACCTGTTCGTCAGCCAGTACCTGCAACTGGTCGAGGGGATGGCCCCGCTGCGGGCCGGGCTGTGGCTGATGCCCCCGGCGCTGGCGCTGGTGGCGGGCTCGCTGGCGACCCCGCTGGTCGCGCGGCGGGTGCGGCCGGGGATCGTGGTGGCGGCCGGGCTGGTGGTCACGGCCGCGGGGTTCGGGGCGGCGATGGTGGCCGGCTCCCCGGGGACGGTGATGGCCGCCGTCACGGTCGGCTTCCTCGGGGCCTCGCCGCTCGGCGTGCTGGGCATGGACCTGGTGGTGGGGTCCGCGCCCCCGGAACGCGCCGGTTCCGCGTCGGCGGTGGCCGAGATGTCCGGGGAGTTCGGGGTGGCGCTGGGCGTGGCGACGCTCGGCAGCCTCGGGACCGCCGTCTACCGGGCCTCCGCCCCGGAGGAGGGGGGCGCGTCGCTGGGCGAGGCGGCTGCCGCGCGGCTCCCGGCCGAGGCGATGGAACGCGCCCGCGAGGCGTTCATGGACGGCCTGGCCGCCGTGGCGGGCGTCAGCGCCGCGCTGGTCCTCGTGCTGGCGGTGGTCGGCGCGGTGCTGCTGCGGCACCTGCGGCCGATCGGGGAGAAGCGGGGGTGAGCCGGGTGAGCGGCCGGGCGGTCATGGCGGATGGAAGGTGACCGCCCGGCCGCTCACCACGGGGCCCCTAGCCGGACAGCCGGATGGGGTTGACCAGGTCGGCGTAGATCAGCAGGCCGCCCATCACGACCAGGACGGCGGCCATCGCGTACGTCAGCGGCAGCGCCTTGGCGACGTCCACCGGGCCGGGGTCGGGGCGGCGCAGCAGCCGGGCGAACCCCTTCTTGACCGCCTCCAGCAGCGCCCCGGCCATGTGGCCACCGTCCAGCGGCAGCAGCGGGATCAGGTTGAACAGGGCGACGGCCAGGTTCACCGAGCCGAGCAGGCTGATGAACGCGGCCAGCTTCTGCTGGTTGGACAGCTCGTCGGAGGCGGCGACCTCGCCGCCGATGCGGCTGACGCCGACCACGCCGATCGGGCCGTTGGGGTCGCGCTTCTGGTCGCCGAACGCCGCGTTCCAGACGCCGACCATCTTCTCGGGCATCCGCAGGAGCGACTCGCCGGTCCGCTTGGTCAGGTCGACCATGGTGGTGGCGACCACGCCGGGGCCCTGCCGCTCGAACGCCTGGGTCGGGGTGATGCCGAGGAACCCGACGTTGACGATCTTCTTGGGGTCCTTGAGGTCGCGCATCTCGTTGCGGGTGACCGGGACCTGGAGGTTCAGCGTCTGGTCGCCGCGCCGCACCGTCATCGGCACGGTCCGCCCGCCGGCGTCGCGGATCGCCGTCTGGAGCTGCGGGTACGACTCGATCCTCTTGCCCGCGAACGCGGTGATCCGGTCGCCCGGCTTCAGCCCGACCTGCATCGCCGGGGTCTGCTTGGCGTCGGTGGGGCACTCGTCCCGGCGGATCTGGGCGGCCTGGCTCGCCGGGACCATGCACTTCTCCACGGTGCTGATCACCGGCTGCGGCGTCTCCTTGCCGATGCCCATCAGCAGGATGCCGAAGAACAGCACGGCCAGGACCAGGTTCATCGCGGGCCCGGCGAACATGATGATCAGCTTCTGCCACCACTTCTTGGCGTAGAAGACGCGGTCGCCGTCGTCGGGCCGGACCTCCTCCAGCGCCGCGCCGCGGGCCGACTCGATCAGTCCCTGCCAGGGGCCGGTGCTGATGTTGCGGATCTGGCCGGGCGCGTCGCCCTTGCGCGGCGGCAGCATCCCGATCATGCGGATGTAGCCGCCCAGCGGGATCCACTTGATCCCGTACTCGGTCTCCCCCCTGGTCCTCGACCACATCGTGGGGCCGAATCCGACCATGAACTGGGTCGTCCGCACACCGAAGAGCTTGGCGAAGCTGAAGTGGCCCAGCTCGTGCAGCGCGATCGACACCAGCAGGCCGAAGAACAGGATCAGCACGCCCGCCAGCCAGACCATGCGTTAACGCCCCTCCGTGATCACCAGCAACCCACCCAAGGTTACGTCATGCCCAACGAACGTCACCGCGTACAAATCCACGACGGGACGGGCGCTTCGGCCTTACCGATCCTTTACGGCGGGCAGGTCGCCGGGGTTCAGCCCAGGAACCCGCGCAGCAGCGCGGCGGTGCCCTCCAGGTGCTCGGCGACCGCGCGGCCCGCCGCCTCCGGGTCGCCCGCCAGGATCGCCTCGACGATCGCGGCGTGCTGGACGGCGGCGTGCTCGATGTTGGGCCGCAGGATCGGGATGGCGTTGAGCAGGTCGGTCACGCGCATCCGGGCGTCGGCGCAGGCGGCGGCCAGCAGCCGGGAGCCGGTCAGCTCGGCGATCGTCAGGTGGAAGAGGGTGTCCAGGCGGCGGTAGTCGTCGGGGCCGGCCGCGGTCAGCTCGTCCAGGCGGGTCCGCAGCAGCGCGCCGCGGCCGTCGGACAGGTCCGCGCCCGCCAGGATCCGCGCGGCCCCGGTCTCCACGGCCAGGCGGAACGTGAGGGTGTCGGCCAGGTCGTCGCCCATCTCGGCCACCGCGCGGCGCAGGTCGGCCCGGCCGGGGCGGGGGCGCCGGTAGGTGACGAACGTCCCGCCGGCGCGGCCCCGCCGGGACTCCACGTAGCCCTCCTGCGCCAGGGCGCGGATCGCCTCGCGGAGGGTGACGCGGCTGACGCCGAGCAGCGGGGCCAGCTCGCGTTCGGGCGGCAGGCGGTCGCCGCGCGCGACGACGCCGAGCTTGATCGCCTGGAGCAGGCGCTCGACGGTCTCCTCGAACGCGTTGCCGCCCCGGACCGGCCGGAACACCGCGGCGGCGCCGAGGTCGCCGGAGGCCGCGGGGAGCGCGCCCGCGAGGTCGGTACCGGTCGTTCCGGGCATGGCCGCCTCTCCACGTCGGGGACGAGGTCCACGTTACGTCTTCGTTTCGCGGCCGCCGCCCTCTTGACGGGACGGGCCCGGGAAACATTAATGGTCTGACATTAGCCCGTTAAAGGCGCGTCAACGGCCCGGCCCCGATCGTAGGGAGGCGCTCATGAGCACCGACGAGCGACAGGCGTCCGTTCCCCCATCCCCGTCCGACGACGAGAAACGGCTGCACGAGCTGGGCTACGCCCAGGAGCTGCGGCGCTCGATGTCCGGCTTCTCCAACTTCGCGGTCTCGTTCACCATCATCTCGGTGCTGAGCGGCTGCCTGACCTCCTACACCATCGGCCTGAACGGCGGCGGCCCCGTCGTGATCACGTGGGGGTGGCTGTTCGTCGGCGTGATGACGCTGACGGTCGCGCTCGCCATGGCCGAGGTGTGCTCCAGCTACCCGACGGCGGGCGGGCTGTACTACTGGGCGGCCAAGCTCGCCCAGCGCAACGGGGCCGCGTGGTCCTGGTTCACCGGATGGTTCAACTTCGTGGGGCAGGTCGCGGTCACGGCGGCGATCGTCTACGGGTCGGCGGCGTTCCTGAACCCGCTGCTGGACGCCCAGTTCGGGTACTCGGTGACGCTCGGGCACACGTTCCTGCTGTTCACGGTCATCCTCGCGGTGCATGCGCTGCTCAACCAGTTCGGCGTGAAGCTGGTGGCGGTCCTCGGCGACATCAGCGTGTGGTGGCACGTGGCCGGCGTCGCGGTCGTCGTCGGGGTGCTGGTCGTGAAGCCCGCGAAGCACCAGTCGCCGGGGTTCGTGTTCGGGGAGTTCGTCAACGGGACCGGCTGGCAGTACGGCTGGTACGCGGCGCTGATCGGGCTGCTGCTGTCGCAGTACACGATGACCGGCTACGACGCCTCGGCGCACATGACCGAGGAGACGCGCGACGCGGCGCGCAGCGGGCCGAGGGGCATCGTCAACTCGGTGCTGGTGTCGGTGATCGCGGGCTGGGTCCTGCTGGTCGGGGTCACCTTCGCGATCCAGGACTACGGCGCGGCGGCCAAGGACGGCCCGGCGCAGATCTTCCTGTCGGCGGCCGGGGAGACCACCGGCAAGCTGCTGATCCTGGTCTCGTTCGTGGCGCAGTTCTTCTGCGGGATGGCGTCGGTGACGGCGAACTCCCGGATGATCTACGCGTTCTCGCGGGACGGGGCGCTGCCGTTCTCCCGGTTCTGGCATTCGATCAACAAGCGGACCCGCACGCCCACCAACGCGATCTGGCTGGCGGCGGGCGGCGCGTGGCTGCTGGCGCTCCCGGCGGTCTGGAACAAGACGGCCTACCTGGCGGTGACCTCGGTCGCGGTGGTCGGCCTGTACATCGCGTACGTGATCCCGACGTTCCTGCGGCTGCGGCAGGGGGACGCGTTCCGGCGCGGGCCCTGGCACCTGGGCCGGTGGAGCCGCCCGGTCGGGATCGTCGCGGTGGCGTGGGTGGCGTTCATCTCGGTGCTGTTCATGCTGCCGCCCGCCAGCCCGATCACCAGGGACACCTTCAACTACTCGCCGGTGGCCGTGCTGGTGGTGCTCGGCGGCGCGGGCCTGTGGTGGCTGCTGTCGGCCCGCCGGTGGTTCACCGGGCCGAAGGTGCAGGGCAGCGCGGCGGAGCTGGCCGCGATCGAGAACGAGCTGAAATCGATCAACTGACCGGAAGGCGGTACCCCCGTGCCCCCATCGCCCGCGTCCCCACCGCTCAGCCTGGACGGGCTGCGCGCCGAGGCCGAGGCCGGACGGCTCGACACCGTGATCATCGCGATCACCGACATGCAGGGCCGGTTGCAGGGCAAGCGGCTGTCGGCCCGCTTCTTCCTCGACGAGATCGCCGCGCACGGCGCGGAGGGCTGCAACTACCTGCTCGCCGTGGACGTCGACATGAACACCGTGGACGGCTACGCCATGTCGTCCTGGGACACCGGCTACGGCGACTTCGTGATGCGGCCGGACCTGGGGACGCTGCGGCGCGTCCCGTGGGAGGAGGGCGCGGCGCTCGTCCACGCCGACGTCGCCTGGGAGGACGGGTCGGACGTGGCCGCCTCGCCCCGGCAGGTGCTGCGGCGGCAGCTCGCCCGGCTCGCCGACCGGGGCTGGGCCGCCTACGTGGGGACCGAGCTGGAGTTCGTCGTCTACCAGGACTCCTACGAGGAGGCGTGGCGGCGGGCCTACCGGGACCTGACGCCCGCCAACCAGTACAACGTGGACTACTCGCTGCTCGGCGGGGCGCGCGTGGAACCGCTGCTGCGGAGGATCCGCAACGGGATGGCCGGGGCCGGGATGTACGTCGAGTCGGCCAAGGGCGAGTGCAACCTCGGCCAGCACGAGATCGCGTTCCGGTTCGCCGAGGCCCTGGCCACCTGCGACAACCACACCCTCTACAAGACCGGCGCCAAGCAGATCGCCGCGCAGGAGGGCATGTCGATCACGTTCATGGCCAAGCCGAACGAGCGGGAGGGCAACTCCTGCCACATCCACATCTCGCTGCGCGACGACGACGGGCGGCCGGTGCTGGCCGGAGACGGGCCGCACGGCCTGTCGAAGATCGGCGAGCACTTCATCGCGGGCCAGCTGGCGTGCCTGCGGGACTTCACGCTGATGTACGCGCCGAACATCAACTCCTACAAGCGGTACCAGCCGGGCTCGTTCGCGCCCACCGCGATCAGGTGGGGCGTCGACAACCGGACGTGCGCGCTGCGGCTGGTCGGGCACGGCCCGTCGCTGCGGATCGAGAACCGGGTGCCGGGCGGCGACGTGAACCCGTACCTGGCGGTCGCGGCGCTGGTCGCGTCCGGGCTGCACGGGATCGACGACGAGCTGCCGCTGGAGGAGCCCTTCCGGGGCAACGCCTACGCCGCCGAGGCCGAGACGGTGGTGGGTTCGCTGCGGGACGCGGCGGCGGACTGGACGTCCAGCGCGCTGGCGGGCGAGGCGTTCGGCAAGGAGGTGGTCGAGCACTACGCCAACTACGCGCGGGTGGAGCTGGCGGCGTTCGACCGGGCGGTGACCGACTGGGAGATGTTCCGGGGGTTCGAGAGGCTGTGAGCGAGTTCGAGGTGATCGATCCGGCGACCGAGCAGGTCGTGGAACGGGTCGCGCCGGCGTCGGCCGAGGACATCGACGCGGCGGTGGAACGCGCCGGGCGGGCGTTCGAGGCATGGCGGTCGGTGGCGCCGGGCGACCGGGCGCGGCTGCTGCGGGCGTTCGCGGCGATGATCGACGCGCACGCCGAGGAGCTGGCGGCGCTGGAGGTCCGCAACGCCGGGCACCCGGTCGGGCAGGCCCGCTGGGAGGCGGGGAACCTGCGCGACGTGCTGGAGTACTACGCCGGGGCGCCGGAACGGGCGTGCGGGCGGCAGATCCCGGTGGCGGGCGGGCTGGACGTGACGTTCGCCGAGCCGCTGGGGGTCGTCGGGGTGATCGTCCCGTGGAACTTCCCGATGCCGATCATGGGGTGGGGGCTGGCGCCCGCGCTGGCGGCCGGGAACACGGTGATCGTCAAGCCCGCCGAGCTGACGCCGCTGACCGCGCTGCGGGTGGGCGAGCTGGCGCTGGAGGCCGGGCTGCCCGAGGGCGTCGTCCAGGTGCTGCCGGGGGCCGGGCCGGTCGCCGGGCGGCGGCTGGTCGACCACCCCGGCGTCGCCAAGATCGTGTTCACCGGGTCCACCCGGGTCGGCAAGGAGATCATGGCGGCGTGCGCGCCCGGCGTGAAGCGGCTGACGCTGGAGCTGGGCGGCAAGAGCTCCAACATCGTCTTCGCCGACGCCGACCTGGAGAGGGCGGCGGCGACCGCGCCCTACGCGGTGTTCGACAACGCCGGGCAGGACTGCTGCGCGCGGTCGCGGATCCTGGTCCAGCGGCCCGTCTACGACCGGTTCCTGGAACTGCTGGAACCCGCCGTGCGCGGCCTGCGGGTGGGCGACCCGGGCGACGCGAGGACCGAGATGGGACCGCTGATCAGCGCCGCCCACCGGGAGCGGGTCGCCTCCTACGTGCCAGGCGGCGCGCCGGTCGCGTTCCGGGGGTCCGCGCCCGAGGGACCGGGCTTCTGGTTCCCGCCGACCGTGCTGGCCACGCCGGACTTCGCGGCCCTGCCCGCCTGGAACGAGGAGGTGTTCGGGCCGGTGGTGACGGTCGCGCCGTTCGAGGACGAGGACGACGCGGTGCGGCTGGCCAACGACACCGTCTACGGCCTGTCCGGGTCGATCTGGACCCGCGACCTGGGCCGGGGCCTGCGGATGGCGCGCGCCGTCGAGGCGGGGAACCTGTCGGTCAACTCGCACTCGTCGGTCCGCTACTGGACGCCGTTCGGCGGGTTCAAGCAGTCGGGGCTGGGCCGGGAGCTCGGCCCGGACGCCCTGGACGCGTTCACCGACGTCAAGAACGTCTTCATCGCAACGGAGGAATGAGTGCAGCGTCTTGAGGACCGCGTGGCCGTCGTCACCGGCGGCGCGAGCGGGATCGGGCTGGCGACCGTCCGGCGGCTGGCGCGGGAGGGCGCGCGCGTCGTGGTCGCCGACCTGGACGGGACCGGCGGCAAGGCGGCGGCCGAGGAGGTCGGCGGGCTGTTCGTGCGGGTGGACGTCACCTCCGAGGAGGAGGTGCGGGCGCTGTACGAGGCCGCGCACCGCGCCTACGGGCGGATCGACGTGGCGTTCAACAACGCCGGGATCTCGCCGCCGGACGACGACTCGATCCTGGAGACGGGGCTGGAGGCGTGGCGGCGCGTCCAGGACGTGAACCTCACCAGCGTCTACCTGTGCTGCAAGCACGTGATCCCGTACATGCGGGAGCGGGGCAAGGGATCGATCATCAACACGGCGTCGTTCGTGGCGGTGATGGGGGCGGCGACCTCGCAGATCTCCTACACCGCCTCCAAGGGCGGCGTGCTGGCGATGTCGCGGGAGCTGGGGGTGCAGTTCGCGCGCGAGGGGATCCGCGTGAACGCGCTGTGCCCGGGACCGGTCGCGACGCCGCTGCTCATGGAGTTGTTCGCCAAGGACGCCGAGCGTGCGGCCCGGAGGCTCGTCCACATCCCGATGGGGCGTTTCGCCGAGGCCTCTGAGATCGCGGCGGCGGTCGCGTTCCTGGCCTCCGACGACTCCAGCTTCATCACCGCGTCGGAGTTCCTGGTGGATGGCGGGATCTCGGGCGCGTACGTGACCCCGCTGTAGGGCGCGTGGGGCGTCCGGCGGGCGGACGCCCCACGGACTCCGCCGCTCATGCGGGGACGGCGGTCTCCGCGGTGCCGGTCACGTTGGCGATGCGGAGCGCCTCCACCAGCTCGCGGTACAGGGAGTCGCGTTCCAGGAGTTCCTCGTGGGTGCCCTGGGCGCGGACGCGGCCCGCCTCCATCAGCACGATCGTGTCGGCGTCGATCACCGTGGAGAGGCGGTGGGCGATCGTCACGACCGCGCCGGTCGCGGCCCGTTCGCGGACGCAGCGGTGGATGGCGTCCTCGGTGAGGCCGTCGAGCTGGGCCGTGGCCTCGTCCAGCAGCAGCACCTCGGGGGTGCGCAGCAGGGCGCGGGCGAGCGCGATGCGCTGGCGTTCGCCGCCGGACACCGAGGTGGAGGTCAGCGGCGTGTCCAGGCCCTCGTCCAGGGTGTCGACCTTGTCGGCGAGGCGGATCGCGCGCAGCACCTCGGCGACCTCGTCGTCGGTGGCGTCGGGGGCGGCGTAGCGGACGTTCTCGCCGATGGTGCCGGGCACGATCGGGGTGTCCTGCTCCACGTAGGCGAGGCGGGACCGGATCTCGGCGTGCGTGAGGTCGCGGTAGGGCGTGCCGTCGAGGCGCAGCTCGCCCTCCTGCGGTTCCAGGAAGCGCAGGATCAGGGACAGCAGCGTCGTCTTGCCCGCGCCGGACGGGCCGACGATCGCCAGGTGGCCGCGGCGCGGGACGGTCAGGGTGACGTCCCGGACGGCCGGGGGCAGGCCGGGGCCGTAGGCGGCGGTGACGTTCCGGATCTCCAGGACCGGGCCGCCGTCGGGGCGCGGGCGCGCGGCGGCGGCCGGGCCGGGGACGGGCTCGACCTCCAGGGCCTCGATCTCGCGGATGCGCTCGGCGGCGGCGATGCCGTTCTGGAGGGTCGTCATGCTCTGGCTCAGCTCCATGATCGGCTCCATCAGGCCGAACGCGTAGAGCAGGAACGCGATCAGGCTGGACACCGCCAGCTCGCCGCCGCCGACCCGCCAGGCGCCCAGCCCGAGGATCATGATGATCGCCAGTTGCAGGCCGGACCAGGCGATCACCCAGGCGAGCGCCTCGCGGCGCAGAGCGCGCACGCCGTGCGCGGCGGAGGCGCGGGCATCGTCGATGATCTTCTCGGCCTGGCGGTCCTCGGCGCCGCTGACCTTGACGGTGCGGATCGCGCGCAGCGCGCCCTCCAGGACGCCGCCGAGCCGTCCGATGGTGTCCTGGGCGCGGACCTGCGCCTTGGCGATCCCCGGCATCAGCAGCGCGAACAGCACCACCACCACGACCGTGGCCGCCACGGTCACGCCGAGCAGCGGCAGGTCGAGCACGCCCATCAGCACGAGCGTGCCGACCAGCATGACCACCCCGTTCACCAGGCCGACCAGGCTGGTGGCGGCGGCCTCGCGCAGCAGGAGGGTGTCGGAGGTGACGCGGGTGACGAGCTCGCCGGGGGAACGGCGGGCCAGCGCGGGCACCGTGGCCCGCAGCATCCGCCGGACCAGGGACTCGCGGGCCTCCAGCACGACGCGCTCGCCGAGCGTGCCGAGCAGCACCCACTGCCGGTAGGTGATCACCAGGCCGACCACGAGCAGCACCAGCATCGCGACGATCGGGCCGAGCAGAGAGGACCGGGCGGAGAGGCTGTCCAGGACCCATTTGGTGACCATCGGCGTGGCCAGGCCCAACGCGGACGAGGCCAGCGACATCCCCAGGCCCACCGCGAGGGTGCCGCGGTGCGGGCGGGTGAACGACCACAGCACGCGCAACCGCGGCAGGTTCATCGAAGGCTTCGGATCATCCATGTTCTCCAGTGGAACAGCAATGTTCCATCGGTGTCAAATGTGTTTCATTGCGGACGGCGCGTTACCGTATGCACATGGCACAGAAGCAGGCGGAACCCTCGACCGAGAGCAGAGCACGGGCCCGGACGCGGAACGCCATCATCGACGCCGCCATCGCGACCCTGCGCGAGAACCCGGCCGCGTCCCTCGGCGACGTGGCCGCCGCCGCCGGGGTGGGGCGCACCACCGTGCACCGCTACTTCCCCGAGCGCGCCGACCTGCTGAACGCCATCGGCGCCCGCGTCCTCGAACAGATCCAGATCGCCACCGAGCGCGCCCGCCCCCACGACGGCCCGGCGCCGGCCGCCCTGGACCGGCTCTGCCAGGAGTACTTCGAGGTCGGTGACGGGCTGTCGCTGATGTTCGAGAACCCGCAGCTCATCGCCTGGGAGGGCTGGCAGGAGGAGACGCCCGCCGACCGGGCGCTGCTGGACCTGCTGCGCCGGGGCCGCCGGGCGGGCGCCTTCGACCCCGAGATGTCACCCGAGTGGATCGTTCAGGCGCTCTGGGCGCTGCTGTTCGCGGCCTGGTCGCACGCCCGGGAGGACGGCGTCACCCGGCACACCGCGCTGACCATGTGCCTGCGCTCGCTCCACAAGATGGTCGGGACGGCCCCGTGAGACGCGACGGCGGCGCACGGGAACGGACCCGTACGCCGCCGACCGGAGCCGGTCAGGGACTCGCGGTGCGCGAGAGGACCTCCCAGCCGCCCGCGGCCTGCCGGCCCGCCACCGCCCGCCTGGTGGACGGCAGCTTCACGCCGAGCCGCCGGTAGGAGTCGTAGCCGACCTCCATCACCGGGCCCAGCGAGCCCTTCAGCCCGCCCCGGCAGAGCCGCGCCGGGTTCCGGGCGTGCAGCTCCAGCGCGGCCGTCAGGCGGGGGCGGGCCTCCCCGTACAGGTCGACGCCCTGGAGGCGCGCGGTCGCCGCGACGTCGAGCGCCGCCGCCAGCCCCTGCCCGGCGTACTCCAGGCTCCGGCAGGTCTCCTGGGTGAGGCCGTCCGCCAGCCTGACCGGGTTGTGCCAGAACCTCGCGGCCGCGACGGCCGCCGGGGCCTGCGGGGCCGGGCCGTCGGAACGCAGGTAGACGTACTGCGGCAGGCGCTTGCGCCACAGCCCCACCGCCCGGTCGAACGCGGCCCGGTCGTCGAGGTGGACGGCGATGGCGGAGGCGGCGTTCAGGGTGGTGAGCTCGACGTTGCCGTTGACCTGCGGGTAGGGCCGGTCGACCAGCGGCAGGTACAGCCGCCGCAGGGTGTCGGCGAACCGCTGCTGCCCCGCCCAGCGCCCGTGCTCGTGCTTGATCAGCTCGGCGGCGCGGACGAAGTCCATGCCCGCCCGCGCGGCCTGGAGCGGGGCGCGCGCGCCGGTGTGCTCGCGCAGCCGCGCCGACCACGCGTCCATGATCGCCATGGCCTTGCGGGCGTGGCGCTCGTCGCGCGACAGGTACCAGCTCAGGGCGTGGACGTAGGCGGCGGTGGCGTCCCGGCGTTCGGCGGCGCACCCCCGGTCGGCGGAGCCGGGGACACCGCACGCCACGACGCCCTGGGCCCGGGGCCGCCAGGTCAACGCCGCGAACTCGCTGCCGCGCAGGGCGGTGTAGGCGTTCCGCCACGGCTGCCGCCCCGCCTTGATCCTGGCCCGGGCCGCGTCCAGCTCGGCCGCCCCGGTGATCACCCCCGGGTGCTGGAAGGCGGGGGGCGGCCGGTCGGCGGGCGCGGGCGCGTCGGAGTCCCCGCCGCCCGCGTTCCCGGTCCCGAGCGTGGCCGCGACGACGGCCGCCGACGCGACCACGGCGACGACCCCGCTCACCACGGTCGCCCGAACCCGCGTCCGCCGCTTCTTCCCCGCTCCCCCGGCCGCCGCGCCCTCACGAACCGGCGCACCGTCCCGAGGCCGCGCGCCAGGAAGGGACGACGCCTCCTCCCCCGAAGATCCGCCCCCGCCCGGCGACATGCCCTCGTGAAGCGCCGCCCCCTCACGGGACGGCGCCCCCTCACGGGACGACACACCTCCATGGGACGGCGCACCCCCATGGGAGGGCGCACCCTCGCGGGACGGTGCGCCCTTCTGGAGCGGTGTGCTCTCGCGGAGCGGCGTGTTTCCACGTGGCGGTGTGCCGTGGTGGGTCGGAGCCGCCTGGGGGAACGGTCCATCCCCGATGGGTGGTGTGTCCTCGGGGAGGGGGGTGTTCGCGGGAGGTAGGGCGTTCTGGCGGGGGCGTTCGGCTCCTTCCGGTGGTTCGGGGCGGGATGACGGTGGGGAACCGCGTCTCGCGTTCCGGGGGTTGGTGGTCTGGTCCGGCTTCCCGCCGGTGCCGTCGCTACGGTCTCCGCCCCGGGCGGCGCGGCGGCGGAGCGCGGCGACGACGATCGCGGTGACCACGATGGCCAGGACCCAGTTCCGGGCGCGGCCGAGCCTCATCGAATTTCCGTCTCCCTCACACGACCTCAGACCGGATCATGTAACCAGACGCGCGCGGCATCGCGTGGCGAACCGGCTCAGATCAGGGCGTTCCGTCGGCTGGTCGCAGGTCATCGGCGCTGCTAGATTGGCCTCAGCCGTTGATCCCGTGCGGGAGAGTGCCCTGGTCGCCAGTCAGGGACGCCGAAGGAGCAAATCCTCCCCGGAACCTCTCAGGCCCACGGACCGCGCGGACCAGGCGACCTCTGGAAAGCGGGGACCCGCCGGTCCCCCGCCGAAGGTGAAAGCCCCACGGGGTGAAGCTCTCAGGCGCCGATGACAGAGGGGGAGGCACCGACCACGCCCGGTGCGCGAGTGGGACGATTGTGCCTGCCTGCGCCCGCGACGAAGGAGCCGACCCGAATGTCCGCCGAGAACGCCCCGAAGAAGACGCCGCTGCACGACGTTCATGCCGAGCTCGGCGCGAACCTCGTGGATTTCGCGGGATATCTGATGCCGCTGCGGTACTCCAGCGAGACCGCGGAGCACAAGGCCGTCCGCACCGCCGCCGGGCTGTTCGACCTGTCCCACATGGGAGAGATCTTCGTCTCCGGCCCGCAGGCCGCCGCGGCCCTCGACCACGCGCTGGTCGGCAACATCTCGCCGATGGCCGTGGGCAAGGCCCGCTACACCATGATCTGCGCCCACGACGGCGGCGTGCTGGACGACCTGATCGTGTACCGGCTGGCCGACGAGACCTACCTGGTCGTCGCCAACGCCGCGAACGTCGCCGTCGTCCGCGGGGCCCTGGTCGAGCGGGCCGCCGGGTTCGAGGCCGCCGTGGAGGACCGCAGCGACTCCTACGCGCTGGTCGCGCTGCAGGGGCCGGACGCGCAGGAGATCCTGAGCCGGTTCACCGGCGCGCCGCTGCCCGGGCTGAAGTACTACGCGATCATGGCGGACGAGGTCGCCGGGATCGACGCGCTCATCGCCCGGACCGGCTACACCGGCGAGGACGGGTTCGAGCTTTTCGTGGACGCCGCCGACGCCGTCGCGCTCTGGCGGGCCCTGGCCGCGGTCGAGGGCGTGGTCCCCTGCGGCCTGTCGGCGCGCGACACCCTCCGCCTGGAGGCGGGCATGCCGCTGTACGGCAACGAGCTCACGGCCGAGACCACCCCGTTCGAGGCGGGGCTGGGCCGGGTCGTGAAGTTCGAGAAGGAGGGTGACTTCGTCGGCCGGTCCGCGCTGGAGGCGGCCGCGCAGACCCCCGCAGGCCGTAGGCTCGTGGGACTGGTCGCGCGGGGGCGTCGCGCGCCCCGCAGGGGGTACGACGTCGTCACGTCCGACGGCACGCCGTGCGGGGTCGTGACCAGTGGCGCTCCGTCGCCCACACTGGGCAAGCCGATCGCCATGGCCTACCTCGACAGCGGTGTCGAGGAGACCGAGCTCGCGGTGGACGTCCGTGGCCGGCGCGAGCCGGTCGACGTGGTCGCCCTGCCGTTCTACAAGCGTTCCTGAGACCTGGAGAGAGAAACAATCGTGAGCGTTCCGGAGCAGCTCCGTTACAGCGAGGAGCACGAGTGGGTCGCCGGCCTCGACAACGAGGACGGCATCGTCACCATCGGCATCACCGCGCACGCCGCCGACTCGCTCGGCGAGATCGTCTTCATCGAGCTTCAGGCGAACGAGGGTGACACCGTCGAGTCGGGCGAGACGTTCGGCGAGGTGGAGTCCACCAAGTCGGTCTCCGACCTGTACGCCCCGGTCAACGGCGAGGTCGTCGCGGTCAACCAGGCCGTGATCGACGAGCCGAAGGTCATCAACGACGACCCCTACGGCGAGGGCTGGATCGTCAAGGTCCGCGTCAGCGAGGAGCCGGGCGACCTGCTGGACGCCGAGGCCTACGCCAAGCTGGTCGAGGAGGCCTGAGGGTGCAGCTGAACGACTCCCTCGCCGCCGCCGACCCCGAGGTCGCCAAGGCCATCGCCGACGAGCTGCACCGCCAGCAGTCGACCCTGGAGATGATCGCCTCCGAGAACTTCGCCCCCGTGGCGGTCCTGGAGGCCCAGGGCTCGGTGATGACCAACAAGTACGCCGAGGGGTACCCGGGCCGGCGGTACTACGGCGGCTGCGAGTACGTGGACGTCACCGAGCAGCTGGCCATCGACCGGGCCAAGGAGCTGTTCGGGGCCGAGCACGCCAACGTGCAGCCCCACTCGGGCGCGCAGGCCAACACGGCGGTGTACTTCGCGCTGCTCCAGCACGGCGACACCATCCTCGGCCTGGACCTGGCGCACGGCGGCCACCTCACCCACGGCATGCGGCTGAACTACTCGGGCAAGACGCTGAACGTGGTGCCCTACCACGTGCGCGCCGAGGACGGCCTGGTGGACATGGACGAGGTCGCCGCGCTGGCCGCCGAGCACCGGCCCAAGATGATCGTCGCGGGCTGGTCGGCGTACCCGCGGCAGCTCGACTTCGCGGCGTTCCGGGAGATCGCCGACTCGGTCGGGGCGCTGCTGATGGTGGACATGGCCCACTTCGCGGGCCTGGTCGCGGCGGGGCTGCACCCGTCGCCCGTGCCGCACGCCGACATCGTCACCACGACCACGCACAAGACCCTCGGCGGTCCGCGCGGCGGTCTGATCCTGGCGAAGGAGGAGTACGGCAAGAAGATCAACTCGGCCGTCTTCCCGGGCATGCAGGGCGGTCCGCTGGAGCACGTCATCGCGGCCAAGGCCGTGGCGCTGAAGTTCGCGGCGTCCGACGAGTTCAAGGACCGGCAGCAGCGGACCCTGGACGGCGCGCGGATCCTGGCCGAGCGGCTGCTGGCCGAGGACGCCGCCAAGGCGGGCGTGAAGGTGCTGACCGGCGGCACCGACGTGCACCTGGTCCTGGTGGACCTGGTGGACTCGGAGCTGACCGGGCGCGACGCCGAGGACCGCCTGCACGAGATCGGCATCACGGTCAACCGCAACGCGGTGCCCAACGACCCGCGCCCCCCGATGGTCACCTCCGGCCTGCGGATCGGCACCCCGGCCCTGGCCACCCGCGGCTTCCGGGACGAGGACTTCGCCGAGGTCGCCGACATCATCGCGCTGGCCCTGCAGCCGTCGTTCGACAAGGACGCGCTGGCGGGCCGCGTGCGGGCGCTGGCCGACCGGCACCCGCTGTATCCCAACCTGTAACTCCCCGGCCCCCTCCGCGTGACCGCGCCCGCGCGGGCATACGGAGGGGGCTCGCTACAACGAGGTAGCACCCATGGCTATCAGTGTTTTCGACCTCTTCAAGATCGGCATCGGCCCGTCGTCGTCCCACACGGGCGGTCCGATGGCGGCGGCGCACCGCTTCGCGCGGGGCCTGCGCGATGACGGCCTGCTGGAGAAGACGGCCTCCGTCCGGGCGGTCCTGTACGGCTCGCTCGGCCTGACCGGCAAGGGCCACGGCTCCGACAAGGCCGTGATGCTCGGGCTGGAGGGCGACAAGCCGGAGCTGGTGGACGTGGACGCGGTCGACGCCCGCCTGGCGCGGATCCGCGAGACGGAGCGGCTGACGGTCTTCGGCGAGGTGGAGGTCCCGTTCGTCGTCGGGGAGCACCTCGTCTTCGAGCGCAAGCAGTCGCTGCCGGGGCACCCGAACGGGATGCGCTTCGCGGCGTTCGACGCCGACGGCAACGAGCTGCGCTCCAAGGTCTACTACTCGGTGGGCGGCGGTTTCGTCGTCGACGAGAACGCCACCGGCGCCGACCGCATCAAGGCCGACGACACCGAGCTGCCGCACCGCTTCGACACGGCCGCCGAGCTGCTGGAGCGCTGCCGCGAGACGGGCCTGTCGATCTCCGGCCTGATGATGGAGAACGAGAAGGCGTTCGGCCGCACCGAGCGGGAGATCCGCGACGGCCTGGTCGAGCTGTGGCAGGTCATGCGGTCCTGCGTGCAGCGCGGCTGCACCCGCGAGGGCCTGCTGCCGGGCGGGCTGAAGGTCCGGCGCCGCGCTCCCCAGCTACATCGCCAGCTGTCGTCGGAGTCCCCGAGCGACCCGCTCCACGCGATGGACTGGGTGACGCTGTTCGCGCTGGCGGTGAACGAGGAGAACGCCGCGGGCGGCCGGATCGTGACGGCCCCCACCAACGGCGCGGCGGGCATCATCCCGGCGGTCCTGCACTACTACGACAGGTTCGTCCCCGGCGCTGACGACGAGGGCGTGGTGCGCTTCCTGCTGACGGCGGGCGCGATCGGCGTCCTGTTCAAGCAGAACGCCTCCATCTCCGGCGCCGAGGTCGGCTGCCAGGGCGAGGTCGGGTCGGCCTGCTCGATGGCGGCGGCGGGCCTGACGGAGGTCCTGGGCGGCACCCCCGAGCAGGTGGAGAACGCCGCCGAGATCGGCATCGAGCACAACCTGGGCCTGACCTGCGACCCGGTGGGCGGGCTGGTGCAGGTCCCGTGCATCGAGCGCAACGCGGTGGGCGCGATCAAGGCGATCAGCGCCACCCGCATCGCCCTGCGCGGCGACGGCCGCCACTTCGTGTCCCTGGACAAGGCGATCAAGACCATGCGGGACACCGGGCGCGACATGCTCGACAAGTACAAGGAGACGTCCCGGGGCGGCCTGGCCGTCAACGTCATCGAGTGCTGAGCGTCAGGCGCGGGTGAGGCGCAGGGTGCGGACGCACTCGCCGCACTCATGGACGAGGGTGATCGTGTAGGCGGGTCCGGCGGGGTCGTCGGCGAGCAGCGCGGCCACGAGCAGCACCGCCTCGTCCAGGTCCAGTCCCCCGGCGACCGCGGGGCCGGGGGCCTCCCGCACGACCGTCCCGTCCCGGCGCAGGGGCAGGGCGTGCTCGACGCACGGTTCGCGCAGGTCGGGCGCCAGGGCGATGGTGAGGTCGGGAGCGGACGGACCGCTGCCGGTGGTCACCGGGCGGCTCCCTTCGGCAGGCGGCGTCGGAGGCGGACCCGCCGTCCCTTCCGGGGGTGGCGGGTCCGCTCGCACGTTGTTCGCCGCTGCGCCGTCGTCCCTTCCCCCGGGTGGGTCGCGACGGTGGATCCGGGAACGAGCGGACTGCCGCCGGTCATCACCGGGCAGCTCCTTTCGGCAGGCGACGTGGGGGGCGAGCCCACCGTCCCGGCCGGGACCGGTGTTCCCCCTTCCCTGTTCTTGTCGGTTCGCCGCCCTTTCTTTCACCGCACCCCGATGATCGTCCGGTGTCGAAGTGATCAAGGTTGTGTTCGGGGGGTGGCCGCGGGGTCCGCGGGCGGTTTGGTTGGAGGCATGGAGGGTGTCTTCGGAGACGACTGGGTGCACTTCTTCGGGGAGCTGCTCGACCGCGGCAGCGCTCCCGAGACGGATCTGATCTGGCGGCTGCTCGACGTGGAGCCCGGCATGGAGGTCCTCGACCTCGGGTGCGGGTACGGGCGGATCGCCAACCATCTCGCCGGGCGCGGGTGCCGGGTCACGGGGCTGGACGTGGTGCCGGCCCTCCTGGACCGGGCGCGCCGGGACGCCCGCGAGCAGGGGCTCGACGTGACCTATGTCGAGGGCGACATGCGGGACCTGGAGTGGACCGGGCGGTTCGACCGGGTGGTCTGCTGGTTCACGACGTTCGGCTACTTTGACGACGAGGGCAACCGGCGCGTGCTGCGGGAGGTGGCGCGGGCGCTGCGGCCGGGCGGGCGGCTCCTGCTGGAGACGATGAACCGGGACTGGCTGCTCGGGCGGTTCCAGCACGCGAGCGTGGTGGAGCGGGACGGGGACCGCATCGTCGACCGGCACCGGTGGGAGCCGCTGACCGGGCGTCTGGTGACCGAGCGGACCCTGATCCGCGACGGGCGCATGAAGGAGCTGGAGTACTTCCTGCGGCTGTTCCCCTTCACCGAGCTGCGGGACTGGCTGCTGGAGGCGGGCTTCACCGCGGTCGACGGGCTGGACGAGGGCGGCGACCCGCTGACGCTGGAGAGCAGCCGGATGATCGTCGTCGCGACGCGGTAGCGCCGGGAGCGGTCCGTTCGGAGCGGAGACGGCGAAGGAGGGGAGACCGTGCGCTCCCCTCCATTTTCAACTTATAGCGCGACCGGGGGCTTGCGGCAAGGCCCGGGGCATGGCGCACAATCTCCAGCCGAAGCCGGGACCTGCGGGGACCGGGGGCTCGCGAGGGACGTGCGCCCCTGCCGGCGAACGGGGGGATTCCATGATCGACGTGATCGTCGCCGGGGGCGGGCCGACCGGGTTGATGCTGGCGAGCGAACTGCGCCTGCACGGCGTGCGCGTGGTCGTGCTGGAGAGGCTGGCCGAGCCGACCGGGCAGTCCCGGGGGCAGGGCCTGCACGCGCGCAGCGTCGAGCTGATGGACCAGCGCGGCCTGCTGGACCGGTTCCTCGCGGTCAGCAGGAAGTTCCAGGTCGGCGGCCTCTTCGGCGGCGTCATCAAGCCGTGGCCGGACGGTCTGGACACGGCGCACCCGTACGGCCTCGCCGTACCGCAGCCGGTCACCGAACGGCTCCTCAACGAGCGCGCCCTCGAACTCGGCGCCGAGATCCGGCGCGGAAGCGAACTGGTCGGGCTGAGCCAGGACGAGCACGGGGTGACCGTCGGGCTGGCCGACGGCACCGAGCTGCGCTCGCGCTACCTGGTCGGCTGCGACGGCGGCCGCAGCACGGTGCGCGGCCTGCTCGGCGTCGGCTTCCCCGGCGAGCCCTCCCGGGTGGAGACGCTGCTGGGCGAGATGGAGGCGACCGAGGACCCGGAGACGATCGCCGCCGTCGTCGAGGAGGTCCGCAGGACCGAGCTGCGGTTCGGCGCCGTCCCCCAGGGGGACGGGGTGTACCGCGTCGGCGTGCCCGCCGAGGGGGTGGCCGAGGACCGCGCGGCCGCGCCGACCATCGAGGAGTTCCGGCGGCGGCTGCGGGCCGTCGCGGGCACCGACTTCGGCGTGCGCTCGCCGCGCTGGCTGTCCCGGTTCGGCGACGCCACCCGGCAGGCCGAGCGCTACCGGGTCGGCCGGGTGCTGCTGGCCGGCGACGCGGCGCACGTCCACCCGCCGACCGGCGGGCAGGGGCTCAACCTCGGCGTCCAGGACGCGTTCAACCTCGGCTGGAAGCTGGCCGCCGAGGTCAACGGCTGGGCGCCGGAGGGGCTGCTGGACAGCTACCACACCGAACGGCACCCGGTGGGCGCCCGCGTGCTGGAGAACAGCCGCGCGCAGATGACGCTGCTGGGGTCCGACCCGGGCGCGACCGCGCTGCGGGGGCTGTTCTCGACGCTGATGGACTTCGAGGAGGTGAACCGGTACGTGACCGGGATGATCACCGCGGTCGCGGTCCGCTACGACCTCGGCGAGGGCCACGAGCTGCTCGGCCGGCGGCTGCGGGACGTGCGGCTGGAGCGGGGGCGCCTCTACGAGCTGACCCACGGCGGCCGCGGGCTGCTGCTCGACCGGACCGGCCGGCTCTCGGTGGAGGGCTGGGCGGACCGGGTCGACCACGTCGTCGACGCCTGCGAGGAGCTGGACGCGCCCGCGGTGCTGCTGCGTCCGGACGGCCACGTGGCGTGGGCCGGTGCGGACCAGCGGGACCTGCTCGCCCATCTGCCCCGGTGGTTCGGCGCCGCCGCCGGCTGAGCGCGGACCGGCCGCCCCGGCGGACGACGGGAGCCGCCGCGGCTCGGCGCGCGGCGGCTCCACGGCGGGGACGGGGCGTCCCCTAGTAGCCGATCTGCTCCACCTCGCCGCGGTGGAACGGCTCCCCCTTCATCAGGAGGTCGGCGAGCGTGTCCGCCATCGGCACCCCGAGGTCGTTCTCCATCCAGAGGAACTGGCCGCACGGGTTGCTTTCGAGGAAGACGTACTCGCCCTCGGGCGTGACGATGAAGTCCAGCGCCCCGTACACGATCCCGAGCTCGTCCATCAGGGCCTGGACCTGCTTGACGAGTTCCTCCGGGAGCGGCTGGTAGTCGCCGTACCTCATCTCCATGTCGGCCCGCCAGTCGACCCTGGTCGACTCGGTGCCCTGCGAGTCGACCACCACCGGGAAGAAGGTGTTGCCGATGACGGTGAGCCGCACCTCGTGGGACTTCTCGATGTACTCCTGGAACTGGCAGATGGTGTGCCGCACCCGCCCGGCCTTCTCCTTGAGCTCGTCGCCGACGACGCTGGTGAGCAGGCCGGAGGGGAAGGCGCCGGGATAGTGGATCACCCCGCCGGTCAGCGACTTGTAGACCAGGCCGTCGTCGACCCGGCCGAGGAGCCGTTCGACCTCGGCGGGGTCGTTGGTCAGCAGCGTCTTCGGCACCCGCATGCCGACCTGCTTGGCGAGCTTGAGCTGGCGCGGCTTGAGCTCGGCGATCGCGTCGACGTCGGGGCGGTTGACCCACAGGCAGTCGGTGTTGCGCAGGATGCCGCCCACGCCGTGCAGCGCCTCGTTCCGCGCGAACTCGCGTTCGGCCTCGCCCATCTCCTCGCCGAAGTCGAACGCGGTCGGCCGGCGGAACCACACGCCCGACAGCCGCCGCAGGTCCACCTCGCGGTCGCGGTGCCGCATGACGGCCCGCTCCCCGTCGAAGTCGGAGGTGGTGAGGGTGATCTCGCGGGGGAAGTCGCTGATGTCGGCCCGGACGACCCGGGCGTCCTTGGCCGTGAGGCTGCGGACGACCGGGTCGGCGGTGGGGTCGAAATCCTGCGTGAGGATCAGGACCTCAGGTTGTTCGTTGGGCATGTGTCAGGCGCAGATGTCGTCGAGGTAGCGGTCGTCGTTGTAGATGCCGGTCCTGGTCCAGGACGAGTAGCCGGCCTCGATCGGCTTGCCGTCGGGGCCGAGCCAGGTCTGGCTCTCCTGGTCGTAGGCGCCGGCCTGCGGGTCGGGGCCGGGGCGCTTGCTCAGCGGCGTCGAGTAGGCGTAGCCGAGGGGCCGCTGGTCGCCGTCGGCGGTCGGGAGGGTCGCGGGGTCGGCCGCCGCGTGGTCGGGCGAGATGAACGCGCGGGCGGTGCGGAGCGGGGTGCTCACGAGCACACTGGGCATGCTGACGCCTTCCTTGGTACGGGTTCGTTCGGGAGTGACCTGGTACGGGAACGGCGGGTCCGGGGACCCGCCCCGGTCACGACGCGGCGGGGTCGGCCGTCACGGGGTGACGGGTCGGCCCTTCGCTCCCCGGTGTCTCATGACGTGGTGGGCTCCGTGATCCCCACGAGGCCCCGGACGTCACCGGAGAAGACCCAGACCTGACGGTCCGCGTCGTAGTGGCCGGCGGACATCCTCACCGTGCTCTCGGGCTCGAACTCGTCCTCGGGCTCGTAGAGGTAGGCGAGCGGGACCGCCGGACTGGTGCGGGTACGCGCGCGCGACTGCGTCGGTCTGGCCCGGATCACCATTTCGTCACCGTCGAGCTCGGGACGGTCGAAGCGGAGGAACGTGGGCCAGCGGTGCGGGACGGAACGGATGGACGCGGTGGATTCCGGCTTCCGGGTCATGCTGGGGGCCCTCCCGAAGATCACCGGTAACCCTCGGGATCAAGGTGACACGGGCCACGATGATCGACAAGTCCGCGATCATGGCCGTATCCGGTCATGATCACGAGGTTTCAGGGGGTCCGGGCGGTGGCCGCGGGGTTGGTCCGATCCCGGATGACGCGGAGTGATTTCAGGAACGCGTCCAGCTCGTCGGGCGGCAGGAGGCCCGTGAGCCAGCGGTCGACCGCCGCCAGGTAGGTGGGCAGGACCTCGCGCAGGCGTTCCTCGCCCTCGGGGGTGAGGGTCGCGAACGTCGTGCGGCGGTCGGCCGGGCTGGTGTCGCGGCGGACCAGGCCCGCGCGGGTGAGGCGGTCGACCAGGCGGGTCACGCCGCTGGTGGACAGGGCCGTCTGGGTGGCCAGGTCGGTCATGCGCAGGCGGCGGCCGGGCGAGCGGCCGAGCCGGAGCAGCGCGTTGAGGTCCAGGCCGGACAGGCCGTGGTCGCGCCAGGCCGGTTCCAGGCGGGAGACCAGGCCCTGGTGCGCCTCGAACAGCAGGCCCGCCGCGGTGAGGCGGGGGTCGTCGAGCGGGTCGTCGGTCGCTGCCATGCCGGAATCCTACCAATAGTTGACATGAGGAATTTCCTCAGTGTAGATATTTGCTCAAGCAATATTCCTCACGGCAACTAAGGAGTGTGTGATGGGCGACTGGGTGGCGGGGTTCCGCGGAGCGGTGATCAGCCCCTACGAGGAGTTCCGCATCAGCGAGCCGCGCGGCTTCCGCGACCAGACGGTGCGGCAGGTGCTGCGGATGGCGGGCGGCGGCGAACGGCTGCGGGTGCGGCTCAGCAACCGGTACGGGCGCGCGCCGCTGACGATCGGCGCGGCGCGGGTCGCCGGGCGCGGGAGCGGCGGCGCGATCGTCGAGGGGAGCGACCTCGCGGTGCGGTTCGGCGGCGCGGAGCAGGTGACCGTCCCCGCCGGGGAGGAGGTCGTCAGCGACCCCGTGGACCGGGCCGTGGCGGCCGGTGACGACCTGGTGCTCAGCCTGTACCTGCCGGACGAGACCGGTCCGGCGACCTTCCAGCAGTTCCCGCTGGAGACCGCCTATGTCGGGGCGGGCGACCAGGTCTCCGCGCCGGAGCTGGCCGGGGCCGAGGAGGTGGGCTCACGGTTCTACGTGACCGGGGTGGACGTGTTCACCGACGCGCGGATCGCCGTGGCGTTCGGGGACTCGTGGTTCGAGGGCGTGGGATCGACGGCGGGCGCCGGCCGCCGTTCCGTGGACGTCCTCAACGAACGGCTCGACCACGGCTGGGTCGTCAACCAGGGCCTGGCCGGCAACCGGCTGCTGACCGACGAGGTCGGCGAGCACGGCCTGGCCCGGTTCGACCGCGACGTGCTGGCGGTGCCGGGCGTGTCCCACGTGCTGATCCACCTCGGCATCAACGACCTGCTGATCCCGGGCATGGTCGGCCGCCCGCCGGCCCGGGCCGAGGACCTGGCCGCCGGGTACACCGAGCTGGCCCGGCGCGCCCGCGAGGCCGGGCTGACCGTGCTCGGCGCGACGGTCGGGCCGATCGGCGGCGCGATCTACCCGGGGGCCGTCACGCCCGAGGCCCTGGCCGAGCGGCGGCGCGTGAACGAGTGGCTGCGCTCCAGCGACGTGTTCGACTCGCTCTTCGACGTCGCGCTGGCCGTCGGGGACCCGGACGACCCCGAGCGCATCCGCCCCGAGTTCGCCGACCCCGACGGCATGCACCTCAACGACGCCGGGGCGCGCGCCATGGCCGGGTCCGTCGACCTGTCGGCGTTGAAGCCGTGAGGGCGCGCGGATGTCAGGGGTCGGACGGCGGAGGGGTGAGCACGCACCGGGTGTCCAGGCCCAGCACGCGGTTCAGGCGGCCGAACGCCAGCCACGAGCCCAGGCACATCGTCAGTTCGGCGATCTCCCGCTGGGTGTAGTGCGCGGTCATGCGCGTCCAGAAGTCCTCGTCGAGGCCGTGGTGGTCCAGGACGTAGCGTTCGGCGTATTCGGCGGCCAGGCGGGTGCGGTCGTCGAACGCGCCGGTGCTGCGCCATTCGGTGACCGCGTCGAGGAAGCCGGGCTCGACCTTCTCGCCGTCGCGCTCGGTGCGCCAGTCCAGGCAGAAGACGCAGCCGTTGAGCTGCGCGACGCGCAGCCGCGCCGCCTCGAACTCGCGCAGGCCGAGGGTGGTGTGGGCGTAGACCGCCAGGGAGAACCGCGCGGCGGCGGGGCCGATGCCGGGGACGAGCTCGCCCCACACGTACTCGATGGGGTCCCGGCCCTCGGGGACGTCGATGTTCACGGCTTCCTCCCGAGTCGGCCGACGGCGGGGCGCAGGGGGACGTCGAGGGCGTCGTACAGGCCGGGCGGGGACGCCGCCAGCCAGTCGATCGCGTTCACCAGGCGGCCGACGGCGGTGGCGTTGCCGCCCTCGGCGTGGTTGCCGTTCTCGGTGGCCTGCACGGTGACCTCGATGCGCGGGCGCCCCTCGACGATCACGCGGTGCGCGCCGTCGCCGGCGGGCGGGGCGGGCCAGTCGGGGGCGCAGGACGGGTGGACGCGCGTGACGTGCTCGACGATCAGGCGGGGCTCGCCGCCGACGATCCCCTGGACCTCGAAGCGGACCGCGCCCTGCGTCCCGGCCGCGAACTCCCCCATCCGGGCCGTGGTGACGGCGGCGTCGAGCGGGCGGCGGTCGACGGTCTCGCGGATCTCCTCGACCGCGACGCCCAGGGCGCGGGCCAGCAGCCGGATCTGGCCGCCCCACACCATGGACGGGACGGTCGGCGCGAGCATCGGCGGCTCGTAGTCGAGCGGGTGGCCCATGCCGACCAGGTGCCGGACCGAGTCCTCCTGGTCGTAGGAGGTGTAGTCGAAGATCTCCTGGCAGCGGATCGCGTCGATGTCCCGGCCGAGGCCGCTGACCAGCGAGGGCAGCACGTCGTTGCCCCAGCCGGGGTCGACGCCGGACACGAACAGCGATCCGCCGCCCTCGGCGACCGCCTTCAGCACCGGCTCGCGGGCCTCCGGCGGGGCCGAACGGTGGTCGTAGAGGGCGTACAGGGCGGGCGTGACGACGACGGCCCCGGCGCGGACCGCCCGGACGACGTCGGCCAGCGCGTCGTCCGGGCGCAGCTCGCCGGAGGCGGCGTACACCACGGCGCGGGGGC
>NZ_BCQR01000160.1 GCF_001552175.1 Actinomadura kijaniata NBRC 14229
GGCGCGCGCCCGGGTGGGCCGCCGGGGCGTGCTGGCGGGGCTGGCGGCGGCCGGGGCGGCGGTGGGGCTGAACGCCCTCGGCGTCTTCCCGCCCGCGCGGCAGGCCCTCGCCGCCGGGTACCGGGCCCCGGGCGGCTACCAGATCTACCCGCGCTGCCCCTCCTACGCCGCCAACCACAACTGCTCGCCCGGCTGCGGCCCCAGCGTGGTGTGCTCCGACTGCTGCCGGACCAGCGGCACGTACAAGGGCTACCACAAGTCCGGCAAGTCCCATCCCGGCAAGTACAAGCTGCGGCCCAACCAGTGCTACGGCGGCGGCTGGGACGGCTGGCTGTGGGCGTACTCGCGCCGCTGCGGGTCCTGCGCGCGGGGCGTGACGTGGCGGTGCCACGACGGGTGGAAGAAGTCCTCGCGCGGGAGCTGGTACAAGACCATCTGCCGTAAGGCGACGTCGTGCAGGAAGTGACGCCGTGCGGGAAGTGACACTGTGCGGGAAGTGACGCCGTGCGGGAGGTAGTCCCCGCCGGTCGACTGCGCCGGGCCCTGACCGAGCCGCTGCTGCCGGTCCCGGTGCTGGCGCTGCTGGCCGTCGCGGCGGCGGCGCTGGACGCGACGGTGCTGTGCTGGGCGGCGGTCGGCGCGCTGGCGGGGTTCTCGCTGTCGGGCAGCGTTTGAACGCGTAACAGCGAGTCGGTGCTGTTCTCGCCAGGTTGGCGGGCCAACGTACGGCAGGGCGAGGTCCTGGCCGTCTTCGCCCTCGGGCTGCTGCTCGGGGGCGTGCTGAGCGGGGCGGTGGTCTGGGTGCTGTCCGGGCTGGCCGCGCCGCTCCCCGATACCGCGCGCACGGTGTCGATCCTGCTGGTCGCGGCGGTGGGGGTGGCGCGCGAGCTGGGCTGGGTCACGGTGCCGCTGCCGCAGAACGCGCGGCAGATCCCGCAGGAGGTGCTGCAGTTCCGGCTGCGGCGCGGGGCCCTGCAGTTCGGGTTCGAGATGGGCACCGGGGTGCGCACGTACGTGTCGGCGAGCGCGCCCTACGTGCTGGCGCTGGGGCTGCTGCTGAGCCACCAGGGGCTCGGGGCGTGCCTGGCGGTGGGCGCGGCGTTCGGCGCGGGCCGGGCGCTCAGCTCGGCGCTGACGTTCTGGGCGCGCGACCCGGACCGGGACGCGGCGATCGGCGCCCGCATGCCGTGGATCAGGAACGCGACGGCGCTGACCGCCCTGACCGCCCTGGCCCTGCTGTCGGCGCTCTGAGATCCGGCGGGAACCCGGGGAACCGGCCGTGCGTCGGGTAGGGCGAGGAGGGGACGTCCATGCTGCTGATCATCGCCGCGGTGCTGCGGCTGGTCGGCGTGGGCGCGTTCCCGGCCGACCTCGGCGGGATGGGCGTGTGGACCGCGCTGGCCACGGCCGGGGTGGCGGCGCTGCTGGTGCTGGCCGCCACGCTGCCCGTGCTGCGGCGGGAGCCGCGTTCGGCGCTGGCGCGGCTGCGGACGACGCTGCGGGAACGCACGCTGCGCACGGCGTTCCTGCCGCAGCGCGACCCGGACGCGGCGGGGCGGCCCCGGCCGAGAGCGCCCGGAGCGGGGATCGCGGCCGCCTGAGCGGCGGCCGGAAGGTCGACCGATCCCCCTTTTCCTCTCCGGAAGGCTTTTCGATGTTCTTGCTGGATGCCCCCGTGTCCGCCGCCCACGACCTGGTCGGCGGGCTGGCCGACGCGCTGTCCCCGGTCGCCGGGGACCTGGCGACCGCCGCCGCGATCGTCCTGTTCACCATGGGCGTGCGGCTGCTGCTGCTCCCGCTGTCCGTCGCGCAGGCGCGGGGCGAGCGCTCCCGGCAGCGGCTGCTGCCCAAGGTGCGGGAACTGCAGCGGAAGCACGCCAAGGACCCGCAGCTCCTCCAGCGCAAGACCCTGGAGCTGTACCGCGCCGAGGGAACGCCGCTGGCCGGGTGCCTGCCCGCGCTGGCGCAGCTGCCGTTCTTCACGGTCATGTACCGGCTATTCCTGTCGGCGACGGTCGCCGGGCACCAGAACCTCCTGCTCACCCACACGCTGCTGGCCGCGCCGCTCGGCCAGAACTGGATCGGCGTGCTCGGCGGCGGGATCCTGTCCCCGGCGTCGCTGGTGTTCCTGGGGCTGTTCGCGCTGCTGCTGGCCGTGGCGTGGGTGACGTCGCGGCGGGTCCCGGCGGACGCGCCGATGGCGGGCGTGCTGCGGCTGATGCCGTTCGGGACGGTGGCGGTGGCGGCGTTCGTCCCGCTGGCCGCCGGACTGTACCTGCTGGTGTCCACCGCCTGGACGGCCGTCGAGCGCGCCGTGCTGCACCGCCGGATCGTCGCGCCCGCCGCCTGATCCCCGCCCGAGCCCTTGACGCCGCCGCACCGCCTGGCTTCGATGGAACCGAACCCGATTCGGCTCCAAGGGCGGTGCGGTGTGACCACGGCGGTACGGCACGACATCAACCTGTCGGACATCGCGTTCTGGTCCCGGCCGCGCCGCGAGCGCGAGGCGGCGTTCGCGGCGCTGCGGGCCCGGGAGCGCCCGGTGTTCTTCCCGGAGCTGAAGCTGCCGTTCCTCGGCGGCGGGCCCGGCTACTGGGCGCTGGTGCGGCACGCCGACGTGGTGGAGGCCAGCCGCACCCCCGAGGTGTTCTCCAGCGAGCCGTGCTCCAACAGCATCGCCGACCTGCCGCCGTACCTGGCCCGCTACTTCGGCTCGATGATCAACATGGACGATCCGCGGCACGCCCGGATCCGCCGCGTGGTGTCGCGGGCGTTCACCCCGCGCATGCTGGCGAAGATGGAGACCGACCTCCAGGCGACCGCGACCCGCATCGTGGACGACGTGCTGCGCGAGGGGCCCGGCGACTTCGTCACCCGGGTCGCGGCGCGGCTGCCGTTGCAGGTGATCTGCGACATGGCGGGCGTCCCGGACCGCGACCGGCCGATGGTGTTCGACCGCTCCAACGTCATCCTGGGCCTCGGCGACCCCGAGTACACCGGCGGCCTCCGCCTCGCCGAGACCGGCGTCACCCGCACCGGCGTCTTCTACGGCCTCACCCGGGGCCTCACGGCGGGCTACGAGCTGAACCACCTGGCGATGAAGCTGGCCCGCAAGCGCCGCCGCGAACCCGGCGACGACCTGGTCTCGGCGCTGGTCACGGCCAATATCGACGGGGAGTCGCTGACCGACCAGGAGATCGGGTCGTTCTTCATCCTGCTGGTGGTGGCGGGCAACGAGACCACGCGCAACGCGATGTCCCACGGCCTGAAACTGCTGACCGACCACCCCGACCAGCGCGAGCTGCTGCTCGGCGACTTCGACCGGTACATCCCCGGCGCGGTCGAGGAGATCGTCCGCATGGCGACCCCGGTCATCCAGTTCCGCCGCACCCTCACCCGCGACCACGAGATGAACGGCCACCTCTACCGCGAGGGCGACAAGGTCCTGCTGTTCTACAACTCGGCCAACCGCGACGAGGAGGTCTTCGCCAACGCCGGCGCGTTCGACATCACGCGCTCCCCCAACCCGCACGTGGGCTTCGGCGGCCCCGGCCCCCACTTCTGCCTCGGCGCGAACCTGGCCCGCCGCGAGATCACCGTGATGTTCCGCGAGCTGTTCACGCGCCTGCCGGAGATCCGCTCCGCGGGCCGCCCCGACCACCTGTTCTCCAACTTCATCAACGGGATCAAGCACCTGCCGTTCACCTACTGACCCCCGGTCAGGGGGTGTCCAGCCAGGTCAGGGCGGCGACGGTCAGGGCCTGCACGCCCGTGGTGAGGGTCGGCTCCAGGACCGGCGCGAAACGCGGCGAGTGGTTGAACGGCGGCAGCCGCCCCTCGGCCGCGGCCTCGGCGAACGCCCGCGGGTCGGCCCCGCCCCAGAACCAGAACACCGTCGGCACCCCGAGCGCCTCGCCGTACCGGCCGACGTCCTCGCTGGCCGCGAGCGGCGGGAGCGGCACCACCCGGTCGGCCCCGAACCGCTCGCGGAACGCCTCGGCCGTCACGGCGGTGGCCCGCGGGTCGCTGACCAGCACGGGCGCGCCGGTCTTCCAGGCGAACGCGGGCTCCCGGTCGGCTCCGCTGGCGGCGGCCTCGGCGCGCACGACGCGCTCCACGGCGGCGCGGACCCGGTCCCGGACCGCCGGGTCGAAGCTGCGGACGCCGATCCCCAGCTCGGCGGTGTCGGGGATGACGTTGTCCTTGGTTCCGGCGTGCAGCCGCCCGACGGTGAGCACGACCTTCTCGTGGTGCGGCACCTCGCGCGCGACGATGCCCTGGAGCCGCATCACCACGGCGGCGGCCATCACGACGGGGTCGACGGCGTCCTCGGGCCGCGCCCCGTGGCCGCCGCGGCCGAACAGCGTCACCTGGACGGAGTCGCCGGCGGCCATGACGGGGCCCTCGCCGTACCCGACCGTTCCGGCGGGCAGCGGGGCGACGTGCTGCCCGAGCACCACCTCCGGCCGGGGGAAGCGCTCGAACAGCCCGTCGTCGATCATGTCCTGGGCGCCGCGCACCAGCTCCTCGGCGGGCTGGAACACCGCGAGCACCGTGCCGGACCACGCCGCGCGGCCCCGCGCCAGCGTCTCCAGCGCCCCGAGCAGGCAGGCGACGTGCATGTCGTGCCCGCAGGCGTGCATGACCGGCACCTCGGCTCCGGACTCGTCCACGCCCCGCGCGGTGCTCGCGTACGGCAGCCCGGTCTCCTCGGCGACCGGGAGGGCGTCCATGTCGGCCCGGAGCATGACCACGGGGCCGTCGCCGTTGCGCAGCACGGCGACGACCCCGGTGCCGCCGATCCCGGTGGCGACCTCGCAGCCCAGCGGTCCGAGCGCGGCGGCGACCCGGCCGGCGGTGCGGTGTTCGTGCAGGGAGAGTTCGGGGTGCCGGTGCAGGTCCCGGTAGACCTCCCCGAGCCGTTCGGCGAGCTCGGGCGTCCAGTGCCGCAACACGTCCCGCACAGATCTCCCCCGCGTTCGAAGGCGGTGCCCGCGGTTTCCCCGGCGCTACGAGCAGTGCCCTGCCGGGGAGCCGGGGAAACTACCGGTCCGCCGGGGGGTCGGTGACGACGCGCCGGCCCTGCATCCCCTGGACGACGCTGAGCAGGAAGTGCGGGACGTCCCTGGTCGCCTCGGGGGTCAGCAGGGTCGAGGGGATCGTGCGGGTGGAGCACCCGGCGGGGTCGGGCAGGGTGCCGTCGAGACGCCGGGTCAGCCAGCTCAGCACCGCCGGGCCGCCGGTCACCGCCAGCGAGCCGTGGCTGCTGACCTGCTCGCGGGTGTAGGTGATCTTCGTGCCGCGCGCGCAGTAGCCCCGGACGGCGCGGTCGGCCCCGTCGACCGGGATCAGCTCGTCGTGGACGGCGTGGTAGACGAACATCGGCGCGGTCGGGGCCGTCTTCCCGAGGTCGTGCCGCTCCAGCGCCTCCCGCACCTCGGGGCGGTCCAGCAGCGTCCGCAGCGGGACCGTCAGGTACCGGTCGGCGTCGAAGAACAGGTACCGCAGCACGTTCGGCCCCACGCACTGGGTGGTGCTCCTGGCCAGCAGCGCCCTGCCCTCGGGGGTGAGGTACCGGTCGGCGATGCGCGCCAGGTCGGGGTTGGAGCGCAGCACGCCCGGCAGCACCGAGGCGATGAGCCCGCCGCCGTACCCGCCGTTGATCTTCAGCAGGGCCTGGCCGAAGTCGGTCACGAAGCCGCCGACCGCGACGCCCCTGACGTTCAGCTCGGGCGCGTAGCCGGGCTGCGTCTCGGCGGCCCAGCCGGAAGCCAGGGAGCCGCCGGAGTAGCCCCAGATCCCGACCGGGGTCCGGCTGCCGGGCAGGTCCAGCGGGGCGAAGCGCTGGGCGGCGCGCACGCCGTCCAGGATCGCGTAGCCGGGCTGCTTCGGCGCGCCGAACTGGCTGTCGGGGCCCTGGTAGTCGGGCACCGAGACGGCGAAGCCGTTGGCGACGACGGAGTCGGCCAGCAGGATCTCCAGGTTGCCGGTCACGCCGTCCAGCGGGTTGCCCAGGCGGATGGCGTGCGAGGGGGCGCAGTGCGGCGCGGACGAGTCCTGGGCGATCTGGTAGGACACCAGGCCCTTGGGCGCGCCGCCGGACGGGCGCAGGACGGTCGTCACCGTCGCCATCGGCCGTCCGTGCTGGTCGGCCGTGCGGTACAGCAGCTGCCACGCCTCGACCGGCTGGGGCAGCAGGGAGAGCGCGGCGGTCTGCACGCGGCGGGAGCGCAGGACCGTGCCGGGCGCGGTGCCCTCGTACCCGGCGGGCGGCGTGTAGAAGGCGTCGGGGACGGCGGTGCGCGGTGGGATGGGGCCGCGCGGCTGGGCGTGGGCGGGGGCGGGGGCGGCGGTGAGGGTGGCGAGCAGAGCGGTGATGCCGACGGCGGCGGTGGTCCGCAGGCGCATGGGAGCTCCAGGAGAAGAGTGGTAAGAGAGCGAACCACATTGTTCGCCGCTATTAGCGTCACTGTCAATAAGTGATCCGCCGCGGCGCGCCGGTTAACGTGGGGGCGGGCGGCCCGAACCCTGGAGGCTGTCATGCCCCTGACCGATACGCGTGTGGCCGTCGTGGGCGGAAGCGTCGCCGGATGCGCGGTGGCCGTCGCGTTGCGGAACGCCGGATGCGAGCCCACCGTCTTCGAACGCAGCCGGGGCGAGCTCCTGGACCGGGGCGCCGGGATCACGATGCCCGTCCCGGTGCGGGACGCCCTGGTCACCGCCGGGTACCTGGACGCGGACCTGCCGACGATCCCCATCACCGCGATCGACTGGCTCGTCCGGGCCCCGGGCGGCGACGGCGGGCGGCGCGTCGGGGAGCAGCCCTTCCCCGCGCTCGCCACGAACTGGGCCGTCCTGTGGCGCGCCCTGCGCGCGCGGGTGCCCGAGGGGACGTACCGGGCCGGGCGCGCGGTGGTGGCGGTCGCGCCCGGCGGCCCGGCGGTCACCCTGGACGACGGGTCGGTCGAACGGTTCGACGCCGTGGTCGGCGCGGACGGCTACCGCTCCCTGGTCCGCGCGCTGCTGGGATCGCCGGTCGGGCCCTCCTACGCCGGGTACGTGCTGTGGCGCGGGGACCTCCCCCAGGACGCGTCCCGCTGGCCGATCACCGACCGGGCCGTCGCCGTGGGCTTCCCGCGCGGGCACGCGGTCTTCTACCGGATGCCGGACCCGGCGGGCGCGGGCGAGCGCCTCAACTGGGGCCTGTACGCCCCGCCGCCGCCCGGCCTGACCGCCGGGCACGCGATGTCACTGCCCCGCGGCTCGCTCGGCGACGGGCTCGTGGCGGAGGTGCGGCGGCTCGCCGCCGAGGCGCTGCCGCCCGTGTGGGCCGAGGCGGTGCGCGCGACGCCGCGTTCGCTGCTGCACGTCCAGCCGATCTACGACCAGACCGTGCCCGCCTACGCGGACGGGCGGGTGCTGCTGGCGGGCGACGCCGGGGCGCTGGCCCGGCCGCACACCGGCAGCGGGGCGGTCAAGGCGATGCAGGACGCGCTCGCGCTGGAGCGGGCGTGCCGGGAGGAGGACTCCTGGGAGAGGGCGGCGGCGCGCTACGACGCCGAGCGCAGGACGTTCGGCAACGCCCTGGTCGAGTTCGGGCGCGCCCTCGGCCGCCAGCGCGTCGAGGCCGTCCCCGACCTGGCCCGCATGTCGCCGGAGGGGTTCGCGGCCTGGCTGAACGCCTCGCTCGACGGCCAGCAGAACCCCTACACCCCCCGCTGACCCCGCACGACGGGCGGCCGGGCGGGACGGACGGGGTGCGCGCCGTCCGCCCCGCCCGGGGTCCGCGGGGGCCGGTCAGACCAGCAGGCCGAGGCGTTCGGCCAGGCGGGCGCGGTGGTGGCGGGGCGCTCCCAGCAGGAGCTCGTCGCCCTTGGCGCGCTTGTAGTACAGGTGCGCGTCGTGCTCCCAGGTGAAGCCGATGCCGCCGTGCAGCAGCAGATGGTCGCGGGCGACCTGGAAGTAGGCGCGGCCCAGGTAGGACTGGGCGAACGCGGCGGCGACCGGCAGCTCCCCGGGCGCCTCGTCGGCGGCCCAGGCGGCGTGCCGGGCGACCGCCTCGGCCTGCTCCAGCACGCAGTGCATGTCGGCCAGCCTGTGCTTGACGCCCTGGAAGGACCCCACGTACCGCCCGAACTGCACCCGCAGCTTCGCGTACTCCACGATCGCGTCCAGGCAGCGCCGCATCCCGCCGAGCTGCTCGGCGGCCAGCGCGACCGCCGCCAGGTCCAGCGCGCGGGCGACGGCCTCCCCCGCGTCCCCGGGACCGATCCGCCGGGCCGGGACGCCGTCGAAGTCGAGGCGCGCCTGGGGGCGGGTCAGGTCGAGGACGTTCAGGGGCGTGCGGGTCAGCCCGGCCGCGTCCCCCTCGACGGCGAACAGGCCGAGCGGGGAGTCCCCCTCCCCCGTCGCCGCGGCCACGACGACCAGGCCGGCGTCGGCGCCGTTCAGCACGCGCGGCGCGGTCCCGTGCAGCGCCCCGTCGCGCAGGCGGGCGCGCGGGTCGCCGGGGACGGGCACCGTGAACGTCGCCACCGTCGCACCGGAGGCGATGCCGGGCAGCAGGTCCTTGGCCGCCGCGCCGTCGCCGGAGGCGAGCAGGGCCCCGGTCGCCAGGACCGTCGCCAGCAGCGGCGAGGGGGTGAGCGCCGCGCCCAGCTCCTCCAGCGCGGCGGCCAGGTCGGCGTGGCCCGCCCCGGAGCCGCCGTACTCCTCGGGGACGATCAGCCCCGCCAGGCCCAGCTCGCCCGACAGCCGCTCCCACAGCCGCGCGTCGTAGGAGGCGTCCGACTCGGCGACCCGCCGCACCTCCGCCATCGGCGCGTGGTCGGCCAGGAACGCGCGCACCGCGGCGGCCAGGTCCCTCTGCTCCTCGGTCGGGATCAGCCTCACCGGTCCGCCTCCTTCGCCTGCGTGCCGACCTTCAGGTCCTTGAACGGAACGGCGCGGTCCACCTGCGGCTCGCGGGGCAGGCCGAGGACGCGGTCGCCGATGATGTTGCGCATGATCTCGTTGGTGCCGCCGCCGAGGGCCATGCCGGGGCCCCACGCCAGCGCCCGCGCGATCCGTCCCTCGTCGTCGTGGGCGACGGTGTCGGGGCCGAGGATCTCGCTGGCGGCGTCGGCGCCGTCCAGGGTGAGGTCGGCCAGCAGCAGCTTCACCACCGAGCCGCGCGCGCCGGGCTGGATCCCGGCCTTGACCTCCTGCGACATCTTCGCGTTCAGCAGGTCGAACGCGCGTTCCCGGAGGTAGAGGTCCACCAGCCGCTCCCGGACGGCGGGGTCGGCCAGCAGGCCGCGCTCGGCCGCCGCCCGCCGCAGCGCGGCGAACGAGGCGGGCCGTTCGGTGCGGGCCGCGCCCATGCCGATCGACACGCGTTCGTGCAGCAGGGTCGTCACGGCCGCCGACCAGCCGCCGTTGACCTCGCCGACGACGTTCTCGGCGGGCACCCGCACGTCGTCGAAGAAGATCTCGTTGAAGTGGGACTCGCCGGTCATGTCGCGCAGCGGCCGGACCGTCACGCCCGGGTCGTGCATGTCGATCACGAACATCGTGATGCCCTGGTGCTTGGGCACGTCCGGGTCGGTGCGGGCGATCAGCAGCCCGCGGTCGGCCTGCCGGGCGACCGACGTCCACACCTTCTGCCCGTTGACGACCCAGTGGTCGCCGTCGCGGACCGCGCGGGTCTGCAGCGACGCCACGTCCGAGCCCGCGCCCGGCTCGGAGAACATCTGGCACCAGATCTCCTCGCCGCGCAGCAGCGGCGGGAGGTAGCGCCGCTTCTGCTCCTCGGTGCCGATCGACAGCAGCGTCGGCCCGCACATCCCAAGGCCGATGCCGAACACGCCGACCGGGAGCGTGAAGTCGCTCGCGGCCTGCTGGAACGCGCGCTCCTCGGCCGCCGACAGCCCCTGCCCCCCGTACTCGACGGGCCAGGTGATGCCGGAGTACCCGGCGTCGTACAGGTCGGCCATGAAGGCGCGGGCGTCGTCCAGGCCCGGGTCGGGCGGCAGCCCGGCGGTGCGGGACTCCAGCCACGCGCGCGCCGTCCGCCGGTATTCGTCGATGTCCGGGGGGCTGGTGGAGGTCACGGAGCGGCTCCTGCGGGAGACGGAGATCAGTGAACACTTACGTTAGTGCCCCGCCGTCCGGAACGTAAGTCGCCACCGGGCCGTCACCGGCCCGCGCTAGGGTCGCCGGCATGCCGGACGTTCCCGATCACGTGCCCGCCGACCGACACGACGCGCTGCTCGACCGGATCACCGAGGAGATCCGCGCCCAGGCCCCGGAGGGGTGGCGGCGGGTGAGCCTCGTCGCGCTGCGGGTCGGGGACCTGTCGCGGAACGCGTTCACGCTGCTCATGGCCGACAAGTCGGGCCGGTCCCACCCGTGGCGGGTCGAGGGGGTCGACGAGGCGCTGACCGGGCTGCGCGAGCTGTGGCGCCGGCCCGGTCGCGGCACCTGGCTGACGGCACGGCTGATCTTCGACGGGCCGCGGGGCGCGACGGCGTTCCACCCCTCCTACGACCGCGAGCCGTCGTGGAGCACGCCCCCGTCCGCCGAGGACCTGGCCCGCGAGCTGGAGCTGTTCCCCCGCGACGACGCGCACGTGCCCGGCTGGATGCGCGCCCGGCTCGGCCTGCCGCCCGCCGCCGCGCCCGCCCCGGACCGGCTCGCCGCGACCGACGCGATCGCGGAGGTCCTGGCGTGGGTCCTGCCCCCGGACTGGCGGGAGGCGGCCGTGGAGTACCGCGCGGTCGGCGACCACGAAGAGATCGACGGCCGGGTCCACACGATCTTCGAGCAGAGCGGCCCGTTCACCCCGCCGCCGGAGGTCGCCGCGCTGTTCGCCCGGCTGCGCGCCGCCGAGAACGGCTCCTGGCACGTCGCCCGCCTCGGCCTCGCCCACCCCGGCGGCGCCATCCTGACCGTGGACCGCAGCCACCCGCCGCGGTGGTGGAACGCCCCGGACCCGGCGGAGTTCCGCCGGGAGACCGAGCGCTTCCCCGACCAGGAGACCCGTCCCGCCTGGCTGACCGGCGGGCCCGTCGATCCCGGCCCGACGTCGCAGATCGGCTGGCAGCCCGGACCCGGCGCGGCCCCCTGCACCGCCGTCGAGGCGCGGCTGATGGAACGGGTGAGGCGCGCGCTGATCGCGTCCGTGCCCGACGACGTGCAGCACGTCCAGGTCGTCGGCAACGGGATCGGCACGCGGGTCGTGGCCAGCGTCATGGCGTACTCGTGGTCGCTGGGCAACCGGTTCCTGGCCCCGCCGGAGGAGGTGGTGGCGGCGCTGACGGAGCTGCGGCGGGAGATGCTGCGCGACGACGCGGGCTGGTACTCCTTCCAGATCGACATGCAGCCGGACCACGGCGTGCGGTTCGGCTTCTACAGCAGGCCCGCACAGGGCTGGGCGGAGAACCCGCCGCCGGACGAGGCGTGCCGCGAGGATCTGGCGATGTACGGCGATCCGGCCAGGGCCCCGGCGTGGCTGCGCGAGCGCGTCGCCGCTCAGGAGGCCTTGTAGCCCGCCGCGAGCGCCGCCGGGGACGTCGCCAGGTAGTCCAGGGCCTTCCGCGTGGAGCACTCCGCCGAGGGGTGGTAGTCGCGCCGCAGGTAGGCCCGTGCCGCCGCGATCATGAAGCGGTTGCTCGGGAAGATCCCGCGCCGCACCGCCCGCCGGTAGTCGCGCACGCGCGGCCGGACGCCCTTCAGCGTCGGGTCGGCGTGGCAGAGGTAGGCCGCGCCCAGGTAGACCGTGAGCGGCAGTGCCAGCACCCCGGCGAAGAACGTGAGGAACCGCCTCCAGTACGCCCCCGACACGTACTGGTACACGTCGAACGCGACCGACCGGTGCTCGACCTCCTCGGCCCCGTGCCAGCGCAGCAGGTCCATCATCGTGGGGTCCGCGCCCGCCGCGTCCAGCTCGTGGGCGTCCAGGATCCACTGGCCGAGCACGGCGGTGTAGTGCTCGATCCCGGCGATCACGCCGACCCGGAAGCTCAGCCACTGCCGCCGCGTGACCAGCGGGATCGGGGGCCGGTCCCCCAGCAGGTTCTGGAACAGCCACTCGATGCGGGCGGTCAGCGGACGCGGATCCAGCCCGCCCGCGAGCATGTGCCGGTCGAGGACGCCCTGGTGGGAGTAGGCGTGCACGGCCTCCTGCCCCATGAACCCCCTGACCTCGGCGCGCAGCCGCTCGTCCTCGATCAGCGGGAGCGTCTGCTTGTAGACGTGGACGAACCAGCGCTCCCCGGCGGGCAGCAGCAGGTGCAGCACGTTGATGAAGTGCGTGGCGACCGGCTCGCCCGGGATCCAGTGCAGCGGGGTGCCCTCCCAGTCGAACCGCACCCGCCGGGGGGCGATGACCGGATGCCTCTCGTCGATCTCACCCATCGCACGACCCTTCGCCATATTGGACTAGATGTCCAATATGGCGACGCCGCCGGACGGAAGTCAAGCCGCGCGACGACGCCGGCCGCCCCCGCCCGGGAGCGACCGGCGTTCCCCGCGAACGTCAGCCCGGCGAACGTCAGCCCTGCGGCTGTTCGGCGAACTCGACCGCGACGGTCAGGTCGCCCCCGCCCTCGCGCAGGTCCAGGTCCGCGATGCGCCCGGCGGCCCGCAGGTCCCCCGCCACGCCGGCCAGCTCGCCCGCCCGCGTCCCGGCGACCGTCGCCGCCGCGACCTCGGCGCGCATCGACAGCCGGGCGTCGGACTTGGCCTTGCGGACCTGCCGCAGCGCCTCGGCCGCGACCGCCAGCAGCGTCGCGTCGCCGCCGTCCGGGAGCTCCCCGGCCGCGGGCCAGGACGCCCGGTGCACCGAGCCCTCCCGCCACCACGACCAGACCTCCTCGGTGACGAACGGCAGGAACGGCGCGAACAGCCGCAGCATCACCGACAGCGCCGTGTTCAGCGCCGCCCGCGCCGAGGCCGCCTCCGCGCCCTCCCCGTAGGCGCGCTGCTTGACCAGCTCCAGGTAGTCGTCGCAGAACTCCCAGAAGAACCGCTCGGTCCGCTCCAGCGCCCGCGTGTAGTCATGGCCGTCGAACGCCGCGGTGGCCTCGGCGACGACCCCGCGCAGCCCCGCCAGCATCGCCAGGTCCAGCGGGCACCGGATCTCGTCGTCCGGCCGCACCTCGCCGAAGCCCAGGACGAACTTCGACGCGTTCAGGATCTTGATGGCGAGACGGCGCCCGACCTTGATCTGGCCGGTGTCGAACGCGGTGTCGGTGCCCGGCCGCCCGTTGGCCGCCCAGTACCGGACCGCGTCGGAGCCGTACTCCTCCAGCAGCGAGATCGGCGTGACGACGTTGCCCTTGGACTTGGACATCTTCTTGCGGTCGGGGTCCAGGATCCACCCCGACAGCGCCACGTCGCTCCACGGCAGCGACCCGTGCTCCAGGTGCGCGCGGACGACCGTGGAGAACAGCCAGGTCCGGATGATGTCGTGCGCCTGGGGCCGCAGGTCGAACGGGAACACCCGGCCGAACAGGTCCGGGTCGCGCTCCCACCCGCCCGCGATCTGCGGGGTCAGCGATGACGTCGCCCAGGTGTCCATGATGTCGGGGTCGCCGGCGAAGCCGTTCGGCTCGCCGCGCTGCTCCTCGGTGTAGCCGGGCGGGACGTCGGTGTACGGGTCGACCGGCAGCGCCGACTCGTCCGGGACGATCGGCCGGTCGTGGTCGGGCTCGCCGTTCCCGTCCAGCGGGTACCAGACCGGGATCGGGACGCCGAAGAACCGCTGCCGCGAGATCAGCCAGTCCCCGGCCAGGCCCTCGACCCAGTTGTCGTAGCGGCCCTTCATGTACGCCGGGTGCCACCTCAGCTCGTCGCCGCGCGCCAGCAGCTTCTCCCGCAGGTCGGCGTCGCGGCCGCCGTTGCGGATGTACCACTGCCGGGTGGTGACGATCTCCAGGGGCTTGGAGCCCTTCTCGTAGAACTTCACCGGCCGGGTGATCCTTCGGGGCTCTCCGTCCAGGTCGCCGGACTCGCGCAGCAGCTCCACGACGCGCTCCTTGGCGGAGAAGACGGTCTTCCCGGCCAGCTCGTCGTAGGGGTGCGCCGGGACGCCCTCCGGGGGCTCCCCGGCCAGCCGGCCGTCCCAGCCGACGACCGCGCGGGTGGGCAGGTCCAGCTCCCGCCACCAGGTGACGTCGTTGACGTCGCCGAACGTGCAGACCATCGCGATGCCCGAGCCCTTGTCCGGCTCGGCCAGCCGGTGCGCCAGGACCGGGACCTCGACGCCGAACAGCGGCGTCCGCACCGTCGTGCCGAACAGCGGGCGGTACCGCTCGTCGTCGGGGTGCGCGACCAGCGCGACGCACGCGGGCAGCAGCTCCGGCCGCGTGGTCTCGATGAGGACCGGCCCCTCCGGCCCGTGGAACCGCAGCCGGTAGAACGCACCCGGATGGTCGCGGTCCTCCAGCTCCGCCTGCGCGACGGCGGTGCGGAACGTGACGTCCCACAGCGTCGGGGCCTCGGCCAGGTACGCCTCGCCGCGCGCCAGGTTACGCAGGAAGGCCCGCTGCGACGCCGCCCGCGACCCGTCCCCGATCGTCGTGTAGAGCAGGCTCCAGTCGACCGACAGGCCGACCCGCCGCCACATCTCCTCGAACGCCTTCTCGTCGATCGCGGTGAGCCGCTCGCACAGCTCGATGAAGTTCCGCCGCGAGATCGGGACCTGGCGCTTGGGGTCGGGCTCGTCCGGCGGCTCGAACGACGGGTCGTAGGGCAGCGACGGGTCGGTGCGGACGCCGAAGTGGTTCTGGACGCGCCGTTCGGTGGGCAGGCCGTTGTCGTCCCAGCCCATGGGGTAGAAGACGGCGCGCCCCCGCATCCGCTGGTAGCGGGCGACGGTGTCGGTGTGCGTGTAGGAGAAGACATGCCCGACGTGCAGCGACCCCGAGACGGTCGGGGGCGGGGTGTCGATGGAGAAGACCTCGTCACGGGGCCGGTCCCGGTCGAACCGGTAGGTCCCGTCCTCGTCCCAGCGGCGTACCCACTTCTCCTCCAGGCCGTCCAGCGAGGGCTTGGAGGGAACGTTCGGTGTACGCGGCTGTCCTGTCATGGGCCAATGGTATTGGGCCTGCGTGACGCCGCATCCGAATATCGCCGCGCGGCGGCCGACGCCGTCCGCGTTTGAGATCGCGACGTTCCGGTAGCGTCTGGGACAACGGCATGACGGGAGGACTGTGATGGCGGACAAGGGCGATATCGGCTGGCGGGTGCTGGCCGGCGGTTCCGCGTTCGCCGGCGGGTTCGTCGCCAAGAAGGCGATCGCGCTGGCGTGGAAGAAGACCACCGGCAAGGAGCCGCCGACCAACCCCGAATCCCCCGAGGTCGCGCTGAGCGAGGCCATCGGCTGGATCGTGGTGATGGGCATCGGCATGGAGGTCGCGCGGCTGCTGGCCACCCGTGCGGCGGCCCGGCAGTGGGCCAAGAGCACCGGCACGCTGCCCTCGCACCTCAAGGCCGAGGTGTAGCCGGGGCGATCTCATTGGACCGGGGGTCCAGTCGGCCCCCGGCCCGGCCCTGCGTATCGTGGTCGTTCCCGGAGTCGTCACGAAGGGACCGACCACGATGCGCCCCCTCGACAAGCTCAGGCTTCCCTACGAGAACGCGCTGCGGGCCGAGCGCCACCGCCTGGTCGAGACCCTCGAAGGGCTCTCGGACGACGACTTCGACGCCGGGACCACGCTGTGCGCCGAGTGGGCGCCGCGCGACGTGCTCGGCCACGTGATCGGGCTGGACTACTTCCTGTCCTCGTACCTGCCCCACGGGCTCCGCGTCAACGACGCCAACCAGGCGCAGGCCGACCGGGCGCGCGCGGTGTCCCGCGAGCGGCTCATGGAGTGGGCGCGGCACTGGGCCGACCGCCCCAGCACCACCAGCCGGTTCGGCGCCGGGGTCCTGCTCGGCGACCTCGGCGTACACCACCAGGACATCGTGCGCGGCCTCGGCCTGACGCGGCAGGTCCCCGACGACGTCGCGGGCGCCATCTTCCGCGAGGGGCTCCAGCTCAGCCTGTGGATGAACCGGCGGGTGCTGCGGCACCGGCTCGTTCCCACCGACGGGCACCGGCCGGTCGGGCGCGGCCCGGAGGTGCGCGGCACGCGCGAGGCCCTCGGCATGTGGCTGTGCGGCCGCGACTCGGTGCGCGGCGAGCTGGAGTTCGCCTGAGGTGAACGGCGCGCGGCCGCGCCGGGGGACGGAAGGCCCCGGCGCGGCCGCGCGGACGTGTCGATGGGACGTTTCGGTGGGACGTGTCGGTGGGAGGCGTGTCAGGAGGAGCCGAGCGCGGGGGGTTCGCCCGGCAGCGGGGCGGGGGCCCCGGCGGTCCTGCGGAGGTCGTCGCGGACGGTGGTGGCGAGCTTCTTGGTGGCGGTGCGGTTGAGCGCCGCCCCGGCCGCCGCCCCCGTCAGGAACGGACCCATGGTCGTCATGCTGCGCCCGAGCGTGCGCAGCAGGCGCTTGCGCAGGGCCACCTTGGCGGCCGACCCCAGCGCGCCGGTGAACGTCCCGGTCTCCAGCGGGTTGATGCCGCGCTGCCTGGCCCAGGAGGTCAGGAACGCGGCGGCGCGCGTCGCGCCGGAGCCGTGCACCCGCACCCCGTACACCTCGTGGAGCTCCGCGATGAGCTTGACCTCGATCGCGGCGACCACCAGTGTCTCGGCGGCGAGCTGGGCGGGCGCCGACAGCAGCAGGGGCGGGGCGGTGAACTGGACGGCCGCCAGCGCGCCGCCCGCCGCCCCGACGGCGGTGGTCCCGTTGACGGCGACCCGGACCAGGTTGTCGGCGAGGTCCTCGCCGGACAGCCCGCGGTGGTGGGCGCGCAGTGTCTCCAGGTCCCGGACGGGGATGTGCGGCGCGGCGGCGATGAGCAGGTCGCCCAGCCACCGGCCGCGCGCCACTCCCGCGGCGCCCGCCCGGCGGGCGCTGCCGCCCAGCAGCCGGGCCAGGCGGCCGAGCAGCCGGCCGCGGGTCTCCCGGTCCATGGACTCGTCGGCGGCGAGCCGTCCGATCAGCTCGCCGATCTCCGCGTCCTCCCGGTCGGGCACCGCGTCCCCGCCGGACGCCTGGTGGGGCGCGGCGTCGCGGTGGGGCGCCGCGTCCCGGCCGGGTTCCGCGGACGGCGCGTGGTCGGGCTGGTGTTCGGGACCTTCCGTCACCGGCGGCCCCCCGTCAGGCGGCGCACTCGCGGCAGACCGGCTGGCCGTTCTTCTCGCTGGCCAGCTGGCTGCGGTGGTGCACCAGGAAGCAGCGGGTGCAGGTGAACTCGTCGGCCTGCCGCGGAACGACCCGGAAGGTCAGCTCCTCGTTCGACAGGTCGGCGCCCGGCAGCTCGGCGACCTCGCCGGCGTCCAGGTCCTCGTCGATGATGCTCGCGGCCTTGTCGGCACGGCGCGCCTGGAGCTCCTGGAGGCTGTCCTCACTCAGGTCGTCGTCCGTCTTCCGCGGGCTGTCGTAATCCGTCGCCATCTTCTTCTCCATCCCCCTCGATGCTTTATGCGCCCCGTCGCGCGGATCTAACGCACGGGGGGCCGAACTTGTGCCCGATCCGGGCGGGAAATTCTGTCACGGGCGGTGAGCTGCGACACACAAGGCGCGACCGGCCCCACGCGTGACACCGCACACCCTTGCAGGCCCACAAAATGTGGTTTACGTCACATATCCGGCGGATTGTCACGGTATGAAGCAGTGCCACGACACCCGCCGTCCTTCCCACGGCGGCGGGATCATATCGGTACCGGCGGCGTTGTGCGCGCCAACGGGCTTTCCCGCCTCCCCGCGCGGCGGTCCGGACGCGGGAGGGCGGCCGGGATCGGCCCCCGTCCGGACCGATCGCTCTTCCGGCTGAACCAGACGCTTCGGTGAAACGTCTGAACTAACGCGATATCGTGCCCGCCTGAGGTTGGGGCGGGCCCCAGTCGGGGGTTCCGCCGGAAACAGACGCGAAACGACCCGCCGAGGGGCCCCGATCAACACGCGGGCACAACACACTGCGGGTCACTGGAGGCTCACATGCCGGATGCCGCTCCCCTGGAGCCAGGCGATCCCCGGGCGCTGGGACAGTACGAGATCGTCGGGCGACTCGGCGCGGGCGGGCAGGGCGCGGTCTTCCTCGGCCGGGCCCCGGGCGGACAGCACGTCGCCGTCAAGCTGCTGCACGCCCAGATGGCCTCCGATCCCGCCGCCCGCGCCCGCTTCATCCGCGAGGTGACGGCGGCGCAGAAGGTCGAGGCGTTCTGCACGGCCAAGGTGCTGGACGCCGACGTGCACGGCGACCAGCCCTACGTCATCAGCGAGTTCATCGACGGGCCGTCGCTGCACGACGTGGTGGCGCACAACGGCCCCTTCGACGCCGCCGGCCTGGAACGGCTGGCGATCGGCACCGCGACCGCCCTGGCCGCCATCCACGAGGCCGGGATCGTCCACCGCGACTTCAAGCCGAACAACGTCATGCTGGCCTCCGACGGCCCCCGCGTGGTCGACTTCGGCATCGCCCGCACCGTCAACTCCCAGGAGAGCGCGGTCACCGCGACCGGCATGGTCGTCGGCACCCCCGGCTACCTGGCGCCCGAGCAGCTCACCGGGGCGCCGCTGACCCCGGCGGTGGACATCTTCGCCTGGGGCGCGACCATGGTGTTCGCCGCCACGGGGCAGTCGCCGTTCGAGGCCGACACCCTCCCGGTGATCATCAACAAGATCCTCAACGACGAGCCGGACCTGTCGCGCATCCCGGCCGGCCCGGTGCGCGACCTGATCGGCCGCTGCCTGTCCAAGGACGCGGGCCTGCGCCCCCCGGCGGCGCAGCTGCTGATCAACCTGCTGGAGGCCGTCGGCGCGGCCCCGTCCCGGCAGGCCGACGCGGAGGACCTGCTGGACCAGGGCACCCGGATCGCGGCGCAGCTGCCGATGCCGCCGGCCCCGCAGCGGCCCCACCCGCAGCAGTCGATCACGCCCCCGCCGATGCCGATGCACGGCGGGGCCACCCCGCCGCCCCCGCAGCAGCACATCACCCCGCCGCCGATGCCGATGTACCAGAACGCGGGGATGCAGCAGCCTCCGCCTCCGCAGCAGATGCCGCCGATGCAGGGCGGGATGCCGCAGGGGCCGCGGCCGCCCTACGCGCCGCCGCCCCCGCGGCGCTCCTCCTCGGGACCCGCGATCGCCATCGGCTGCGGCGTGCTCGCGCTGGTCGCGCTGGTCGTGGTGGTCGCGCTGATCGTGATCGCCAACAAGGACGACGACCCCGATCCCTACACGCTGCCGACCTACTCGCCGTCCCCGTCGCGGACCTACGGCGGCGGTGACATCGACACCGGGATGATCGGCGTCTGGAACGGCACCGGGCGGCAGGAGGGCAAGACGTTCAACGTGCAGTTCGCGGTGCTGAGCACCGGCGGCACCGCGCGCTACACCTACACCGACGGCACGCCGACCTGCATCACCAAGACCACGCTGACGTCGGGCAGCACCGCCGTCGGCAGCACCCGCGCGGAGTTCAGCGAGACGCCGCTGACCACCGGGAACCACTGCGCGGCGGGCACGCTGACGTTCACCAAGTTCGGCGCGAAGAACATGAGCTGGACCTGGCGCGGCACCAGCGGCGGCAGCGCCTCCGGCTCGGTCTCCAAGTAACCGCACCACCCGCCCGGCGGCCGGATCCGGCCGCCGGGCGTCCGCGTTCCCCCACAGGAGGGCCATGCCCGAGGTCGCCCCACTGCGCGACGGAGACCCGCGACGCATCGGCGGATACGCGCTGACCGGGCTGCTCGGCGAGGGCGGCCAGGGAGCGGTCTACCTCGCCGAGGACGAGCCCGGGCACCCGGTCGCGGTGAAGCTGCTGCACGCGCGGTTCAGCGGCGACGCCAGGGCGCGGCAGCGGTTCGCCGCCGAGCTGGCGGTGACGCGGCGGGTCGCGCCGTTCTGCACCGCCCGGGTCCTGGACGCCGACGTCGACGGGGACCGGCCCTACATCGTCAGCGAGTACATCGACGGACCCCCGCTGGCGCGGGTGCTGGCCGAGCACGGACCCCGGTCGGGCGCGGAGCTGGACCGGCTGGCGATCGGCACGATGACGGCGCTGACCGCCATCCACGAGGCCGGGGTGGCGCACCGCGACCTCAAGCCCGGCAACGTGCTGCTGGCCGCCGACGGCCCCCGCGTGATCGACTTCGGGATCGCGCGGGCGCTGGACGCCACCGGGACGCTGTCCAGCACCGCCGTCGGCACCCCCGCCTACATGGCGCCCGAGCAGATCACCGGGGCGCGGGTCGGCCCGGCCGCCGACGTGTTCGCCTGGGGCACCACGATGGTGACGGCGGCGACGGGACGCCCGGCGTTCGGGCAGGACAGCATCCCGGCGGTGATGCACCGCATCCTGCACCTGCCGCCGGAGCTGGGCGCGCTCCCCGAGCCGCTGCGGTCGGTGGTGGCCGGGTGTCTGGACAAGGACCCGGCGCGACGCCCGGCCTCCCAGCAGGTGCTGCTGCGGCTGCTGAGCCTGGCGGGCAGCCTGCCCCCGGCCTCGGCCCCGACCCCGGCCCGGCCCGCGGTCTCCCTGGACAAGGACGGGATGCTGGACCGGGGCGTACGGGCCGCCGCGACGGGCGCGTTCGCCGCTCCCCCGGCGGCCCCGCAGACATGGCCGCCCCCGCCCCCCACAGCGCCCGCACCGCCCGCGTTCCCCCAGCCGCAGTACCCGCCCCCGCCGAACGCTCAGCAGACCGTGCCCGGCAAGGAGGACCCCCGCCGCAGGGGCGTCGGGATCCTGGTCGGCGCGGGCAGTGGCGCCGCCGTCGCGCTGGTGCTGGTGGGCGGCCTCATCCTGGCCAACTTCGACGGCACCGGGAAGAAACCGCTCCCGCCCGTCGACCGGGTCGGCGGGACGCTGAGCGTGATGGTCAACGCGCCCTACGACCCCAAGGGGCACCTCGCGCCCGAGTACGCCTCGGGCGGCACCGGGACCATGCTGGCCAGGCAGCTGTTCACCGGGCTGGCCGAGGTGACGCCCCAGGGCACGCTGCGCAACCGGCTGGCCACCGCCATCACCCCGGACGACACCTGCACCAACTGGAAGATCACCGTCAGGAGCGGCACGCGGTTCGCCAACGGCGAGCCGGTGGACGCCGAGGCGTTCGCCCGCGGCTGGGGCCGCGGCGCGCGGAACCCGTCCGGCACGGCCTCCTACCTGATGCGGGACATCAAGGGGTACGACGAGGTCGCGGGCAAGAAGACCGACCGCCTCGCGGGGGTCCGCGCCTCGGGGCAGACCCTCGACGTCGCGCTGACCGGCCCCTCCTGCGAGTTCCCCTGGCGGCTGGCCGACCCCCTCTTCTTCCCCGCGCCCGGGGCCGCCGGGGCCCCCGACAACGCCGCCTACAACCTGCGGCCGATCGGCAACGGCCCGTTCCGGCTCGCCTCCTACACGCCCGACAAGAGCGTCGAGCTGACGCGCAACGACTCCTGGGCGTTCGGGGAGGCCAGGCTGGACCGCGTGATCGTCCGGCTGAGCCTCGACTCCACCCGGATGATGACGAGCTTCGGCTCGGGCGAGGTCGGCTGGGTGTCGCTGACGGACGTCGAGGCCAGGCGCGCCGCCCGCGGCCAGAGCGGACGGATCGAGTACCCGGTCGCCACCAGCCGGATGCTCGTCCCGCTCACCGCGCGCGGGCCGATGAGGTCCAGGGAGGCGCGGCTGGCGGTGTCCTACGCGCTGGACCGTTCGGCGATCGCCGCCCAGGCGTTCGGACGGCCCGCCCGGAGCCTGGTGCCCCCGCCGGTCGCCGGTTTCGGGCGGCCCGGCGTCTGCCCCTCCTGCGACGCCCCCGACCCGGCCCAGGCCAGGAGGCTCGCCGCGCAGGCCGGGCTCGGCGCGGGCACGACCATCGACCTGCACACCATGGACACCGGCACCCAGCTCCCGCTGGCCGAACAGATCGGGGCCCGGCTCCAGAACGTGCTGGGCTGGCGCGTCCGGCTCAGGACGGTCAAGGGCTTCGCCTACGACAAGCTGCGTGACCAGGTCACCGCCAAGGACGCCTCCGGCCTGATGATCTCGGGATGGAGCCCCGACTACCCGACCGGCTCCACCCTGCTGCGCTCCGTGCTGGGCGGCGACCAGCTCGCGACCGGCGACAACGCGCTGAACAACTACTCGGGCTGGCGCAACGCCCGCTTCGACGGGCTGCTGGACCAGGTGCGGCGCACGCCGGGCGACGCCGAGCGCACCAGGCTGACCCAGGAGGCCGAGAAGATCGCGCTGGACGACATGGCGATCATCCCGGTGGTGAGCGGCGGCGGCGTCGCGTTCCGCTCCGACCGCTACATCGGCCTGAACCCCGACTTCGACGGCCATCCGACCCTGGCGACCGCCGCCCGGAGGTAGGCGTCAGAGCGCGGGGCGGGCCAGGCCGCCGTGGGCGGCGCAGTAGGCGTAGGACCACCGGCCGGCGGGCGCCTTCCTGCCGTACACGAGCACGTTGTCCCTGCAGTACGCGGCCGCGCCGACGCTCCGGGTGGGGCACATCACCCCGAAGGTGTTCCGGTCGCTCCAGGTCTGGCGCCCCGGGCACGCCGCCGACGTCCGGGCCGCCTCGGCGCTGGCGGGGGCGACGGCCACGGTCAGCGGGGCGGCGGAGATCGCGGCACCGAGCGCGGCGCCGAGCGCGACGGCCGTCAGTCGCCTTGCGTTCATGGGGGAGCTCCTTTGTCCTCCCGGTACGGGAGGGTCAGGTCGACGGCAAACCTAACAAAGGGGTTGATCTTGGCTCAATGCCGCGCTCCGCGCGTCCGGTCCGTCAGCCCACCGGCAGGCGGACGGTGACGATCAGGCCGCCGCCGGGACGGGGGGCGGCGTAGACGGTGCCGCGGTGCGCCAGGACCACCGACCGGACGATCGACAGGCCGAGGCCCGCGCCCTTGGCGGACTCCAGGCGGTCGGCGTTGAGGCGGCGGAACGGCTCGAACAGCCGCTCCACCTCGTAGCCGGGCACCACCGGGCCGGTGTTCTCCACCTGCACGGTGGTGACGCCGTCCAGCACGCCGGTGCGGATCCACACCTCGCCGCCGTCGTCGTTGTGCTTGATCGCGTTGTCGACGAGGTTGGAGACCAGGTGCTCCAGCAGGACCGGGTCGCCCGAGGTGGTGCCGGGGGTCAGCTCGCGGTGGACGGTGACCTCGTTGGGCAGCTCGTCCTCGCGGCGGCGGACGTTCTCCAGCACGGTCGTGGCGACGTCGGCGACGTCGACCGGGGTGCGGGTGGTCAGCTCGCGCTCGCTGCGGGCCAGCAGCAGCAGGCCCTCGATGAGGCGCTCGTGGCGGGCGTTGTTGGCCAGCAGCGTCTTGCCGACGGTCCGCAGGTCGTCGGAGACGTCGGGGTCGCCGAGCGCGACCTCCAGCAGCGTCCGGTTGATCGCCAGGGGGGTGCGCAGCTCGTGTGAGGCGTTGCCGACGAAGCGGCGCTGGGAGTCGAACGCCTGCCCCAGCCGCTCCAGCATCGCGTCGAAGGTGTCGGCCAGCTCCTTCAGCTCGTCCTCGGGGCCCTGCAGGGCGATCCGCTCGTGCAGGTTGCTCTCCGACAGCCGCCGGGCGGTCGCGGTCATCCGCTGCAACGGGCTGAGCGCCCGGTCGGCGACGAAGTAGCCCAGCACCAGCGCGATGATCCCGACCCCGGCCAGCGCCAGCAGCGACCGGCCGACCAGCTGCCGCATCGCCAGGTCCTTGACCAGGTCGGGGTCGGTGATCGCGCCGTCGGGCTTGCGGATGATGATGTAGCCGCTGGGGAACACCTCGTCCAGGATCGTGTTGACCAGCAGGTAGGTGACGAACAGCAGCAGCGCCCCGGCCATGAAGAACAGCAGCCCGTACAGCACGGTGAGCCGCAGCCGGACGCTGACGCGGCTGGGCAGCGCCTTCAGGTCCTCCAGCAGCGGCCCCGGGCGGCCCCTGGAGCCGGCGTTCAGGTGCGCGGGGATCGGCTGCGGGCCGGTGTTCATGGCCACGCCGAGCTGGCCGAACTGCGCGCCCGGCGTGGTGGGCCGGGCCTCGGGCTGGGAGGCGGGCCGGGGGCTCACAGCCGGTACCCCACGCCCGGCACGGTCTCGATGACCGGCGGGTCGCCGAGCTTCTTGCGCAGCGTCATCATCGTGACCCGCACCACGTTGGTGAACGGGTCGATGTGCTCGTCCCACGCCTTCTCCAGGAGCTGCTCGGAGCTGACCACCGCGCCGTCGGCGCTCAGCAGCACCTCCAGCACCGCGAACTCCTTGCGGGTCAGGTCCACCGGGCGTCCGTCGCGGGTCACCTCCCGGCGGCCGGGGTCCAGGCGGACGCCGCTGCGCTCCAGCACCGGCGGCAGCGGCGCGGCGGCGCGGCGGCCGAGCGCCCGCACCCGCGCGACCAGCTCGGCGAACGCGAACGGCTTGGGCAGGTAGTCGTCGGCGCCGATGGACAGCCCCTCGACCTTGTCGTCCAGCTCCCCGGCGGCCGTCAGCATCAGGATGCGCGCCGGGTACCGCTGGGCGACCAGCTGCTTGCACACGTCGTCGCCGTGCACCCTGGGCAGGTCCCGGTCCAGCACGATCACGTCGTACTCGTTGACCCCCGTCCGTTCCAGCGCGCCCGCGCCGTCGTAGGCCACGTCCACCGCCAGCGCCTGGCGGCGCAGCCCCGTGGCGATGGCGTCGGCCATCACCCGCTCGTCCTCGACGACCAGAACACGCACCTGTCGTCCATCCCCTCGTATCGTCCCCTGACCAGGTATGCCATGGCGGCCGTAAGACGTCCGTAAGCCCCCTACCAGGATGCCTCCCGCGGGGAGGCCGGGAACACCCGGAAAACTCTCAGAAGATCGGGTTTACCGCGCCCGGCGCGCTGGGTAAGGGGTGCCTGATCCGGGAGGAGGCCCCTTGGGCGAGTTGTCACGCACCATCCAACAGCGGCTCGATGACGCTTACGCATCGCTCCGTGCCGCCCACGCAGAAGGCGACACCTACCTGGCGGACATCCGCCAGGAGGAGATCAAGGAACTGCGCCGGATCGCAGCGAACAACGACATCGGTGTGGAAGTCGGTGTCGAACCACCCCGCTGCGACTGAGGGTGAACCCTTCGGAGCTACCACTCCACGTCGCCCCGCGTAGAACACGACGAGGACCGGGCCACCGCCCGGTCCTCGGTTCGTGTACGGGTCAGTCGCGGGCCGGGTCCAGGGGCAGCAGCAGGTCGTGCAGCGCCTCGAACGTCCCGGGCCCCGCCGCCAGGGCGAAGTCCGGGCTCACCGGGGCGCCGTCCAGGCCCGCCACCCGGCCGCCCGCCTCCTCGACGATCAGCGCGCCCGCCGCGACGTCCCACGCCTGCACGCCGCGCTCGTAGTAGGCGTCCACGCGTCCGGCGGCCAGCGCGCACAGGTCGGCGCAGCAGGAGCCGCCACGGCGGATGTCGCGGACGTTGGGCAGCACCCCGGTCAGCACCTCGGCCTGGTGGGCGCGGCGGCGGGCGTCGTAGCCGAAGCCGGTGGCGACCAGGGCGCGCTCCAGCGGGACGTCGGCGTTGACGCGCAGTTCGCGGGTGCCGGAGGCGGTGTGCAGCAGCGCGCCGCCGCCGCGCACGGCGGTGTAGGTCTCGCCGCGCCGCGGCATGTCGACCACCCCGGCGACGGTGACGCCGTCCACCTGCGCGGCGATGCTGACCGCCCAGTCGGGCAGGTCGTACAGGTAGTTCACGGTGCCGTCGATCGGGTCCACGATCCAGCGGACCGGGCCGTCGCCGTCCTGGGTGCCGCCCTCCTCGCCGAGGAACGCGTCGCCGGGCCGGGCCGCGCCGATCCGCTGGAGGACCAGCTCCTCGGCGGCGCGGTCCATCTGGGTGACCACGTCGGTGGGGCTGGACTTGGTCCGCACCACGTCGGGCCCGGTGGCGGGCCGCTTGTCGACCAGCATCCGGCCGGTCTCCCGGGCGGTGGCCAGCGCCAGTTCGAGGAGCTCCTCGGCCAGGCTCATACGGTGATCCCCCTCATGCAGCAGTCGGCCGGGCAGACGTCCGGGCGCGGGCCCAGGACCCCGAGCGCGGGACGGTCGGCGGCGTCCGTGGCGCGCTCCACCAGCAGTTCCCGGACCATCGCGACGAAACGCGGGTGGGTGCCGGGGGTGGCGGCGCGGCGGAACTCCAGGCCCAGCTCGGCCGCCCGGTTCGCGGCCTCCACGTCCAGGTCGTACTTGACCTCCATGTGGTCGGACACGAAGCCGACCGGCACGTTCACCACCGCGCGGACGCCCGCGGCGTGCAGCTTCTCCAGGTGGTCGACGATGTCGGGCTCCAGCCACGGCTGGGTGGGCGGGCCGCTGCGCGACTGGTAGACCAGCTCCCACGGGTGGCCGGGCGCGGCGCGTCCGGCCACCAGGCGGGAGATGTCGGCGAGCTCGGCGGTGTAGCGCTCCCGGCCCGGCTGGGCCAGCGGGACGCTGTGCGCGCTGAACGCCAGGTGCGCGCCCTCCCGCAGGTCGGCGGGGAGTTCCGCCAGCGCGGCGCGGGCCGCCTCGACGAACGGCTCCACGAAGCCGGGGTGGTTGTAGTAGACCCGCAGCTTGTCGATCTCGGGGGCGCCGGGGACCTCGGCGCGGGCGCGGTCGATGTCCTCCAGGTACTGGCGGCAGCACGAGTAGCCGCTGTAGGCGGAGGTCACGAACGCGGCGGCGCGCCGCACCCCGTCGTCCCTCATCCGGCGGACGGTGTCGGCCAGGTAGGGGTCCCAGTTGCGGTTGCCCCAGTAGACCGGAAGATCGACGCCGTGCGCGGCGAGGTCGGCCTCGATGGCCGCCTTCAGGTCGCGGCAGTGCTGGTTGATGGGGCTGACCCCGTCGAACAGGTGGTAGTGCTCCCCGACGGCGGCGAGGCGTTCCCGCGGGATGTTGCGGCCGCGCGTCACGTTCTCCAGGAACGGGATCACGTCCTCGGGTCCCTCGGGCCCCCCGAATGACACCAGGAGCAACGCGTCGTAGGACGTCATGCCCTCCATCCAACCAGGCGGTCGGCGCTGTCCGCGCCCGGCCGCCCGGCTGTGAGAAAGGGCACGTCAGGAGTACCGCGCGGCGTAGGCCCGGGCCAGCGCCAGGACCTTCCGCACGTACCAGTCGGCGTGGTTGTAGTGCCAGACCGCCCGGTACAGCTGCCGGCCGCCGCGGCCGGCCCCGTTGGCGCACAGGTACCTGGCGGCGGAGGGGACGGCGTCGTAGGGGTTCATGATGTCGGCCCTGCCGTCGCCGTCGCCGTCCACGCCGTACGCCTTCCAGGTGGCGGGCATGAACTGCATGGGGCCGAGCGCCCCGGCGCTGGAGCGGCCGGGGTTGCGGTTGTGGTCGCTCTCGACCTGGCCGATGGCGGCCAGCACCGTCCAGGACAGGCCGGGGCAGGTGGTGGCGGCCTGCTTGTAGAGGTCCAGGTAGCTGCCGGGGCGGCCGCCGTCGGACGGCGCGCGGTACCGGTTCTCGTGCAGGTTGACGACGTTGCCGGTCTGGCCGAGGGCCCCGCGCACGGCCGCGGCGAGCTTGACCGGGTCGGTCCCGGGGGCGTTGACCAGCACCGCCACATGGGGGATCAGGCCGATGTCCCGGCCCGCCTCACGGCCGACCAGCATGTCGATGCCGGGGATGCCGAGCGCGCCGGAGCCGCCCATGGTGAGGTTCGGCATGGTGCGGCCGACGACCGGATACTGCCGGCCACGGGCGAGCCGGAGCTGCTCGGCGGCGTTGGCCGACACCACGAACCGCCCGTCCGCCAGCGCCGTCCACAGCTCGGTGCGCTTGGCGGTGCCGGGCGGGGTCCAGGACCGGAACGTCGAGGGGTCCACCGCGAACGTGTTGATCGAGCGTCCCTGCAGCTGGACCGCGCCGCCGTCGACCGCGATCACGTCCCGGACCTTCTTGATCTTCCGGATCCGCGCGATCTGGGCCGCGGTGACGGACCGGCCGGAGGAGACCGCCAGCACGTCCGGCGGCACGACCCGGCGCAGCGGCGCGACGCCCGCGTCGGCGGTGACGTCGGTCACCGGGCCGGTGGGCCCGGCGGTGGGCGGGCCGGACCGGCCGGCCGCGTCCGGGCGGTCGCTCCGGTGGGTGACGGCCTGGTGCACTCCCCCGCCCAGGGTCGCGACGGCCAGCGCGCCGATGGCGGCCGCGAGGACCGGCAGGGCGCGGCCGC
>NZ_BCQR01000161.1 GCF_001552175.1 Actinomadura kijaniata NBRC 14229
CCGTCACCCGGCGCACCGGCCACCAGCCGGGCGGGCCCTCGCCGGACACGACCGCCGCGAGGATCTCGCGGGCGTCCGGGCCGAGCCCGCCGCGCACCGCGTCGGCCGCCTTGTCCGCGTCCGCCGCCCCGGCCAGGGCGGTCTCGACCCAGCGGCGGGCCCGGTCGCGGGCGACGGGTTCCAGCCGGGGGTCGTCGCCGTCGAGGTCGGGCAGGTCCGCCGCCATCGCCCCGGCGGCCTCGGCGCTCACCCGCGCGACGGCGGCCAGCGCGCGCATCCGCACGGCCTCGTCGGCGTCGTCCTCCTCCACCAGGAACAGGCTGGCGCTGTCGGCGGCGTCGGCCAGCAGCCCGGCCGCCAGTTCCTCCGGGCCCCGGGCGAACTCGGGATCGACCTCCTCCAGCGCCGCCAGCGCGGCCGCCCGGCCCAGGACCTCCAGCACGCCCCGGACGCGGTCCGGCAGCCCCTCGCCCGGCCGCAGCGCCTCCTCCAGCATCCCCAGCATGTCCCCGAACGCGTCCACCCCGCTGGGGACGTCGATCTCGGTCTCGGCCAGCGCCCGCGCGAAGTCGGTGAGGGCGTCGGCCACCGGGGCGGGCACCGGCGCCTCGCGCAGCGCGGCGGCCAGCGGCGCCGCTCCCAGTTCGACCAGCGCGCTGTTGACGACGTAGCGGAACTGGTCGATCCCCTCGACCAGGTCCTCGACCAGCCGCCGGCCCGCCGGGGCGTCCAGCAGCCGCCCGCGCCGCAGCGCCAGCCACACCGCCGCGTGCGCGGCGGCGGCGTTGCGGGTGTCGGCCAGGTCCTCCGCCGTGGAGAACTCGATGATCGCGACCTCGCGGGCCGCGAGCAGCGCGACGAGGTCGTCCTCGTCCACCAGTTCCGCCAGCAGGCTCCACGGGCCCGGGACGTGGGACCAGCGCTGGGCGAGGGTGGCCAGGGCGCGCAGGCCCGCCCACAGCAGTTCGCGCTGCCGCCGGACGGCGTTCCAGCCGCGCGCGTCGGGGCCCCGGCCCGCCGCCTCCTGCCAGTCCAGGTGGTGGTCGGCGGTGAAGGACTCCATCAGGTCCCGGCCCGCGACCAGGTCGTCGTCGGTTCGGGCGGCGGCCTGGCGGGCGCGGTGCAGCAGGTCGCGGGCGAGTTCGGGGCTGCCGCCGCCGCGCGCGACCAGGGGGCCGCCGCGCGCCTCGGCCGGTTCCCGGCGGGCGGCGGCGATCAGCAGCGGTCCGAGCACGTCGACGAGTTCGCGGTCCCAGGGGTGCTCGGCGGCTCCGGCGACCACGTCCTCGGGGGCGACGACCGGCTGGCTCGACCGCAGCACGGGGTTCCACAGCGTGCGGACGGCTCCGGCGAGCAGGTAGTGGGCGGCCAGTGGCAGCGCCTGGTCGTCCAGCAGCGCCGCCAGCGGGCGGCGTCCCACCGGCAGTCCCTCCTCGGGCGGCGGCAGCCAGTCGGCGTCGCCGTCGCGGGCGCCGGTGACGGCGGTGATGCTCATCCCGGACACGGTGCGGTCGACGAGCCCGGGGCTCCAGGTGGTCAGGTAGCCGGTCAGCGTGGCGGCCGCCAGCCAGGCCCGTTCGACGTCCTCGACGTCCAGGACGACCCGTATCCGCGCGCCGCCGGAGTGCCCGAGCACCTGGTAGTCGAGGACGCGTTCGGGGTCGGCGCGGACGCCCCGGCGCTCCTCCTCGATCGCGGCCGCGAGCGTGTCGAGCATCGGGAGCAGGTCCCCCTCGTCGGGCGGCGGCCCGGCGAGATCGATCTCCACCAGATACGGCATCGCGTTCCCTCGTTCGCGGTCGTGAACCGCCGAAGGGCGGCGGCCTTCCGGCCGCAGACCACCCTAGCCCCAGCCACCGGAAAGGGGCGGAACGCCAGGCGGGTGGGTGGGGGCGGGTGGGTGGGGGCGGGCGGTGGAGCCGGGGGGTTCCGGGGGGTCGCCCCCCGGGCCGACACGACGAAGGACCAGCGGGAAAGCGACGAAGATCGCTGACCACACTGGCCCTAGGTCTGAAGTGGAGCTATGGGGATTCGAACCCCAGACCTCCTCCATGCCATGGAGGCGCGCTACCAACTGCGCCATAGCCCCGTGCTCTGCGGTGGGCGTTCACCCCCGCAGTGCTCCGCCAGCATATAGGACTTCGGGCGGGAGTTCGAACGGGTCGGGTGGGGGTCGGGGGGGTCAGGCGCCGTTGTCGGTGCGGTCGTCGGACAGGACGGGTTCGGGGAGGGTTCCGGCGTTGTGTTCGACGAGGCGCCAGCCGCCGTCGCGCATTTCGGCCAGGACCGACCAGCAGCAGTTGGAGAGGCCGCCGAGGCGTTCCCAGACCTCTTCGGGCAGGCCGAGCATGTGGGACATGCCGAGCCGCAGGGCCGCGCCGTGGGAGGCGACCACGAGCAGGCCGGTGGGGGGCAGGGCGGCGGCGGCGCGTTCCAGGGCGGTGCCGACGCGCTTGGCGACCTGGGCGCTGGTCTCGCCGCCGGGGGGTTCCCAGCGGGCGTGTTCCTCGGGGTAGCGTTCGCGGATCTCGCGGGCGGTGAGGCCCTCCCATGCGCCGCCGTCGCGTTCCATCAGGTCCGGGTCGTGGTCGACGGGCAGGCCGGTGACGGCGGCCAGGGCCTGGGCGGTGGCGGCGGCGCGCTGGAGGGGGGAGGCGAGGATCGCCGTGGGGCGCAGCGCGGCCAGCAGGCGGGCGGCGTTCGCGGCCTGGTCGAGGCCGGTGTCGTCCAGGGGGATGTCGGTCTTGCCCTGGAAGCGGCGTTCGACGTTCCAGGAGGTCTGGCCGTGCCGCCACAGCACGAGACGGCGCTTGCCGGGAACGCGGTCAGTCACGCGCGCTCCCCACGGCGCGGCCGCGCTGCTCGGCGTGCGCGTTGACGTGCTCGGGGAGCGGCAGGGTGGGGCAGTCCTTCCACAGCCGCTCCAGGGCGTAGAAGAGCCGCTCCTCCTCGTGCTGGACGTGCACGATCACGTCGATGTAGTCGAGGAGCACCCAGCGGCCGTCCCGCTCGCCCTCGCGGCGGACCGGCTTGGCGTCGGCCTCCTCGCGCAGGCGCTTCTCGATCTCGTCGACGATGGCGCGGACCTGGCGGTCGTTGGGCGCCGAGCAGAGAACGAACGCGTCGGTGATGACGAGCTGCTCGCTCACGTCGTAGGCAAGGATGTCGTCGGCCAGCTTGTCGCCCGCCGCCTCGGCGGCGATCCGGACGAGCTGCGTGGCTCTGTCGGATGCGGTCACGGTGCGCTCGCGATCCTCCCTGTAGGGGTCGGTTCCCGGTTCCAGCCTCTCACGGCGGGGACCGGGGCGCCCTTGGTCGATGTCGCCGTCCCGGTCTGGCCGGGTCGGCCCTTCCCTCTCAGGGTATGGCGCGTGCGCTGATGCCCGTAATCTTTTGTGGCGGGTGGTCAGGACGGGGTGGCGGCGGTCTCGTGGTCGCGGTAGAGCGAGCGTTTGTTGATGTACTGCACGATGCCGTCGGGGACGAGGTACCAGATGGGTTCGCCGGCGCGGACCCGGTCCCGGCATTCGGTGGAGGAGATCGACAGGGCGGGGACCTCCATCAGGCTGACGCGGCCGTCGGGCAGGCCGGGGTCGGCCAGTTGGTGGCCGGGGCGGGTGACGCCGACGAAGTGGGCCAGTTCGAACAGTTCGTCGGTGTCGTGCCAGGTCAGCATCTTGCCGAGGGCGTCGGCGCCGGTGATGAAGAACAGTTCGGTGCCGGGGCCGTGCAGGTCGCGCATGTCCCGCAGGGTGTCGGCGGTGTAGGTGGGGCCGGGCCGGTCGATGTCGATGCGGCTGACCGAGAAGCGCGGGTTGGACGCGGTGGCGATCACCGTCATCAGGTACCGGTCCTCGGCCGGGGCGATCTTCCGGTCGTCCTTGTGGGAGGAGACGCCGGTGGGGACGAACACGACCTCGTCCAGCGAGAAGTAGTGCGCGACCTCACTGGCGGCCACCAGGTGGCCGTGGTGGATCGGGTCGAACGTCCCACCCATGATCCCCAAGCGCCGCTTTTGCGTCATGCCGACGAGAATAGCCAGCCGCCGGGGCGCCCCGGTCGGGCGGGTCTCAGTCCAGGCCGGGGAGCGGCGGTGGGCCCGACTCCCAGCGCACGACGCGCACGGCCTTGCCGACCTCCACGCGCGGGACGGTCCCAGCGGGCAGCGCGGCGACGTCGGCGTGCAGGCCCAGTTCGGCCTGGAGGGCGGCGGTGAGCTCCGGCGCGGGGTCGGTCCCGGTGAGCGCCTCGCAGGCCACCAGCAGCCGCAGCGCGGGCCGCCGGGCGTCGACGACGAGCTGGTAGTGCGGGCGGACCAGGCCGGAGGCGAGCAGGACGCGTTCGACCTCGCTGGGGTAGACGTTCACGCCCCTGATCACCAGCATGTCGTCGGCGCGGCCGGTGACCTTGCTCATCCGGACCAGGGTCCGGCCGCAGGGGCAGTCGCCGGGGGTGAGGGAGGCGATGTCGCCGGTGCGGTAGCGCAGCAGGGGGAGGGCCTGCTTGGTCGGGGTGGTGAAGACCAGTTCGCCGGGCCGTCCGTCGGGGACGGGCGCGCCGGTGGCGGGGTCGATCGCCTCGACGACGAAGTGGTCCTCGTTGACGTGCAGGCCGTTCTGTTCCAGGCATTCGGTGGCGACGCCGGGGCCGATCACCTCCGAGAGCCCGTAGATGTCGAGGGCCTTGAGCGGCAGGACGCGTTCGATCGCGGCGCGCAGCTCCTCCGACCAGGGCTCGGCGCCGAAGATCCCGGCCTTGAGGGAGGGCAGTTCCACCCCGGCCTCGGCGGCGGCCTCGCCGAGGCGCAGCGCGTAGGCGGGGGTGCAGGTGAGGATGTCGGCGCGCAGGTCCGACAGCAGGCGGATCTGGCGTTCGGTCATGCCGCCGGACATGGGGACCACGGTCGCGCCGAGGGCGACGGCGCCCTGGTGGACGCCCATGCCGCCGGTGAACAGGCCGTAGCCGTAGGCGTTGTGGACGACGCTGCCGGGCCCGGCCCCGGCGCACGCCAGCGAACGCGCGCACATCGCGGCCCACAGGTCCAGGTCGGCCCTGGTGTAGGCGACGAGGGTGGGGCGGCCGCGCGTGCCCGACGAGCCGTGCACGGCGGCGACCTGGTCGCGGGGCACCGCCAGCATCCCGAACGGGTAGTGGTCCCACAGGTCCTGCTTGGTGGTGAACGGCAGCTCGCGCAGCCCGGCGAGGGTGACGTCCGCGCCGCCCTCGACCCCGGCCTCCCGCAGGCGGCGTCCCTGGACGCCGTCGGCGGCCAGCAGCCGGTCCACCAGGCCCCACAGGCGGTGGCGTTGCAGCGCGGCCCGTTCGTCCCGCGACATCGCCTCGGCCTTCGGATCGAACACCGCGCCTCCTCGCGCCCGCCCTCTCCCGCTGGCAGGCAGTACATCCCGCGGTCCGGGCGCGGCGCAAGACCCTCCGGGGCCGGGGGCGGACTATTCCGGCACGTCGGGAACCCGTGAAGGACGCGGTTCGTCGGACGTAGCATGCCGAACATGACGGAGAACACACCGGATCGGGCACGCACGCGCTTTCCCGGGATCAGTTCCCGGGCCTACGAACACCCGGCGGATCGTTCGGCGCTGGTCGCGCTGCGCTCGCTGTCCGGGTTCGACGTCGTGCTGCGCAAGCTGTCGGGCCTGTTCAACGAGCGGGCGTTCCGGCTGCACTTCCTGGCGGGCAGCGTGCGCGCGGGCGAGGGGCAGTTCCGGCACCTGTACGACATGACCCGTGACGCCTGCTACATCCTGGACCTGGCCGAGGTCCCCGAGGTCTACGTGAAGCAGGACCCGGCGCCCAACGCGATGGCGCTGGGCTCGGACCGCCCGTTCATCGTGGTGAACACGGGCCTGCTGGACCTGCTGGACGAGGAGGAGCTGCGCGCGGTCATCGGCCACGAGGTCGGCCACATCCTGTCCGGGCACGCGGTCTACCAGACGATGATGCAGATCCTGCTGTCGCTGGGGGCCCGGCTGGCCTGGCTGCCGCTGGGGAACATCGCCATCGGCGGGATCATCATCGGGCTGAAGGAGTGGTTCCGGAAGGCCGAGCTGTCGGCCGACCGCGCCGGGCTGCTGGCCGGGCAGGACCTGGAGGCGTCCAAGCGCGTCCTGATGAAGCTGGCGGGCGGGACCCGGTTGCACGAGATGAGCACCGAGGCGTTCCTGGAGCAGGCCCGCGAGTACGACGCGGCGGGCGACGTGCGCGACGGCCTGCTGAAGTTCCTGAACCTGCTGCCGCAGTCGCACCCGGAGGTCGTGGTGCGGTTCGCGGAGATCGACCGGTGGGCGCGTGAGGGTGACTACCAGCGGATCCTGGCGGGCGAGTACCCGCGCCGCGCCGAGGACGGCGAGGCGAGCGTCACCGACGAGATGCGCAACGCCGCCCAGGCCTACAAGGAGTCGTGGGAGCGGACCGCCGACCCGTTCATCGGGAAGGTGCGGGGCGCGGCCGACGCCGCCGCCGACGTGGCGGCCGGCATCTTCGACCGGGTGAACCGCCGCCGCGACGGCGGCACCACCACCGCCAACTGATCCCGGCTCGGAAAAGGGCCGCCGGACGTCCGGCGGCCCTTCGCCTTGTCGGGCGGGTGTCAGTTGAGGCGGGCGAGGTAGCCGTTCTCGACCAGCCACAGGACGTTCAGGCGGGCCGGGGATCCGGGGACGAGAGCGCCGTCGAGCTTGTACTGGATGCCGCGGCCGGGCTGTTCGAACGCGGGCGCGACCGGGCCCGCCTCCACGCGGAACGCGCGCCGCACCACGTAGGCGCGCCAGTTGCAGCCCGCCGGGTTCTCGGCGTTGTCGAGGTTCTGCGGTGGGATGGAGCGCCGGGCGTAGCGCTCGCCGTAGCGGGCCAGGAACGCGCCGTACTCGCTGCCGAACCGGTCGACGCGCTGGCGCGGGACCAGGGTGGTCACCCGCTTGACCGGCTTGCCGTCCCGGCCGATCACGAAGCCGTCGGCGGGCGGGTAGCGCCAGCCGCCGCGGCCGTCGTTGGCGGCCGGATCCCAGTGGCGGGCCAGGAACCCGGAGGCCGACAGCTTCCCGAACCGCCGGTAGCCGCGCAGTTCGCGGCCGACCACGCCGCGGTCGGGCAGCACGGCCGGGCCGAGCCGGGGGTCGCCGCGATAGTCCTCGGCGGAGCAGGCGACGGCGGGGATCGGCGGCGCGGCCAGGGCCGCCGGGGCGGGGGCGAGCAGCAGGACGAGGAACGAGAGCAGCCAGGCGAGTCGTCTTCGCAGGGGCATGGGCCGCCTTCCGTGAAAGGTGGGTCTTGTCACACTCAGTGTGAATGGACGCACGTTGAGTGACAAGCGTCAGCGGGCGGCCGGGGCCGGTCAGAAGGGGGCGGGGACCAGCAGTTCGACGTTGCGGTCCTCGGCCTTGCCGCGGCGGTGCTCGGGCTCGTCCTGCCAGTCGTTGGCGGCCAGCTCGCGCGACAGCGACGACAGGTGGACGGGATCGTTCAGGCGGCCGCCGAACGCCTCGGGACCGGCCGAGTCCAGCACGGTCGCGAACACCGACAGGGTGCCGTCGCCGTTGTCGGCCAGCTCGACGACGCGGGCCTGCTGCGGGAAGTCGATGTGGGCGGCGGTGTTGACCTCCCAGAAGCCGCCGCCTCCCTTGCGGGGGTGCGGGACGACCTCGTTGACGTGGGTGTGGCCGTTGACCCACAGGACGACGTTGGGGAAGCGCAGCAGCAGCGCCTCCACCTCGTCGCCGAGGACCCGGCCGCCGCCGAGGGGGTTGCCCATCGATGCCAGGGTGTGGTGGCTGAACAGCACGAACAGGCGGTCCCTGACCTTCTGCCGCACGACGTCGCCCCTGGCGTCGGTGTAGCGGCCGCTGCCCGCGACGAGCTGCTTCTCCAGCCACCGGAACTGGGCGCGGTCGAGGGAGCCCTCGGAGTAGCCGTGGGGGTTGACGGTGTCGAGCACCAGGCCCCGCACGATCCCCTGGTCGAACGCGTAGTAGGCGGTCCCGTCGCGCAGGTTCGCGGCGGTGAAGCCGTGGCCCTTGAGGGCGGCGCTGGTGGCGAAGTGCTCGCGGACGACCTCGGCGCGCGACAGCATCCGGCGGCGCGGGTCGGGGGTGACGGGGCGCAGCAGGCCGCCCAGGCCGTTCTCCCGGCGGGCGAGCCGGGTCAGCTCGCGGCCGTCGCCGTCGCGGATCATGCGGGCGAGGCGTTCGGCCTGCGCGGGGCTTCCCGGCGCGCCGATCTTGACGCCGCCGGTGGCGAGCGCGGTGACCAGGGGGTTGATCGGCAGGTTGCCCTGGACGAGGCCGTCGTGGTTGCCGAACACCGCCAGCCACGGCGCGTTCAGGCCGGTCGCCCGGAACGGGCGGCGCGCGGCGTCCAGCAGGCCCCGCACGCGCGGGAACCCGTGCCGGGCGATGGCGACGTCGGCCCGGGCGCCGGGCGGCGGGCCGTCGGGGTGCCAGAACCCGGTGTCGTAGTTCACCCAGTCCTGGACGCCCTCGTAGCGGTTCGGGTCGCCCGAGTCGGGGTGGACGCGTTCGCCGTCGAGCAGGTCGATGATCCAGCGGACCTCGTTGTGCTGGACGTTGTCGGCGGCGTCGCCGGTGTTGATCGTGAACGCCAGCGGCAGCCCGGTCGCCGGGCCCCGCCCGACCCGGTTCACCGCCCGCACCATGGACTCGGCGACGTGCGTGGACAGGAACTCCTGGGGCCGCCAGGCCCCCTCCACCGGCAGGACCTTCAGCGCGTCCTTGAACCGGTCGAGGAACTCCACCCGCGCCGGGGACTGCGCGTCGACGACGTGCACGTCGGTGAGGTGCCCGAACGCCAGCAGCCCGCGCCGCCGGGCGGCCCGGCGCGCCGAGGCGACGCCGCCGAGGTCACGGCGGAGCACGTGCGGCTCACCGGGCCCGGCGACGACCTCGCGGTAGCCGCCCCGTCCGGGACGGCCGAGCACCAGCGTGCGGTCGAGGGTGGTCCCGGCGACGGGACCCCGCAGGCCGGGAGCGGCGGAGGCGGGACGGGCGGGGAACAGGACGGGCCCGGCGGCGACGATCCCCGCCCCGAGGGCGGCACCCCGCAGGACACCACGGCGGTTGATCTCAGGAGTCACAGCAGTGGATCAGACCACACTTACAACGTGACATCAAGGGTCAAGATGTCACAAATAAGAGTCCCCTCCATGAACAGGAGAACCCCGCCCGGCAGAGCCGGACGGGGTTCCTTCCATCAAGTGCGCAGACCCCGGCCACGTACGCGAGCGCGTCCGGAGGCTGAGGCCGGGATCAAGGCCGAAGGCGAGATCCCGGCGGAAGATCGCGAAGCGATGCAGCGCTCGCCCGCGCAGCGGTCAATCCCGGAGCCCCCAGGGCGGAGGGATTGGGCCGTGGAGCCGATGAACACAGCGGTCAGCCCCGGAGCGCTCCGCGCGGAGGGGCTGGGCCGGGAAGCAAATCAATTAAGCGTTGGAGCAGCCGATCCCCGGGGCAGGCGGCGTCTCTCCCTTCAAGTGGCCTTCGCCGGTGACCACGTACTTGGTCGAGGTCAGTTCCGGCAGGCCCATCGGGCCGCGGGCGTGCAGTTTCTGGGTCGAGATGCCGATCTCCGCGCCGAAGCCGAACTCCTCGCCGTCGGTGAAGCGGGTCGAGGCGTTGACCATGACCGCCGCCGAGTCCACCAGCGCCACGAAGCGCTTGGCGGCCGGCTGGGACGTGGTCACGATCGCCTCGGTGTGGCCCGAGCCGTACCGGCGGATGTGCGCCACGGCCTCGTCGAGGGTGTCCACGACGCGGGCGGCGATGTCGAGGGACAGGTACTCGGCGTACCAGTCGTCCTCGGTGGCCTCCACGACGTCCGGGGAGTGGGCGCGGACCCGCTCGTCGCCGTGGACGGTCACGCCCTTCGCCTTCAGCGCCGCCAGGGCCGCGGGCAGGAACGCGTCGGCGATGTCGGCGTGGACCAGGAACGTCTCGGCCGCGTTGCAGACCGAGGGACGCTGCGTCTTGGCGTTGACCAGGATGTCCACGGCCATGTCCACGTCGGCGGCGGCGTCCACGTAGACCGAGCAGTTGCCGACGCCGGTCTCGATCACCGGGACGGTGGACTCCTCGACGACCGAGTTGATCAGGGACGCGCCGCCGCGCGGGATCAGCACGTCCACCAGGCCGCGGGCGCGCATCAGGTGCTTGACCGACTCGCGGGAGGTGCCGGGGACCAGCTGGACCGCGTCGGACGGCACGCCGGTGCCCTCCAGGGCGGCCTGCATGACGCCGACCAGCGCCGTGTTGGAGTCGAACGCCGACGACGAGCCGCGCAGCATCGCCACGTTGCCGCTCTTCAGGCACAGGGCGGCGGCGTCGACGGTGACGTTGGGGCGGCCCTCGTAGATGATGCCGACGACGCCGAGCGGCACGCGGACCTGGCGCAGCTCCAGGCCGTTGGGCAGGACGTTGCCCCGGATGGTCTCGCCGACCGGGTCCGGGAGGGCGGCGACCTGGCGGACGGCGGCGGCGATCGCCTCGATCCGCTCCGGCGACAGGCTCAGCCGGTCGATCATGTACTCGGAGGTGCCGTTGTCGCGGGCGCGGGCGACGTCGGACGCGTTCGCCTTGACGATCTCGGCGGCGCTCGCCACCAGCGCGTCGGCGATCGCGTGCAGCGCCGCGTCCTTGACCGAGCGCGGCAGGGGGGCCAGTCCGGCGGCGGCCTCCCGGGCGCGGCGCGCCACCCGCAGGAACTCCTCGCGTTCGTGATCACTCATGGGGTCCTCCGCCTTCCAGGATCACAAGGTCGTCGCGGTGAATGATCTCGCGTTCGTACTCCGGCCCCAGCTCGCGGGCCAGCCAGCGGGTGGAGCGTCCCATCAGGTCCGGGATCTCCCCCGCGTCGTAGTTGACCAGGCCGCGCGCCACCACGGTGCCCGCCGGGTCGCACAGGTCCACCGGGTCGCCCGCCGCGAACTCGCCCTCCACGCCGGTCACCCCGGCGGGCAGCAGCGACTTGCCGCGCCGGACGACCGCCTCGACCGCGCCCGCGTCCAGCACCACCCGGCCCTGCCCGGTGGTGGCGTGCGCGAGCCACAGGTGGCGGGTGGAACGCCGCGTCCCCTGCGGGTGGAAGTAGGTGCCGACCGGCTCCCCGGCGAGCGCGGAGGCGGCCTGGGCGGCGTTGGTGAGGACCACCGGGACGCCGGCGATGCGCGCGGCCTCCACCTTGGTGACCATGCCGCCGGTGCCGACCCGGCCCGAGCCGCCCAGCTGGATCCCCGCCAGGTCCTCGGGGCCGTGCACCTCGTCGATGCGGCGCGCGCCCGGCCGGCGCGGGTCGCCGGTGTAGAGGGCGTCCACGTCCGACAGCAGGACCACCGCGTCGGCGCGGGTCAGGTGGGCGACCAGCGCGGCCAGGCGGTCGTTGTCCCCGAAGCGGATCTCGTCGGTGGCGACGGTGTCGTTCTCGTTGACGATCGGGACGATGCCGAGGGCGAGGAGCTGGTGGATCGCGCGCTGGGCGTTGCGGTGGTGCGAGCGCCGCATCATGTCGTCGGCCGTCAGCAGCACCTGTCCCACCGTCAGGCCGTACCGGGCGAACGAGGACGTGTAGCGGGCGACCAGCCGGCCCTGGCCGACGCTCGCCGCCGCCTGCTGCGTGGCCAGGTCGCGCGGGCGGCGGCTCAGCCCCAGCGGGCCGAGCCCCGCCGCGATCGCCCCCGAGGAGACGAACACGACCTCGGTGCCCGCGGCGCGGCGCGCGGCCAGCACGTCCACCAGGGCGTCGATGCGGTCGGCGTCGATCGTGCCCTCGGACGTGGTGAGCGACGACGAACCTGCCTTCACCACGATCCGCCGGGCCTTGGCGATCGTCGGGCGAGCACTCATGGGTGGTTTCCCTCGGGGGATCAGGGCCGATGGGTCACGGGGAGGGTCAGCGGTAGTCGTCCAGGCGGCGGTCGGAGCCGCGCGGGCCCGCGCTGCCGTCGTCGGTCCCGGCGGCGACCTCGGGGTGCCAGTCGAACACGACCGACTCGTCGACCGTTCCGATCATGACGGTGGCGCCCGGCTCGGCCCCGGCCTCGGCCAGGGCGGTCTCCACGCCGAGGCGGTTGAGCCGGTCGGCCAGGTAGCCGACGGCCTCCTCGTTCTGGAAGTCGGTCTGCCGCAGCCAGCGGACCGGCTTCTCCCCGGTGATCAGATAGGTGTTGTCGCCCATCTTCTTGATCTCGAACTCGACGCCGCCGCGCACCGGCGTCGGGCGGATCACGATGCGGGTCGGCTCGGCGGGCGGCAGCGACGCCCGGAAGCCCTTCACCATCTCGGCCATCGCGAACGACAGCTCCCGCAGCCCCTCGTGGCTGGCCGCCGACACCTCGAACACCTTCAGCCCGCGCGCCTCGAACTCCGGCCGCACCATCTCGGCCAGGTCGCGGGCGTCGGGCACGTCCACCTTGTTCAGCACGACGATCCGGGGCCGGTCCGACAGCGGGCGGTCGCCGAGGACGCGGTCGTAGGCCTGGAGCTCCTTCTCGATGACCTCGAAGTCGCTGACCGGGTCGCGGCCCGGCTCCATCGTCGCGCAGTCCAGCACGTGCGCCAGGGTCGAGGAACGCTCGATGTGCCGCAGGAACTCCAGCCCCAGGCCCCGGCCCTCGCTGGCCCCCTCGATCAGGCCGGGCACGTCGGCGACGGTGAAGGTGGTGTCGCCCGCGCTGACCACGCCCAGGTTCGGGACCAGCGTGGTGAACGGGTAGTCGGCGATCTTCGGCTTGGCCGCCGACAGCGCCGCGATCAGCGAGGACTTGCCGGCGCTGGGGAACCCGACCAGCGCCACGTCGGCGACGCTCTTGAGCTCCAGCACCACGTCCAGCGCCTCGCCGGGCTCGCCGAGCAGGGCGAAGCCGGGGGCCTTGCGCTTGGCGGAGGCCAGGGCGGCGTTGCCGAGCCCGCCGTGGCCGCCGCGCGCGACCACGAACCGGGTGCCCTCCCCCACCAGGTCGGCCAGCACGTCACCGCCGACGGTCTTCACGACCGTGCCGTCGGGGACCGGCAGGACCATGTCCTCGCCGTTGGCCCCGGTGCGGTGCCCGCCCTGGCCGGGACGGCCGTTGGTCGCCTTGCGGTGCGGACGCCGGTGGTAGTCCAGCAGGCTGGCGGAGTTGGAGTCGACGACGAGGATCACGTCACCGCCCCGGCCGCCGTTGGCCCCGTCCGGGCCGCCGAGCGGCTTGAACTTCTCCCGGTGGATGGACGCGCAGCCGTGGCCGCCGTTGCCCGCGGCGACGTGCAGCACCACCCGGTCCACGAACTGCGCGCCGGATCCGGCTCCTGCTGCCACGCTCGTTCTCCCTCGCCTCGCTGGATCGGCCCCGAAAAGGGCCAAGGGGCGGACCGGTGCGGTCCGCCCCTCAGATACCTCTAACGTCGCTGTGCGGCGGATTACTCCGCCGGCGGGACGATGCTCACGGCGTTACGACCACGGTAACGCCGGAACTCGACAGCGCCCGCGACCAGCGCGAACAGCGTGTCATCGCCGCCGCGGCCGACGCCCGGGCCGGGGTGGAAGTGGGTGCCGCGCTGGCGGACCAGGATCTCGCCCGCCTTCACGACCTGGCCGCCGAAGCGCTTGACACCCAGGCGCTTGGCGTTGGAGTCGCGGCCGTTACGGCTGGACGATGCGCCCTTCTTGTGTGCCATTGTTCGACGCCTCCCTTACTTCCCGGCCTTGATACCGGTGATCTTGACCTGGGTGTACGGCTGGCGGTGACCCATGCGCCGCTTGTACCCGGTCTTGTTCCGGTAGTGCATGATGTTGATCTTCGGGCCCTTGACGGCGCCGACGATCTCGGCGGTCACCTCGTACTTGGCCAGCTCGGCGGCCTTGCTGACCACCTTGTCGCCGTCGACGACCAGGATGGCCGGGAAGCTGACCGTGTCACCGGCGTCACCGGTGAGCTTGTCGACGAGCAGTTCGTCGTCGACCGCCACCTTCTCCTGGCGGCTGCCTGCGCGGACAATCGCGTACACCGCGGAAACCCTTCGTCTGCGCGCGCTTCCGGAGTCAACCGGTCCCACGCGTGGTTGAACACCAGCCCCCAAGGTTTGGGGGCCTACCACCGGCCGGGGCCGATGGCGGCACGCCTCAGGAGAGGTCCCCTGGGCGCTCTCTGCTGGTCCCGCCTGGATCGGCGGGAGGCACACCCGTGAGATCCGGTGAGGGATCGGGTGCAAGTCGAGACAACGCGCTCACGGCGCGCCGACCTCCAAGGTTACCGGATGGCCGGACCCGAACGCGAACCGCGCCCGGACCCGGCCGTTCCGGAGCCTTTACTCGGCCGCGACGTCGGCGGGAGCCTCGGTCTCGGCCTTCTTGACGGTGCGGCGGGTGCGGCGGCGACGGCCGTTGCCCGCGGTGGCGGCCTCCTCGGCGGCCTCGCCGTTGAGGTCGGCGGGAACCGGCTCGTCGGCCTCCAGCGTCCCCGGCGCGGCGTCGGCGGCCTCGGCGGCGGCGTCGGCCGCCTCCACCACAGCCTCGGCGCCCTCGTCTTCGGCGGCGACGGCCTTGGCCTTCCTGGCGCGGGTGGCCCGCTTGGCCTTGGGCTTGGACTCGGGCCTGGCCTCGGCGGCCGGGGCGTCCTCGGCCTTCGGCTCCTCGGCCGGGGCCTCCTCGGCCCTGGCGCCCTCCCGGCCCTTCTCCTGCTGGGCGAGCTTCTCCTCGACGGCCTTCTCCACCTCGCCCTTGCGCTTGCGGCGGCGGCTGCCGTCCTTGCCCTGGCCGGACTTGTCGGCCTTGGGCTCGACCGGGGTGAGCTGGACGTGGATACCGCGGCCGTTGCAGCACTCGCAGGTCTCCGAGAATGCCTCCAGCAGGCCCTGCCCGACCCGCTTGCGGGTCATCTGGACCAGGCCGAGGGAGGTGACCTCGGCGACCTGGTGCTTGGTGCGGTCCCGCGACAGGCACTCCACCAGGCGGCGCAGCACCAGGTCGCGGTTGCTCTCCAGGACCATGTCGATGAAGTCGACGACGATGATGCCGCCGATGTCGCGCAGCCGCAGCTGGCGGACGATCTCCTCGGCCGCCTCCAGGTTGTTGCGGGTGACCGTCTCCTCCAGGTTGCCGCCCTGACCGGTGAACTTGCCGGTGTTGACGTCGATGACCGTCATGGCCTCGGTGCGGTCGATCACCAGCGAGCCGCCGGAGGGCAGCCACACCTTGCGGTCCAGGGCCTTGGCGATCTGCTCGTCGATGCGGAACCCGCCCAGCACGTCGCCGTCGCCGGTCCACTTCTCGACCCGGTCGGCCAGGTGCGGGGCGACGTACTCGACGTACTCGGAGACGGTGTCCCACGCCTCGCCGCCCTGGACGACCAGCTTGGTGAAGTCCTCGTTGAAGATGTCGCGGACCACGCGGATGGTCAGGTCCGGCTCGCCGTACAGCAGCGACGGCGCGGACGCGGACTTGACCTTGGACTGGATGTTGTCCCACTGCGCGGCCAGCCGCGACACGTCGCGGGCCAGCTCCTCCTCGGTCGCGCCCTCGGCGGCGGTCCGGACGATCACCCCGGCGTTCTCCGGCATGATCTTCTTGAGGATCTGCTTGAGGCGGCTGCGCTCCTTGTCGGGCAGCTTGCGGCTGATGCCGGTCATCGAGCCGTCCGGCACGTACACCAGGTAGCGGCCGGGCAGCGAGACCTGGCTGGTCAGGCGGGCGCCCTTGTGGCCCAGGGGGTCCTTGGTGACCTGCACCAGCACCGACTGGCCCGACTTCAGCGCCGACTCGATGCGGCGCGGCTGGCCCTCCAGCCCGGCGACGTCCCAGTTGACCTCGCCGGCGTACAGGACGGCGTTGCGGCCCTTGCCGATGTCGACGAACGCGGCCTCCATCGACGGCAGGACGTTCTGGACCTTGCCCAGGTAGACGTTGCCGACGTAGGACTGCTGGGTGGCGCGGTTGACGTAGTGCTCGACCAGGACGTCGTCCTCGAGCACGGCGATCTGGGTGCGCTCGCCCTCCTGGCGGACGACCATGACGCGTTCCACCGCCTCGCGGCGCGCCAGGAACTCCGCCTCGGTGATCACCGGCGGGCGGCGGCGGCCCTGCTCGCGGCCCTCGCGGCGGCGCTGCTTCTTGGCCTCCAGCCGGGTGGAGCCGCGCACGGCCTGGACCTCGTCCTCGACGGCGCGGGACTCGCGCACGTGGACGACGGTGTTCGGCGGGTCGTCGGGGGTCACGGCGGGCTCGGCGTCGGCGCCGCCGGTCCGGCGGCGGCGACGGCGGCGTCGGCGGCTGGTGCCGTCGGCGTCCTCCGCCTCCTCGGCGGGGGCCTCGGCGGGCTCGGCGGGCTCCGCGGGCTCGGGCTCCTCGGCGGCCTGCGGCTCCTCGGCGGCCTCGTCCTCGCCGCCCTCCTTGCCGGTGCGTCCCCGGCCGCGGCCGCCGCGACGGCGGCGACGGCGCGAGGGACGGTCGTCGGACTCGTCGTCCTCGGCGTCGTCGGCGAGCTCGGCCTCGTCCTCGGGCCCCTCCTCGTCCTCCTTGACCTCGTCCTTGCGGGAACGGGCGGGAGGGGTGGCGGTGGGCTGCGGCGGCTGGAAGACCACCATCGGCGGCTGGAAGGTCACCGAGGGGACGCCGGGGGCGGCCTCCTCGTCCTCGTCCTCCTCCTCGTCGGCGACGACGGGCACCGGCGGCGCGGGAACGGCCGGGGCCGGGGGAACGGCGGACGCGGCGTCCCGCTCCTCGGGGGCCTCCTCGGCGGCCTTCTCCGCGGCGGGCGCGGCGGTGCGCTTGCGCGTGCGGCGCGCGGGCTTCTCGGTCGGCTTCTCGGTGGCGGCCTCCGCCTCGGCGGGCTTCTCGGTGGGCTTGTCCTCGACCGGCTCGGGCTCTCCGGCGGGCTTGCGGCTCCTGGCCGTGGTCTTGCGGGTCCGCGTGACCTTCTTGGCGGGCGGCTCCTCGGCCGGCGCGGCGGGCCTGTCCTTCTCCTCCACCGGAACCGCGATCACCGCCGGGGTGTCCTCGACGTCCGGCGGCGGCCCGGCGGGGCGGCTGGCGGCGCGCTTGCGGGTGCGGGTCACCCGGGTCACCCCGGTGGACGCCGTCCCGGCGGCGGCGCCGCTCGACGTGGGCGTGTTACTGGTATCGGTGCCTTCGGCCGCGGCCGAATCGGCGTCGTTCTCAAGCATGCGGGCAATCTCCCGTCAGGTTCCCGGGCGCGACCGCGCCGTTCCGCCGAAGGGGCGGATACGGTGCGGTGCGCCGCACGGGAACACTCCGTCAATCGTCGGTGCCGCCGCGTCCGGGCCGTTGCCCGGGCACGACGACGAAGTCGTCGGGGGCGCGCCCGCCGTCCCCTGAGGGCCGGTTCCGTGCTGCCACGGCTTCGGCCCGACGATCAGGCGCTGACGGCATCCGCGCTCGCGGCGCCCGGGTTTCCGAGCACAGCACCGCCCGCCGCCCCGGCGTCGTCGCCGGCCGGCTGCGTGTTGCGGTCGGGATCCAGTGGATCCGCGAGGTCACCGGTGTCCGGGTCCAGGGGCCCCTGCGCCAGCCTGGTCACCAATGGCGGTGACGGCGGCGCGAGGTCGGCGACCTGACGCAGTCCGGTGAGGATGTCGTCGGGTCGTACGGCGGGTGTGGTGTGCCGCACAACCATTCGAAGTATCGCACAAGGGGCATCGGACGCCTCCACGGCTCGCCGGTCCAGCCCCATGGCGGACACGGCCGAGCGCGCGTCGAAACGGCGACGACCCTTCTTGGTGAGGCGTTCCACCTCGACGCTCTCGGCGGCCAGGAAGGCGTTCACGGCCCGTTCGGCGCCGTCGGGTGCGACACCGTCCAGCCTGATCCGCCATTCGGACGCCTCAAGCCGGTCGGCGAGGGCGCTCGGCTTGCCCGACCCCGGCGGCACGATCACGACATCGCAGATGTCGATCCCGTCCGGCAGGGCCGCGTCGAGCTCGTCTCGCACCCGCGCAGGGTCGCGGGGCTCGGTGAGCCCGAGTTCGAGGTATTCGGCCTCGCTGGCCACCCCGGTCGCCGCCGCACCCGTATACGAGATCTTCGGGTGCGGAGTGAATCCGGCACTGAACGCGACGGGGATCCCGGCACGCCGTACGGCGCGTTCCACGGCCCGGGAAATGTCGCGGTGGCTTGTGAACCGCAGCCTGCCTCGCTTGGCGTAGCGAACTCGCAGGCGCTGGGTCACGGGGGCCGGTGCAGGACCCTCCGGCATGGGAGCCAGGGCAGTAGTCCTTCCTACTCGCATCGAGTCGAAAACGTCTCTCTATAGAGTACGGCTATTGGACGCGTCCGTGACCGCCCGCACTCCCCCGTGCGCTCCGGGCCGTCCCAGACCGGCGGAAACAGGCCCTTCCCCCGCCCACTCCCCTCCAACATGACGTGATGTAGATCACATATCACAGCCGCGTGTCCGGAAGGCGCGCGGCTTCGGGAGCGGACGGTCCCGGGCGGCGGCCCCCTCAACGGCGAAGCGGCGGTCCGCGCCGGAGGGCACGAACCGCCGCGTCGGGCGTTCTCGCAGGTCAGACCACTGACAGCGGCAGCAGCTTCTTGCCGGTGGGGCCGATCTGGATCTCGGTGCCCATGGTCGGGCAGACGCCGCAGTCGTAGCAGGGGGTCCAGCGGCAGTCCTCGACCTCGGTCTCGTCGAGGGCGTCCTGCCAGTCCTGCCACAGCCACTCGCGGTCCAGGCCGGCGTCCAGGTGGTCCCAGGGCAGGACCTCGACCTCGTCGCGCTCGCGGGTGGTGTACCAGTCCAGGTCCACCGGCTCGTCGGCCAGGGCCTTCTCGGCACACCGCAGCCAGCGTTCGTAGGAGAAGTGCTCCGACCAGCCGTCGAAGCGGCCGCCGTCCTCCCACACCGCGCGGATGATCCCGCCGACGCGGCGGTCGCCGCGCGACAGCAGGCCCTCGATCACCGACGGCTGGCCGTCGTGGTAGCGCAGGCCGATGGAGCGGCCGTACTCCTTGTCCTGCCGCAGGGTGTCCTTGAGCAGGCGCAGGCGGCGGTCCACGGTCTCGTGGTCGGTCTGCGCGGCCCACTGGAACGGGGTGTGCGGCTTGGGCACGAACCCGCCGATCGACACGGTGCAGCGGATGTCCCGGCGGCCGGTGGCCTCCCGGCCGGCCTGGATGACGCGGCGGGCCATCCCGGCGATCTCCAGCACGTCCTCGTCGGTCTCGGTCGGCAGGCCGCACATGAAGTACAGCTTGACCTGCCGCCAGCCGTTCTCGTAGGCGGTGGTGACGGTGCGGATCAGGTCGTCCTCCGACACCATCTTGTTGATCACCTTGCGCATGCGCTCGGAGCCGCCCTCGGGCGCGAACGTCAGGCCCGAGCGCCGCCCGTTGCGGGAGAACTCGTTGGCCAGGGTGATGTTGAAGGCGTCCACGCGGGTCGAGGGCAGCGACAGGGAGGTGTTGGTGCCCTCGTACCGGTCGGCCAGGCCCTTGGCGACCTCGGCGATCTCGCTGTGGTCGGCCGAGGACAGGCTGAGCAGGCCGACCTCGGTGAAGCCGGACTCCTTCAGGCCCTGGTCGACCATCGCGCCGATCGTGGTGATCGAGCGTTCCCGCACCGGACGGGTGATCATGCCCGCCTGGCAGAACCGGCAGCCCCGGGTGCAGCCGCGGAAGATCTCCACGCTGAACCGCTCGTGCACGGTCTCGGCCAGCGGGACCAGGGGCTTCTTGGGGTAGGGCCAGCTGTCCAGGTCCATGACGGTGTGCTTCTCGACCCGCCACGGAACGCCCGGCCGGTTCGGCGCGACGCGCTGGATGCGCCCGTCCGGCAGGTAGGACACGTCGTAGAACTTCGGCACGTACACGCCGCCGGAGGCCGCCAGGCGCATCAGCAGCTCGTCGCGACCGCCGGGACGCCCCTCCTCCTTCCACTCCCGGATCACGTCGGTGACCGCGAGAGCGATCTCCTCGCCGTCGCCCAGCACGGCCGCGTCGAGGAAGTCGGCGATCGGCTCGGGGTTGAACGCCGCGTGCCCGCCCGCCAGCACGATCGGGTGCTCGTCGCCGCGGTCGGCGGCGTGCAGCGGGATCCCGGCCAGGTCCAGGGCGGTCAGCAGGTTCGTGTACCCCAGCTCGGTCGAGAAGCTCACGCCCAGCACGTCGAACGCCGCCACCGGCCGGTGCCCGTCCACGGTGAACTGGGGGATCCCGTTCTCCCGCATGACGGCCTCCATGTCCGGCCACACCGAGTAGGTGCGCTCGGCCAGCACGCCGTCCCGCTCGTTCAGGATCTCGTAGAGGATCTGCACGCCCTGGTTGGGCAGCCCGACCTCGTAGGCGTCCGGGTACATCAGCGCCCACCGGACCCTCGCCTCGTCCCAGTCCTTGACCTGGGAGTTCAGCTCGCCGCCGACGTACTGAATCGGCTTCTGCACGCTCGGGAGCAGCGGCTCCAGGCGTGGGAAGAGCGACTCGACAGGCATGACGGTGTCCTCCAGTGCTGTGGACGGGGGGATAGACCTTCAAGCGTACCGCCGCGGCGTCAGTCGAACGTCCGCCGCCGCAGGTGCACGGCCTGGAGCAACCCCACCGCGATCATGTTGGCGAAGGTCGCCGAGCCGCCGTAGGACACGAACGGCAGCGGCAGCCCCGTGATCGGCATGATGCCGATGGTCATGCCGATGTTCTCGAACGTCTGGAACGCCATCCAGCACACCACCCCGCTGGCCACCAGCACGCCGAACGTGTCGGCGGCCTGGAGCGCGATGCGCAGGCCCCGCCACAGCGCCACGCCCAGCAGCAGCACGATGACCGCCCCGCCGACGAAGCCGAGCTCCTCGCCCGCGACGGTGAAGATGAAGTCGGTCTGCTGCTCGGGGACGAAGTGGCCGCCGGTCTGCTCGCCCTGGAACAGGCCCTTGCCGGTCACCCCGCCCGAACCCACGGCGATGCGGGCCTGCATGGCGTTGTAGCCCGCGCCGCGCGGGTCCGCCGACGGGTCCAGGAACGCCGTGAACCGCGCGATCTGGTACGGCTTCAGCAGCCCGAGGAAGACCACCGCGCACGCCGTGAGCACTCCCCCGCCGACCAGCCCGACCAGCCAGCGCTTGCGCACCCCGGAGATCGCCAGCATGCCCAGCACCACCGCCCCGAACACCAGCGTGGTGCCCAGGTCCGGCTGCAGCATGATCAGCGCGGCGGGCACCCCGGCCAGCACCAGCGACAGCAGGATGTCGCGGGGCGACGGCCCGACCTCGCCGTCGCGCGGCTCGCCCAGGATCATCGCCAGCAGCACCACCAGGCCGACCTTGGCGAACTCCGACGGCTGCACCTGGAACCCGCCGCCGATCACGATCCACGAGTGCGACCCGTTGATCGTCTCGCCGAGCGGGGTGAGCACCGCGACCAGGCCCACGCACGCCAGCCCGTACAGGATCGGCGCGTAGGCGCGCAGCAGCCGGTAGTCCAGGAACGTCACCAGCGCGCCCAGCCCGAACCCGATCACCAGGTTCAGGACGTGGCGCTTGAGGAAGCTGTTGGGGTCCTTGCCGTGCTCGATCATCAGCTGGAACGTCGCCGACCGCACCAGCAGCGCGCCCAGCACCGACAGCACCGTCACGACCAGGATCAGCGTCCAGTCCAGCCGCTTCAGCCCGGCCGCGCGCCGCCGCCAGATGTTGGGGTCCCGGTACCCCTCGACCGTTCCCACGCCCGTGCCGAGCATCAGGGCTTCCTCCCGCTGTCCTGGCGGAGCTTCGGCAGGGTGGCGGGCAGCTTCCCGTCCTTGAGGGCGGGCTGTTTGCCCTTCAGGCCGTACATCGTCTCGTAGATCTCGCGGACGGCCGGGGCGGCGGTGCCGCCGCCGGTGCCGCCCTGCGACACCATGACCACCACCGCGAACTGCGGCTTCTTCGCCGGGGCGTAGGAGGCGAACCAGGAGGTGTCGCCCTTGCCCCAGACCTCGCCGGTGCCGGTCTTCCCGGCGATCTGGACCTTGTCCAGCGGGAAGTCCTGGAACACCCCGCGGGCGGTGCCCTCCTTGGTCACGCCCTCCAGGCCGGACCGGATGTACTTCAGCACGTGGGCCGGCACCGGCAGGCGCCCCGGCGGGGGCGGGTCGATGCGGCGGGCGACGGTGCCGTCGGGCCGCACGACCGCCTGCGCGACGCGCGGGACGACCAGGCGGCCCCCGTTGGCGACGGCGGCGTAGGCGCGGGCCAGTTGCAGCGGCGTGACCAGCACGTCGCCCTGCCCGATCGAGAAGTTCGCCGCCTCACCGGCCCGCCACACATAGCCCTCGGCGCAGTTCTCGGCGGCGACGGACTTCAGGTAGGCGGCGCGCGAGGGGTCGCTCTTCTCCAGCTCGGGGTAGCCCTCCTTGGCGGCCTTGCAGTCGGACTTCTTGGTGATGTTCCAGTAGTCGCGCTTCCACTGGCGGTCGGGGATGCGTCCGTCGGCCTCGCCGGGGACGTCGATGCCGGTGCGCTTGCCGAACCCGAAGTCGCGGGCCATCCGGACCATCGGGTCCTTGGGGTTCTTGCCGGGCTTCATGCCGCCGTCGCGCAGCCACTGCTCGTAGGCGAACTTGTAGAAGATCGTGTCGCAGGACACCACCAGGGCGCGGCGCAGGTTCATGCTGCCGTGCGCCCGGCCCTCGTAGTTGCGGAACGAGCGGGCGCCGACCTTGAACGACCCCGGGCACGGGTAGGTGCCGTGCAGGTCGTAGCCGTCGCGCACCGCCGCCGCCACCGAGGAGATCTTGAACGTGGAGGCGGGCGCGTACTGGCCCTGGGTGACCCGCGAGATCAGCGGCTCGCCCTTCTTCTTGCCCAGCAGCGCCTCGTACTCGTCCTGGGAGATCCCGCCGGTCCAGACGGCGGGGTCGTAGGTGGGGTAGCTGGCCATCGCCACGACCCGGCCGGTCTGCACGTCCATCACCAGCGCCGCGCCCGCGTCGGCCTTCTCGCCGCCCGACCGCGCCTTCTTGATCGCGTTCTCCAGGGCCTTCTCGGCGGCTCCCTGGATCTTCGCGTCGATGCTGGTGACCAGCGTCCCGCCGGAGACCGGCGCCTTCTCGGTGGCGGTGCCGGTGACGCGGCCCTGGCTGTCGACCAGGACGCGCCGGTAGCCGGACTCGCCGCGCAGGTCGGCGTCGTAGATGGCCTCCAGCCCGTCGCGGCCGATCAGGTCGACGGCGCTGTAGCCGGTGACCTTCAGTCCCTTGCGCCGGTCCATCTCCTCCTGGGTGATCGGCTGGAGGTAGCCCAGGGCCTGCACGGGGCGGGCCCCGTCCGGGCCGGGGTACTCGCGCACCGCCTGGAGCTGCGCGGTGACGCCGGGGAAGTCCTCCTGCCGCTCCATGATCTGCAACGCGCGCTTGGGGTCGGCCCGGTCGTCCACCGGGATCGGCTGGTAGGGCGAGCCGGGCCAGCAGGGGCGCTTCACCGTGGGCGAGCACAGCCGGGTCTTCAGCTCCAGGGCCTCGCGGGTGGTGCCGAGGGTCCGGGCGAGCCGCTCCAGCACGGCGCGGCCCCGGTCCTTCTGACGGGACAGGGACGTGCGGTCCACCGACACGACCAGCGCGGTGCGGTTGCGGACCAGCGGCTTGCCGTTGACGTCGACGATCAGGCCGCGGACGGCGGGCACGACGATGTCGCGGGTGCGGTTCTCGGCGGCGACCTGCCGGTAGTGCGCGCCGTCGAGGACCTGCATCGTCCACAACCGCCCCATGAGCACCAGCAGCATCACCCCGACCATGACGTACAGGACGAGCAGCCGGAAGTGGGTGCGGGAGTTCACAGGCGGGTCCCCCTCCCCGACATCGCGCGGTAGCGGGCCACCGGGAGCGAGAAGCGGTCCTTGCGGTCACCGCGTTCGTACCGCCGATGGACGCGCAGGATCGCCCACACCACGAACGGGCTGGCGATCACGTCGTAGAGGACCTGGAGCGGCACCGCCCGCGACACGATCGCCCAGGAGGCGCGGGGGTCGCCGAGCATCATGCCGGTGACGGCGTACAGCACGGTCCCGGCCAGCGCGCCGACCGCCACCGCCAGGAACGGCACCAGCGACTGCCGGTTCATCTCCGCCGACGCCAGCCCGCACACGTACCCGATCAGGCAGTAGACCAGGGCGTAGCGGCCGATGGTGTGGTCGGCGGGCGGGATGATGTCGGCGGCCAGCCCGGCGCAGAACCCGGCGACCATCCCGGTCATCGACCCGTTGACCAGGGCCAGCGCCACCACCGTCAGCAGCACCAGGTCGGGGATGACGCCGCCGGGAAGCGGCAGCCGGTTGGCGACCGACACCTGCAGGATCAGCGCGACGACCGCGACCAGCACGGTCACCACGGTGCGGCCGGTCGGCGACGGCTCTGGCGCGTTCAGCACGTGTCTCAGTCCCCCGTGGACGGCCGGGCGGAGGGCTTCCTCCGGTCGGCGTCCTTGTCGTCTTTCTCGTCCTTGTCGTCTTTCTTGTCGTCGGGCCGGGCGCTGGGGCTCGCCGACGGGGTGACGCTGGGTTTCGGTGAGGGGGGCAACACCGAGTCCCGTGGGTCCTTCTTGGGCGGCTCGACCACGACCGCGACCACGTCCAGGCTGGTGAACCGCGCGAACGGCCGCACGTAGGCGGTGCGGGTCAGTCCTCCGACGGGCCGGTCGATGCGCTCGACGACGCCGATCGGTACGCCCGGGACGTAGGGGCGCTCGCCCTGCGAGCCGAGGGTGACCAGGCGCTGGCCGACGCGCATCGGGGCGTCGGCGTCCAGCAGCTGGTACCGCAGCGGGGTCTGCCCGCCGCCGCCGAGCCCGCGGCGGCCCCGGCCCTGCACGATCCCGATCTCCTTGGAGTCCTCCAGCCGCGCCCCGACCGTGGAGGTCACGTCGGTGGCCAGCAGCACCGTCGCGGTCGCGGGCCCGACCCGGGTGACCCGGCCGACCAGGCCCTCGGCGGCGATCACCGTCATGTCGCGGCGGACGCCGTCCCGGCTGCCGATGTCGATGGTGACGGTGTCCTCCAGGCCCTGCCCGGCGGAGATCACCTGCGCGGCGCGGATCCGGTAGCCGCCGACCCCGGCGGTGCCGAGCAGCCGGTCCAGCTGGTCGGCGCGGCTCTGGTTCAGCCGGTTGGCGCGCAGCTGCTCGCGCAGCCGCTGGTTCTCCCGGGCCAGGTGTTCGGCGCGGCGGCGCTGGTCGGGCGCGTCGGTGATCGCGTCGAAGGTGTTGCCGACCGGGCGCACCACGGCGGCCGAGGCGCGTTCCACCGGGCCGAACACGGTCGCGCCCACGCTGCGCAGCGCGCGCAGCGGCGAGTCCGCCCCGCCCCGGTAGTCAATCGTGATCATCAGGAGTGCCGCGCCCAGCAGCGCCCCGAGGACCACACGGCTGCGCCGGGTGTCGTTCACCCGCCGACCTCCCCGTTGTCTGTGCGATCCGGATGGGTGCTCAGTGCCGCGACTCGGGGACGAGCACCTGGCGCAGCGAGTCGAAGTCCTCGACGCACTTGCCGGTGCCCAGCACCACCGAGTCGAGCGGGTTGTCGACCAGGTGGATCGGCATGCCGGTCTCCTCGCGCAACCGCTCGTCCAGGTGCTTGAGCAGCGCGCCGCCGCCGGTCAGGGCGATGCCCCGGTCCATGATGTCGCCCGACAGCTCGGGCGGGCACTTGTCCAGGGTGGTCTTGACCGCGTCGACGATCGAGTTGACCGGCTCCTCGATGGCGCGGCGCACCTCCTCGGCGGAGATCACCACGGTCTTGGGCAGCCCCGACACCAGGTCGCGGCCGCGGATCTCGGCGTGCGGCTCGTCCTCGCCGCCGGGATAGGCCGACCCGATCGCCATCTTGATCTCCTCGGCGGTGCGCTCCCCGAGCATCAGGGAGTACTCCTTCTTGGAGAACGCGATGACGGCCTGGTCCAGCTCGTCGCCTCCGACGCGGACCGACTGGCTGGTGACGATGCCGCCGAGGGAGATGATCGCGACCTCGGTGGTGCCGCCGCCGATGTCGACGACCATGTTGCCGGTGGGTTCGTAGACGGGCAGCCCGGCGCCGATCGCGGCGGCCATGGGCTCCTCGATGATGTAGACGCGGCGGGCCCCGGCCTGGTAGCCGGCCTCCTTGACCGCGCGCTGCTCCACCCCGGTGATCCCGCTCGGCACCGCCACCACGATGCGCGGTTTGGCGAAGTGCCGACGTTTGTGCACCTTCTGGATGAAATAGCGCAGCATGCGCTCGGTGACGTCGAAGTCGGCGATCACGCCGTCCTTGAGCGGACGGACCGCGACGATGTTGCCGGGAGTGCGGCCGATCATCCGTTTGGCCTCGATGCCCACCGCGACGATCTTGCCGGTGTTGGTGTTGATCGCGACGACGGAGGGTTCGTTGAGCACGATGCCGCGTCCGCGCACGTACACCAGCGTGTTGGCGGTACCCAGATCGACCGCCATGTCACGGCCAAGAAACGACAGCTTGTTACCCATGAAGAAAGGGAGCCCTTCATGCTTGTCGGGCGTGCAGAGCGGCTTGCCCATCGTAACGTGCCCAACGGGTCTCACATAGCCATCCCTCGGTGAAGATCGAACCGAATGTCGGCCAGTGACCTGCCGTTCTTCCTAAAAAACACACGCGGGCCGGAGATGTCCGGCCCGCGTGTTGTCGGTGCGCCCGCCGGCGCGCCGTGGATCAGCCCAGTTCGGGGAAGAAGATCTTGATCTCGCGCTCGGCGGACTCCGGCGAGTCGGAGCCGTGCACGATGTTCTCGCCGATCTCCAGCGCGAAGTCGCCGCGGATCGAGCCGGGGACGGCCTCGACCGGGTTGGTGGCGCCGGCCAGCTGACGGAACGCCTTGATGGCGTTGGGGCCCTCGGCCACCAGCGCGACCAGCGGGCCGCCGGTGATGAACTCCACCAGCTCGCCGAAGAACGGCTTGTCGGCGTGCTCGGCGTAGTGGGCCTCGGCGGTCTCGCGGGCCAGGTTCTGCAGCTCCAGCGCCACGAGCTTCAGGCCCTTGCGCTCGATCCGGGAGATGACCTCGCCCACGACGCCGCGGCGAACGCCGTCGGGCTTGACCAGGATGAGAGTGCGCTCGGACACGGGTGATTCTCCTCAGGGAAACGAAGGAACGGGTGACGCGCGCCCCGCGTCCGGCGGGGGGCGTGGCCGCCGTGCGGCCTGCACCTCTGCGCGCCGAATCCTACCCGTCTCAAAGGTCGGGAACGTTCGCGGCGCGGGCCGCGCGGGCCGCGCGTGCCCACGCGGCGGTGAGGACGAGGACGAGGACCCCCGCGACGACCAGCCAGAGGCGGTAGCCCGCCAGCAGGCCGTACAGGCGCTGGGCCTCGGTGGCGGGGGCGACGCGTTCGAGCTGGCCGACCTGGAGGGACAGCACCAGCAGCTGGCCGGTCAGCACGGCCGGGAAGCACAGGGCCAGGCCGAACAGGGCCGACCCGACGCCCGCGTCGCGCAGGGACGCGGCCAGGGCCGCGCCGAGGCCCGCGCCGAGCGGGACCAGCGGGAGCAGCAGCGCCCAGGGGGCGCCGGTGGCGTCGACGGCCAGGCCCAGCAGCACGCCGGTCACGACCAGTCCGTGGCCGGTGAGGACGGCGGCGCGGGCGGCGGCGCGCGACAGCCGCACGGTGAGCAGCGCGCCCAGCAGCGCGGCGAGGGCGGCCGCGACGAACGGCG
>NZ_BCQR01000162.1 GCF_001552175.1 Actinomadura kijaniata NBRC 14229
CCCCCTGGCAGGGCTTCGCCCCATACCCCCGGCGGGGCCCTGACCCCACACCCCGGCGGTCGCCTCCGCCCCCTACACCCCCGGCAGGGCGCTGCCCCCACACCCCGGTAGGGGACTTCGTCCCCTACGACCCCTCTTGGGGCTTCGCCCCTTGGCCCTGCATTCGGCGCTTCCGGGGTGGATTTCTGTTGCGGGGCGGGCAAGGCGAACCCCCACGCGCGAAGGTATGCGTGTGGGGGTTCGGCTTTTCGGGTCTTTCAGATCGCCAGGCCGATGGCCAGCAGGATGCTGAAGGCGATCTGGAGGCGGCCCGTCTCGCCCAGGACCGGGATCAGGTGGGGGCCGTTGGCGCCGTTCAGGACCTTCTGGGTCGGGGGCAGTGACAGGGGGGCCGACAGCAGGGCCAGCAGGGCCCACGGGTGCAGGGGGGACATCGCCAGGACGACCATGTACGGCAGGGAGATGCACGCCGAGTACAGGATGCGCGTCCACTTGTCGCCCAGCAGGACCGCCAGTGTGCGCTTGTCGGACAGGCGGTCGGTGGGGATGTCGCGCAGGTTGTTGGCGACCAGCAGGGCGCAGGCGAGCAGGCCGACCGGGATCGCGGCGACCCACGCCTCCCACGGCAGGGTCTCGGTCTGCACGTAGACGGTGCCGACGACCGCGACCAGGCCGAAGAACACGAACACGGAGACCTCGCCGAGGGCCCGGTAGCCGTAGGGCGTCTTGCCGCCGGTGTAGAACCACGCCGCGAGGATCGCGAACGCGCCCACCAGCAGCAGCCACCAGGTCGTCACGGCCGCGAGGGCCAGGCCCGCCACGGCCGCCAGGAAGAAGCAGAGCAGCGCCGCCGACAGCACCTGCTTCGGTTTGGCGACGCCGGAGCCGACCAGCCGTAGCGGGCCGACGCGGTCCTCGTCGGTGCCGCGGACGCCGTCGCTGTAGTCGTTGGAGTAGTTCACCCCGACCTGGAGGATGAGCGCGACGAACGCGGCCAGTGCGGCGCGCCACCACACCGGGTGGCCCTCGCCGACGGCGACACCGGTGCCGACGACGACGGGGACTAGGGACGTGGGCAGGGTGCGGGGCCGGGATCCGGCGACCCACTGGGAGAGCGTGGCCACTGTTTACCGCTTGTTCTCGAGGGACGACAGGGATTCCGATTCTTCCCGATCTTGGCGGGTGCTCGGGCGCAGCCGCAGCGACAGCAGCAGACCCAGGGCGAGGATCGCGGCGGTGACCAGGGCCCCGTCGCGGGTCGCCACGGCCAGGCTCTCGTCGGCCGCCCGCGCCTCGGCGGCCCGCGCCGGGTCGGCGTGCAGCTCGCGGGCGTAGGTGCCGGCGCTCTGCCGCAGCTCGTGGGCGAGGCGCTCGCCGTCGCTCACGCGGTCGGTCATCGCCGCGCCGAGGCTGGTGGCGAACACCGTCCCGATGACCGCGATGCCGAGGGCCGCGCCGACCTGCCGCGCCGTGGACTGCGTCCCGGACGCCTGTCCCGATTTCGCGGGCGGGACATCGGCCAGGGAGACGTTGGTGAGCTGGGCGGCGGTCAGGCCCAGGCCGAAGCCGTAGACGAGCATCCACGGGGCCAGGCCGAGCCCGGTGGTGGCGGCGTCCAGCGTGACCGCCAGCCCCAGCACGGCCGCGACCTCCAGCACCATGCCGATCTGCACCACGCGGTGCGCGCCGCGCTTCTTCGCCAGGTGGCCCGCGTACCCGCCGGACAGGAACGAGCCCACCGCCAGCGGCAGGATCGCCAGGCTGATCTGGATCGGGGAGGTGCCGTGCACGCCCAGCAGGAACAGCGGCAGCACGAACAGCAGCCCCAGCTCGCCCACGTTGATCAGCGCGGAGGCCAGGTTGCCGTGCCGGAAGTTGGCGATCCGGAACAGCGACAGGTCCAGCATCACCGGGCGGCCCGCCGCCGCGCGGACGCGTTCGACCAGGACCAGCGCGGTCAGCAGCACCGCGCCGAGCGCCAGCACGACCGGGACCGGCGACAGCCCCGCGACCGAGAAGTCGCGGGTCGCGGTCCACCAGCCGTGGTTCGGGCCCTCGATCAGGCCGCAGACGAGCGCGCCGAGGCCGAGCGCCGACAGCACGCCGCCCAGCCAGTCGATCTCCTGGCGCAGGCGGCCGGCGCGCGGCCGCCGGGTCTCGGGCAGCAGTGCGATCGCACCGGCGATCAGCGCGACGCCGAACGGCAGGTTCACCAGGAACGCCCAGCGCCAGTCGGCGGTGCCGAGCGCCCCGCCGAGCAGCGGGCCGAGCGCGGCCATGCCGCTGAGCAGCGCCCCCCAGATCCCGAACGCCGTCGCCCGGTCCCGGCCGGTGAACATCGCGTTCAGCGTGGACAGCGCCGCCGGGAGCACCATCGAGGCCCCGACGCCCTGCACGGCCCGCGCCGCGATCAGCGACGAGCCGTCCCGCGCGGCCGCCACGCCCAGGCTGGCCAGCACGAACACCACCACGCCGAGGACGAACACCCGCCGCCGCCCGACCAGGTCCCCGACCCGGCCGAACGGGATCAGCAGCGCCGCGAACACCAGCGAGTAGACCGCGTTCACCCACTCGGCGTCGGCGGTGGTCAGGCCGAGTCCGGAGACCAGCCGCGGCAGCAGGACGCCCACGATGGTGGCGTCCACGATGATCATCGAGACGCCGAGGCTGAGCACGACCACGCCCAGGCGGCGGCGTGCGGTGCTGGTCGGGGCGGGCGTCGGGGCGGTGGTCTCGGGCACGGTCTCCAAAATACGGCCGGGGTGCCGATGCCCCTCACCGGCCCCGGCGTTCACGCGCCGGAGATGTCGGTGTGCAGGCGGATCTGCCGGACCGGTTCGCCCATGTCCAGGGTGCGCGCGGCCCCGTCGGGGGCCCAGCCCGCCGAGCCGAGGAACGTCCGCAGCACGCGGTCCTCCTCGAACGCCCATGTGAGCAGCGTCTCGGCGCCGTCCTCGCGCAGCAGGTCCACGGTGGCGGCCAGCAGGCGGCTGCCGTGCCCGGCGCGGGCGTGCGGCGGGTCGACCAGGAGGGTGAGCAGCTCGGCGGCGGTCGCCGGATCCTGGTCGGGGTCCTCGGCCGGGGCGTGCGCGGCGAACCCCGTCACCAGGTCGTTGGCGACGGCGACCAGCACGCGGTGCCGGGGGCTGGGCGGGGTGCTGATCGACTCGGCCCACCGGTCCCGCCACGCCTGCTCGGCCTCCGGGCCGGTGACCTCCGCCAGCACGGCGGCGGGCAGCAGTTCGCGGTAGCCCTGCCGCCAGGCCCGCACCTGGACGGCGGCGACGGCCGCGGCGTCCGCTCGGCGGGCGGGCCGTACGCCCACATCGGCCATGGGGTGACCACGTCCTCTCGTCCGGAACGCGGCCCAGCCTAGTGGGAGGCGGTGCGGCGGCGGGCCCGGTAGGCGCGCGTCTTGGTGCGGTTGCCGCAGACCCGCATCGAACACCAGGAACGCGACCGGTTCTTGGAGGTGTCGAGGAACGCCCACCGGCAGGTGTCCTCCTGGCACACCTTCAGCCGCGGCCAGGTCCCGTCGGCGGCCGACTCCACCACGGCGGCGGCGATCCGGGCGAGCCCGGCGGGCGTTCCCCCGCCCAGGGGCGCCAGCGCGGGACGGCCCCCGGCGATCGCGACGCGCAGCGGCAGCCGCGCGAACGCCTCGTCCAGGCCCCCGGGCGGCGGGGGCGCGGCGGCCCCCGCGTGGGCGAGGGCGTGGTTGTCGAGCATCGCGGCGCGCAGACCCTCGCGGAGGGCGAGGGCGGTGGCCAGGTCGGCGGCGTCGGCGGTGGTCCCGGCCGGGACGAGGGCGCGCTCGGCCAGCCACCCGGCGAGCCGGGCGGGCGTGGCCAGCTCGTCGACGGCGCACTCGACGTCGAACGTGTTGACGAAGTCCCGCAGCAGCGGCGCGGGACCCGTCTCGGGCCGCTGGGCGTCACTCATGTCCCCTCCCGCGTTTCCCGCCCAGTCTAACGGCGACAACACCGGTATCCCGGTTTGGGTGGTTGCGGAAGTGGCAACACCTGCTTAGGGTTTTTGCTGGTGTCAAAGAAAGGGCATGACGACGATGACCATCCCCGTGAGCCACCTCGTGTTCGACTGCGCCAACACGGGCGCCATGACGGCGTTCTGGGGTGCGCTGCTGGACATGAAGACGACCGAGGACGACGGGAGGTGGGCCGAGCTGGAGCCGCTGGGCGAGGGCGGGCCGGTGCTGTCCTTCCAGAAGGTGCCCGAGGGCAAGACCGTCAAGAACCGTCTCCATCTGGACCTGCGGGTCGCCGACGTCCCGGCGGCCGAGGAGCGCGCCCGCGCGCTGGGCGCGACCCTGGCCGACGAGCCGTGGGCGAACCGCCCCGAGCACAACTTCCGGGTCTGGCGCGACCCGGAGGGCAACGAGTTCTGCTTCGTCAGGGCGAGCTGAACTCCGCCACGACGGACGCCAGCCGCCGCACGCCCTCGGCCAGCTCGGCCTCCGAGGCCGCCGACCCGTAGCTGATCCGCAGGTACGGGCCCGACGGCTCGGCGGGGAAGAACGGGCGTCCGGCGCTCACCAGCACCCCGGCGCGCAGCGCGGCCTCGGCCAGCGCCATGTCGTCGATCCCGGCGGGCAGCCGCACCCAGTGGTGCATCCCGCCCTCCGGGCGGGTGACCGCCAGGTCGGGCAGGTACCGGCCGAACGCGGCGAGCGTCGCGTCCCGGCGCGACCGCAGCGCCGTGCGCACCGCCCGCAGGTGCCGCGCCCAGCCGGGGGAGCTGACCAGCTCCAGCAGCGTCTCCTGCAACGGCCGCGCCGGGAAGAACTCCTCCACCAGCTGCGTGGCGCGGATGCGTTCGGCGACCGGGCCGCGCGCGATGACCGCCGCCACCCGCAGGCTCGGCGCGGTCGCCTTGGTCAGCGTGGCGATGTGCACCACCCGCCCGTCGCCGTCGGCCGCGATCATCGGCGGCGGGGCGGTCCCGATCGCCAGGTGCCGCGCGAAGTCGTCCTCCACCACGAACGCCCCGGCCCGCCGCGCGACCTCCAGGATCTCCGCGCGCCGCTCGGCCGGGATGACCGCGCCGGTGGGGTTCTGGAACGTCGGCTGGCAGTACACCACCCGCGCCCCGGTCGTCTCCAGGGCCTCGGCCAGCAGGTCGGGCCGCAGCCCCTGGTCGTCGATGGGGACCGGGACCGGGTGCAGCCCGCTGGCCCGCGCGACCGCCAGCACCCCCAGATAGGTCGGCGACTCCAGCAGCAGCGGGGCGCCCGGAGGCAGTAGCGCTCGCAGCACGGTGGTCAGCGACTGCTGTCCGCCGCCGGTGATCAGCACGTCGGCGGGGGACACCTGGCCGGCCGAACCGCTCACCGTCCGGGCGAACCAGGCCCGCAGCTCCGCGACCCCGCCGAGCGGCGGCAGCTCCCAGGCGTCGGGCCGCCGCGACGCCCGCGCCATCGCCGTCGCCAGCGCCCGGGTCGGCTGCAGGGTGGGCGGCAGGTAGCCGCCGCTGAGCGGGATCGCGCCCTCCGGTGGCGGCGTGAGCAGCCACGACACCCCGCTGGCATCCACGCTGCGGTCGCCGAGCGTCACCGCCTGCCAGCCGAGGTCGGCCGGTTCGGCGGTCCGGCGGGGCTGGTCGGCGGCGAACGCGCCGCTGCCCGGCCGCGTCACCACCAGCCCCTCGGCCACCAGCAGTTGCAGCGCCCGCGCCACCGTGACCGGGCTGACCTTGTGCCGCTCGACCAGCGACCGGCTCGACGGCAGCCGCTCGCCGGGCCGCATCCGCCCCACCTCGACCCGCAGCCGATCGGCGAGAGTAGCGGCACTGCTATCCTGTTGCATGAGAGACAAGGATAGCGCTACTGCCCCCACGTCGATAGCGCTCGGCGGTCTGGGATTGGCCGCCCTGGGCGTGCTGACCTTCTCGTTCACCCTGCCCAGCACCGTGCTCGGGCTGGAGGGGCTGGACCCCTACCTGGTGAGCGTCGGCCGGTCCGCCGCCGCGACCGTGCTGGCCGTGGTCGCCCTGCTGGCCGTGCGGGCGCGCCCGCCGCGCCCGCGCCAGTGGGCCGGGCTCGCCGTCGTCGGCGCCGGAGTGATCTTCGGGTTCCCGGTGCTGAGCACCCTCGCCCTCGACCACGGGGCCGCCTCCGCCCACTCGGCCGTCGTGGTCGGCCTGCTGCCCGTCGCCACCGCCGTCACGGCCGTGCTGCGCGGCGGCGAGCGGCCCTCTCCGGCGTTCTGGCTGGCCAGCCTGGCCGGGGCGGCCTGCGTGACCGGCTTCGCGGTGATCCGGGGCGCGGGCCATGTCACCCCCGCCGACCTGCTGCTGTTCGGCGCGCTGGTCGCCGCCGCGATCGGCTACGCCGAGGGGGCGCGGCTGACCCGCGAGATGCCCGGCTGGCGCGTGATCTCCTGGTCGCTGGTGCTGACCACCCCGATCACCCTGCCGGTCACGCTGTGGCTGCTGGCGACGACCGACCCGCACTGGACGGCCCGCGCGACGCTCGGCTTCGGCTACGTCGCGCTGTTCTCCGCCTACCTGGGCTTCTTCGCCTGGTACGAGGGGCTGGCCCGCGCCGGGATCGCCCGCGGCGGACAGGTCCAGCTCATCCAGCCGGTGCTGACGCTGGCCTGGTCGGGCCTGCTGCTCGGCGAGCACATCGACGCGCTGACCGTGCTGGCCGCCCTCGGCGTGCTGGTCTGCGTCGCGCTCGCCCAGCGCACCCGCGTCTCCCGCGCGCCGCAGGCCGACCAGGCCGACCAGGCCGACCAGGCCGACCAGGCCGACCAGGCCGACCAGGCCGAACGCCCCCGCCAGGCCGCCGTCACCCGCGCGTGACCGCTCCCCGGCCGGTCCCGCCGGTCCTGACCGGCCGGTCCGGTCCGGCCGGGGAGCCGTCGGCTCAGTCGCGGACGATCTGCGCCAGCAGGGTCACCACGGCGACGGCCACGCCGATCGGGACGGCCGACTCGGGGACCAGGGCGGCGACGGTCCCCGCGCCGCCCGCCGCCAGCAGCACCATGAGGGCCCGGGTGGACAGCAGCGGATCGGGTCCGGAGCGTTCCGGACGCCGTCCGGTCCGGCGCCGCCGGACCTGCCGCGGTTCCGTCTGGCGCGGTCGGTTGCGCATGGCGGTCGCCCTCCATCCCCGTGGTCGGGACCGGACCAGGCGACCGCGCCGCGCCGCCCGTCCGGCCGGTCGCCGCCGGGCCGCCTACCGGGCAGTGTGCCTGGAGGCCGGGCCGCGGCGACGGCGCCGCGCGCCACGCGTCGGCCAAGAAACGATCTTCAAAAGGGCACGTGCCGGACGTTCCGTCGGTGATCATTGCGTTATGTGGTGGAAACGGGCGGTGCGAGGGGTGGGCTGGGTGACCGGCTACGTCCTCGGGTTGGCGGCGCTGGCGGTCTCCGGGGCCTGGGTGTGGTGGCAGGCCGAACCGGAGGCGCGCGGCACCGAGGTGAACGCCCTGTGGGCACGCCACCAGTGGGTGGGGGAGCGGCACACCGAGGAGGAGTACCGCACGCTGGGCGCGCTGCTGCGCCAGAACAGGATCACCGACGTGTACTTCCACGCCGGTCCGTTCGAGGCCGACGGCAGCGTGCCGCCCCACAAGTACCGCAACGCGGGCGACCTGGTGAAGGCCATGCGGCGGCACGCGCCGGGCGTGCGGGTGCAGGCGTACCTGGGGCAGATCCGCAAGGTGGACGGGCGCGGGCTGACCGACCTGGACGTGCCGCGGGTGCGCGACCGGGTGCTGGAGACCGACCGGATCTTCCTCGACCTCGGGTTCGACGGGATCCACTACGACTTCGAGCCGATCTATCCCGACGACATGGCGTTCCTGACCCTGCTGGACCGGACCCGCGAGCTGACCCGGTCGCGGGGCCGGCTGCTGTCGGTGGCGATCGAGCAGCCGACGCTGGTGGACGCGTTCCAGCCCGTCTACCGGGCGCTGATCCCGCGCGGCCACGGGGCCCGGCCGGTCCACTACCCGCCGCGCCCCACCGCGAAGTACCTGAGGGCCCTGGCCGACCGCGTCGACCAGGTCGCGGTCATGACCTACGACGTGTCGCTGCCCACCGAGTCGCTGGCCGGATGGCACTTCGCCCACCACACCGAGCAGGTCCTGCGCCTGATCGGCGACCGCACCACGGTCTTCATGGGCGTGCCCACCTACCGGCCGTTGATGCCCTGGGCCGAGAAACTGAAAGTTGCGTTGAAAGGTGTGCGGCGGGGGATCGACGAGTTGGAACGCAAGCCCCGAAAGCCGTTCGGTGTGGGCATCTATGCGGAATGGACGACTGATGCGTCCGAATGGGCCCATTACCGGTCTTTGTGGCTGCCGTCAAGGTCAGACAATTTGCACGATTAGGAAACCCTGCTTGTCACGTTCCCGTATGCGCGAGTTTGCAGGTCAAACGGGCTGGATACGACTCGTTTCAGGGGGTACTCATCGGTGCGTAGCACCCTACTGGCGGATGGTAAGGGAAAGTGGTGATCAGGCCGATGGGAGTTCAGCGGACCGCATGGCACGAGGGTGACCACGTTCGCGATCTCGCGGCCGAATTCGCCGGGTGGCGGATCGGTCGGGGAGGTTCCGGTCACTGGTGGGCCGTTCGTGGCAACCAACTCGTCCGGACGCTCAACGTGGACGAGTTGCGGATCCGGCTGAAGGAGCTCGACGGGCTCCGTGCGGTCCGTCCGCACGGCTGAACGGCCGTGTGACCCCGGCGGGATCGGCCCGGAGCCCGCGCTCCGGGCCGTGGCGTTCCCGGAGGCCCCGCCCCGCGCGGGTGCACCGCGCGGGCGTATCGCGCGTGGATGATCCCCGACATCGAATTGTGGCCGGAGTGACCCCGTAACGCCGCATTTGCGTGCGACGATGTGGATGTGAGGCCGCCTCCGCGTACCCCCGAGCGTGGAGGCGGCCTCCTTCATTTCCGGCATGCCGCCCCGCGCCGGTGACAGACGCGTCTCGATGACACACTGGTGGGCACCTGCGGGTCCAACAGGACCGGCTGGAACGGTACCGTTCGGTGCATGGCACCCAGCACAACCACGGACGCGCCGTTCGGGCGGATGCTGACCGCGATGGTCACGCCGTTCCGGCCCGACGGGGGCGTCGACTACGACGGCGCCGCCCGACTGGCGACCCACCTGGTCGACGAGCAGCGTCATGACGGCCTGGTCGTCAGCGGGACGACCGGCGAGTCGCCGACGACGAGCGACGAGGAGAAGGAGCGCCTGCTGCGCGCGGTGGTCGAGGCGGTCGGGGACCGGGCCGTCGTCGTCGCCGGTGCCGGGACCAACGACACCGAGCACAGCCGGAAACTCGCCCGGCAGGCCGAGACCGCCGGGGCCGACGGCCTGCTGGTGGTCACCCCGTACTACAACAAGCCTCCGCAGGAGGGGCTGCTGCGGCACTTCACCGCCGTGGCCGACACCACCGGCCTGCCCACGCTGCTGTACGACATCCCGGGCCGCACCGGCGTGCCGATCCAGACCGAGACCCTGCTGCGGCTGGCCGAGCACCCGCGCATCGTGGCCGTCAAGGACGCCAAGGGCGACCTGTTCGCCGCCTCCACGGTCATGGCGGCCACCGACCTGGCGTTCTACTCCGGTGACGACAACCTGAACCTCGCCTGGCTGGCGATGGGCGCCGCCGGGTTCGTCAGCGTGGTCGGGCATGTCGTCGGCGCGGACCTGCATGAGATGATCGATGCATACCGCGCCGGTGACGTCGGGCGGGCGTTGGAGATCCACCGTCGCCTGCTGCCCGTCGTCACCGCGATCATGACCCGTACGCAGGGCGCCATCGCCGTCAAGGCCGCGCTGAACCTGCTGGGCCTGCCGGGCGGCACCGTGCGTGCGCCGCTGGTGGACGCCTCGCCGGAGTTCGCGGCGCGCCTGCGTGAAGACCTCACGATAGGGGGAGTCAAAGTGTCTGAGGTCAGCGTTCCGGAGGTCGATCGGTGAGCCATCCTCACCCCGAGCTCTCCGCACCGCCCGCACTGCCCGACAACGGACTGCGCATCGTCGCGCTCGGCGGCCTGGGGGAGATCGGCCGCAACATGACGGTGTTCGAGTTCGGAGGACGCCTGCTGGTCGTCGACTGCGGCGTGCTGTTCCCCGAGACCGAACAGCCCGGCATCGACCTGATCCTGCCCGACTTCGAGTACGTCCGGGACCGCCTGGACGACATCGAGGCGATCATCCTGACCCACGGCCACGAGGACCACATCGGGGCCGTGCCGTACCTGCTGCGCGAGCGCCGCGACATCCCGCTGGTGGGTTCGAGGCTGACGCTGGCGCTGCTGGAGGCCAAGCTCGGCGAGCACCGCATCAAGCCGGTCCTGCGGCCGGTCGTCGAGGGCGAGCGGCACTCGTTCGGCCCGTTCGACTGCGAGTTCCTGGCGGTCAACCACTCCATCCCCGACGCCCTCGCCATCGCGATCCGCACACCCGCGGGCCTGGTGCTGGCGACCGGCGACTTCAAGATGGACCAGCTTCCGCTGGACGGCCGCCTCACCGACCTGGCCGCGTTCGCGCGCCTCGGCGAGGAGGGCATCGACCTGCTGATGTCCGACTCCACCAACGCCGAGGTGCCCGGGTTCGTCACCAGCGAGCGCGAGATCGGCCCGGTGGTCGACGAGGTGTTCCGCACCGCCCAGGAACGGATCATCGTCGCCTGCTTCGCCTCGCACATCCACCGCGTCCAGCAGGTCCTGGAAGCCGCCATCGCCAACGGCCGCAAGGTGTGCTTCGTCGGCCGCTCCATGGTCCGCAACATGGGCGTCGCCCGCGAGCTGGGCTACCTGGACATCCCCGACGAGATCATGGTGGACGTCCGGGACCTGGACAGCGTCCCGCCGGACCGGATGGTCCTGGTGTGCACCGGCTCCCAGGGCGAGCCGATGTCGGCGCTGTCCCGCATGGCCAACCGCGACCACCAGCAGATCCGCATCACCGAGCGCGACACGGTCATGCTGGCGTCCTCGCTGATCCCGGGCAACGAGAACGCCGTCAACCGCGTGATCAACGGCCTGACCCGGTGGGGCGCCCGCATCGTGCACAAGGGCAACGCCCTGGTCCACGTCTCCGGGCACGCCTCGGCGGGCGAGCTGCTGTACGTGCTCAACCTGACCAAGCCCGGCAACTTCATGCCGATCCACGGCGAGTGGCGCCACCTGCGCGCCCACGCCAAGCTGGCGGCGCTGACCGGCGTCCCCGACGAGAACATCGTCATCGCCGAGGACGGCGTGGTCGTGGACCTGGTCGACGGCCAGGCCAGGATCGTCGGCGCGGTCCCGGCGGGCTACGTCTACGTCGACGGCCTGTCGGTCGGCGAGGTCACCGAGACCTCCCTGAAGGACCGCCGCATCCTGGGCGAGGAGGGCTTCATCTCCATCGTGGTGGGGATCGACTCCTCCACCGGCAAGGTGGTGTCCGGCCCGGAGGTCCACGCGCGCGGCGCGGGCATCGTCAACGAGGACTTCGACGAGGCCATCGCCAGGATCGAGGCCGCGCTGGGCGACGCCGCCGGGCAGGGCGTCAACGACACCCACCAGCTCAACCAGATCATCCGCCGCACCGCCGGCAAGTGGGTGAGCGACAACTACCGCCGCCGCCCCATGATCATCCCGGTGGTCGTCGAGGTCTGACGCCCGCCACCCGCGACGACGGCCCCGGCACCGGCCCTCCCCGGTCCGGGGTCGTCGCGCGTCCGGCGGCGGGGGCGGCGACACGCCCGGAGTGATCCCATTGTCGGGGGCCCCGACGGGGGCTTGGTTAGGCTCGGCACCATGGCCACACGTGCGTCCGGCGGAGCGAAGACCGCGAAAGCGCAGTCTCGTACCGGAGGCGGCGCGGCCCGCAAACCCGCAGGCGCGAAGCCGCCCGCGCCCCGCAAGGGGGGAGGGGCCGCCCGCGGCGCCCGCGGCGGCGGTGGCCGGGGTCCCGCCAAGCGCCCCCCGCAGAAGCCCGATCCGTTCTCCCAGCTGGTGGTCGGGTTCTTCAAACTGATCTTCAAGCTCTACCACCTGTGCGCCGTCGCGGTCGGATCGGTGTTCCGCGCCTACGGCAACGGCGCGCGCAACCTGGACGTCGAGCACCAGCGCGACGGCCTCGGGCTGGCGCTGCTGGGCGCGTCGATCGTGCTGGCGTCGGTGACCTGGTGGAAGCCCGAGGGCGTCGTCACCAGGGCCCTGGAGCAGGTGGTGCGCGGCTCGATCGGCGTGCTGGCCATGGGTCTGCCGGTGCTGCTGGCGGCGATGGCCTGGCGGACGCTGCGCCACCCCGAGCACAACGAGGAGACCGGCCGCGTCGCGATCGGCGTGTCGGCGTTCGGCCTCGGGATGCTCGGGATCATCCACATCTCGTCCGGCAGCCCCACCCCCGCCAAGGACATGGCCGGGATCCGCGGGGCGGGCGGCGTGCTCGGCTGGCTGGCCGGGGCCCCGCTGAACGCGGCGCTCAGCGGATGGGTGGCCGTCCCGCTGCTGCTCCTGCTGGCGTTCTTCGGCCTGCTGGTGATCACCGCGACGCCGATCGCGAAGGTGCCCGAACGCGCCGTCGAGCTGTGGCAGCTCGCCACATTGCAGGGCCGCCCCCAGCACGACGTGGCCGAGGAGGAGTCCAAGCCCCGCCGGCGCCGGTCGAGGAAGAAGGACGAGGACGGCGAGGAGCTGGAGGTCGGCGAGCACTCCAAGCCCTACGACACCCCGCTGCTGGAGGAGGAGCCCGCCAAGCCCGTCCGCAAGCAGCGCGACCTCGCCGACGAGATCTTCGAGCCGGACCCGTTCGGCCCCGAGCCGGAGCCCGAGCCCGAACCGGAGCCCGAGCCCGAGCCCGCCCGCGCCGAGCTCCCGGCCCTGCCGGAGGTCCCCGACCCCACCCCGGCCCCGCGCGCCGCCGAGCAGCTCCCGCTGTCGTCCGGCGAGGCGTACCTGCTGCCCGACCCCGCCATGCTGCGGCCCGGCAGCGTCGCCAAGCCCCGCACCAAGGCCAACGACGTCGTCGTCAACGCCCTCACCGGCGTCCTGGAGCAGTTCAACATCGATGCGCAGGTCACCGGGTTCACCCGCGGACCGACGATCACCCGCTACGAGATCGAGCTGGGCCCGGCCGTCAAGGTCGAGAAGATCACCGCGCTGGCCAAGAACATCGCCTACGCGGTCAAGAGCCCCGAGGTCCGGATCATCTCCCCGATCCCCGGCAAGTCCGCGATCGGCGTGGAGATCCCCAACGTCGACAAGGACATCGTCAGCCTCGGCGACGTGCTGCGCTCGCCCGCCGCGACCACCGAGCACCACCCGATGGTCGTCGGGCTGGGCAAGGACGTCGAGGGCCGCACGGTCGTCGCCAACCTGGCGAAGATGCCGCACATCCTCATCGCCGGCGCGACCGGCGCCGGCAAGTCGACCTGCATCAACGGCCTGATCACCTCGGTCCTCATGCGGGCCACCCCCGACGAGGTCCGGATGATCCTGGTCGACCCCAAGCGGGTCGAGCTGACCATGTACCAGGGCATCCCGCACCTGATCACGCCGATCATCACCAACCCCAAGAAGGCCGCCGAGGCCCTGGAGTGGGTGGTCGGCGAGATGGACCGGCGCTACGACGACCTGGCCGCGTCCGGGTTCCGGCACATCGACGACTTCAACAAGGCCGTGCGGGCGGGCAAGCTGACCCCGCCGCCCGGCAGCGAACGCGTCTACACCCCCTACCCCTACATGCTGGTGATCGTCGACGAGCTCGCCGACCTGATGATGGTCGCCCCGCGCGACGTCGAGGACTCGGTCGTGCGCATCACCCAGCTCGCCCGCGCCGCCGGGATCCACCTGGTGCTGGCCACCCAGCGGCCGTCGGTGGACGTCGTCACCGGCCTGATCAAGGCCAACGTGCCGTCCCGGCTGGCGTTCGCGACGTCCTCGCTGGCCGACAGCCGCGTCATCCTCGACCAGCCGGGCGCGGAGAAGCTGGTCGGGCAGGGCGACGCGCTGTTCCTGCCGATGGGCGCGTCCAAGCCGATGCGCATCCAGAACGCCTACGTCTCCGAGAAGGAGATCCACGGCATCGTCGACCACTGCAAGCAGCAGATGGAGGCGCAGTACCAGGAGGACGTCGCCGCCGCCAACGCCCCCAAGAAGGAGATCGACGAGGAGATCGGCGACGACATGGACCTGCTGGTGCAGGCGATCGAACTGGTCGTCACCACCCAGTTCGGGTCCACCTCGATGCTCCAGCGCAAGCTGCGCGTCGGGTTCGCCAAGGCGGGCCGTCTCATGGACCTCATGGAGAGCCGCGACATCGTCGGGCCCAGCGAGGGCTCCAAGGCCCGCGACGTCCTGGTCAAGCCCGACGACCTGCCCGGGGTTCTGGCGGAGCTGCGCGGGGCGGGGTGATCACGAGCGGAGCGGAGGCACGCGGTCCGGGCGTGGCTGGAATGATGCGAAATCTTGCCCTGTTTCGAACGTGTTGCCAGTCGCCCAGCGGGCATTGCCGTTTCTAGACTGGTGTCCGCTGGAGTGCGGGTTTGGACTGTGGTGCCCTCTAAGGGAGGCTCGTGGTGAGCATCGGTGAGACCTTGACCAGAGAGCGTCAGCAGGCAGGTCTCACCGTGACCCAGGTGAGCCTGCAGACGCGGATCCGCGAGAGCGTGATCCGGGCGATGGAGAACGACGACTTCACGCCCTGCGGTGGCAACTTCTACGCGCGCGGGCACATCCGCAGCATCGCCCGGGTGATCGGCATCGATCCCGAGCCGCTGGTCCGCGAGTACGACGAGACCCACGGCGGCGCGCCGCAGCCGGTGTCGGCCGCCACCGCGTTCGAGCCGGAGAAGCCGGTGTCGTTCCGGGAGCGCCGGTCGCCGAACTGGACCGCCGCGATGGCGGTGGCGCTCGCCCTCATCGCGATCTACGCGGTGGTGCAGGTCGTCGGCGGCGACCCCGAGAGCCGCACCGCCCAGAAGGTCGCCGGAACGCCCGGGCGGCAGGCCATGCCCGCGGCCACCCCGAAGCCGACCCCGTCGGCCAGGCCCAGCGACCCGGTGGCGTCCGCCCCGCGCCGCACCGTCGAGCTGCGGATGAAGGTGAAGCGGGCCTCCTGGGTCAGCGTCCGCGACGACAAGGGGAAGGTGCTGTTCAGCGGCACGCTGCGGGCCGGGGCCGACCGCGAGTGGACCACCAGGAAGCGGATGGTGGTCGTGGTCGGCAACGCCTCCGGGGTGCGGCTGACGGTCAACGGCGAGTACCTGGGCGCGCCGCGCGACGAGGCGCGCATGACGCGGCTGGTGTTCACGCCCCAGGGCCTGGTCAGGGCCTGATCAGAGGCTGATCAGGGCGGGATGGTCGGCGTGCTCGCCGGAGCCCATTACCTTTAGAGGCATGTCCACACGCCGTACGGTCTCCCTCGTGACGCTCGGATGCGCCCGCAACGAGGTCGACTCCGAAGAGCTCGCCGCCCGCATGGAGGGCGCGGGATGGGCCCTTTCCGACTCCGCCGAGGGCGCCGACGTGGTGGTGGTGAACACCTGCGGCTTCATCGAGGCGGCCAAGAAGGACTCCATCGACACGCTGCTGGCCGCCCACGACTCCGGCGCCAAGGTCATCGCCGCCGGATGCATGGCCGAGCGGTACGGCGCCGAGCTGGCCGAGGCGCTGCCCGAGGCCGACGCGGTGATCAGCTTCGACGACTATGCGAACATCGCCGAGCGCCTCGACGACGTGCTGGAGGGCCGCCGCCACGCCGCGCACACGCCCCGCGACCGGCGCAGGCTGCTGCCGATCAGCCCGGTGGAGCGTTCGGCGTCGGCGGCGAACGTCGCCATCCCCGGCCACGCCGGCGCGTCCGGGGACCGGTCCGAGGAACTGCCGGAGGGCGTCGCCCCCGCCTCGGGCCCGCGCGTGCTGCGCCGCCGCCTCGGCGGCGGCCCGGTGGCCCCGCTGAAGCTGGCCTCGGGCTGCGACCGCCGCTGCACGTTCTGCGCGATCCCGGCGTTCCGCGGCGCGTACGTCTCGCGCGACCCCGAGGAGGTCCTCGCGGAGGCCCGCTGGCTGGCCGGACACGACGTGCGCGAACTCGTCCTGGTCTCGGAGAACTCCACCTCCTACGGCAAGGACCTGGGCGACCTGCGGGCCCTGGAGAAGCTGCTGCCCCGGCTCGCGGCCGTGGAGGGCGTCGAACGCGTCCGCGTCAGCTACCTGCAGCCCGCCGAGACCCGCCCCGGCCTGATCGAGGTGATCTGCGGGACCGAGGGCGTGGTCCCCTACTTCGACCTGTCCTTCCAGCACGCCTCCGGCCCCGTGCTGCGCCGCATGCGCCGCTTCGGCGACCGCGAACGCTTCCTGGAACTGCTGGAGCGGGTCCGCGAGCTGTCCCCCGAGGCGGGCGTCCGGTCCAACTTCATCGTCGGCTTCCCGGGCGAGACCGAGGAGGACTTCGAGGAGCTGGCGGCGTTCCTGACCGCGGCGCGCATGGACGCGATCGGCGTGTTCGGCTACTCCGACGAGGACGGCACCGAGGCCGCCACCCTGGACGGCAAGCTCGACCCCGCCGAGGTGGCCCGCCGGGTGGAGGAGCTGTCGGCGCTGGCCGAGGAGCTCACCGCCCAGCGCGCCGAGGACCGCATCGGCACCGAGATCAACGTTCTCGTCGAGGAGAAGACCGAGCACGACGGGCGGTTCGAGGGACGGGCGGAGTTCCAGGCCCCCGAGGTGGACGGCACGGTGCTGGTACGCGGGGAGGGACTGGCGATCGGCGACATCGTCCGCGCCACCGTCGTCGACAGCGACGGCGTGGACCTCATCGCGGACGTGCCATGACCGCGGGCACGCCGGAGCCGCCCCCGACGGTGAGCCTGTACAACATCGCCAACGCCCTGACGATGCTGCGGATCGCCCTGGTCCCGCTGTTCGTCTGGCTGCTGTTCCAGGAGGGCACGGCCTGGCGGCTGTCGGCGTTCGCGGTGTTCGCGGTCGCCTCCATCACCGACAAGATCGACGGTGACCTGGCCCGCAGCCGGGGCCTGGTCACCGACTTCGGCAAGATCGCCGACCCGATCGCCGACAAGGCCCTGACCGGCGCCGCCCTGATCAGCCTGTCGGTGCTGGGCGAGCTGTGGTGGTGGGTGACCATCGCCATCCTGGTCCGGGAGATCGGCATCACGCTGATGCGGTTCGTGGTGATCCGCTACGGGGTGATCCCGGCCAGCAAGGGCGGCAAGCTGAAGACGACCCTCCAGATCCTGGCGATCGGCCTGTACATCCTGCCGGGCCCCCTGGACCCCCTGCGCTGGGGCTTCATGGCGGCGGCCCTGGTCGTCACCCTGGTGACGGGCGCCGACTACGTCCTCCAGGCCTGGCGGATGCGCAAAACAGGCCGCGCCACGGCCTGACGGGAGTTGGCGGGTCTGGGTTAGACCCCCGATATCACCAGTGGTCTGCGCGGAGCTGCGGCGAAAGCGGTTGTGCTCGCCTGGGGGGCCGAACCCCCAGCCCCCCTTCCACCCCCGTCGGGGGACTCCGTCCCCCTGCGCCCCCTTCGATCGCGCGTGCCGGGGATGATCGTTGACGTCCGGGTCCTGGGGGATCTGTTCGCCTTCGCCATGAGGCCGGTCACATTGGACCGGCCGCTCTTTTTGAACTTGTTCAAGTCGCGTAGCGTCGCCCTTGTCTGAACGCGTTCAAAAAATGGGGGCGCCGTGATCGCGCTGGTGAACGTCGTCGTCGTGACCGGGATGCTGGTCGTGGTGCCGCTCGGGCTGCGTCTTGTCGACGTTCCCGAGGTGGTGCGTCGGCTTTGGCTGGTGGGGGCTGCGGCGGGTGCGGTGTCGCTGTGGCTGCCGCGGGGGCCCGCTGCGGTCCTGCCGGCCCTGGTGTACGCGCTGGGGGCCGTCCCGCCGGCGCTGCTCGCCCTTCCCCGGTTGCGGCGTGTGACGCCCGTACGGGTCGCTGTGGCCACGGCGCTGGCCTCCCCGGCGGTCGCGGCGACGGCGCTGGTCGCCGAACGCGGCGGGGCGGAGCTGTTCGGCTTCTCGTTGACGATCCTGTCGCTGACCGTGGCGCACTTCCACTTCGCGGGGTTCGCCGCCGCGCTGGTCGCGGGTCTGGTGGCGCGGGGCGAACCCGGGCGGGCCACGATGGTCGCGGCACTCGCCGTTCCCGCCGGGACCCTGCTGGTGCTGGTCGGCTACTTCCTCGGTGAGTGGGTGGAGTTCGCCGGGGCAGTGGTGCTGACATGCGGGATGTGGACGGTGGCGGCGGTGCTGGTGCGGGGCGGGCCGTTGGCCGTCGTCGCCGGGGGCGTGTTGGGCGCCACGATGCTGTTGGCGTTGAGTTGGGCTCTGGGAGAGGCCACGGGGCTGCCGCATCCCTCGCTGGGCTGGATGGTCGCCACGCACGGGGTGGGGAACGCGTTCGGGTTCGGAGTGTGCGGCATGTTGGCCTGGCATCGGCTGAAGGAGGAAAGCCTGTGAACGACTTCACCTATCCCGAGGTGGGCGCGACCAAGGACGGACCGTTGCCGGACGGGTACTCGCATCTGCGGGTGCGGGTGCCCGTGGGGGAGGGCGCGGGGGTGTTCCGGAACGCCGCTGACGCTCTGCACGAGTTCTGGATGCATCGCGCCATTCCCGCGCGCGTGAACGCCACCGCGCCGCGTGCCGCGGTAGGGGTGGGGGTGGAGATCGGCCTCGGGGTCGGCCCGCTGCGGCTGAAGGCGCCCTGTCGTGTCGTCTGGACCGTGGACGAGGAGCGCCGCTCGGGCTGGGCCTACGGGACGCTCAGGGGGCATCCGGCGGTCGGTGAGGAGGCGTTCCTGCTGGAGTGGGACGACGAGGACGTGGTGTGGCTGGCCGTCACCGCGTTCAGCAGGCCCGCCTCGCGCCTGGGACGGGCGGCGGGCCCGCTGGTGCCGGTGATGCAGCGGGCCTACGCCCGCCGCTGCGGGGCCGTCCTGCGGCGGCTGGCGAAGTAGGGTCGGGGCACGGAGCGAACGAGGGGGAACGGGTGCGGGTCGAACTGCTCACGATCGGCGACGAACTTCTGATCGGCGACACGGTCAACGGGAACGCCGCCTGGATCGGCCGGCGGCTCGCCGACCACGGTGTGACGGTCACCCGCAGCCTGGTGGTCGGTGACGAGCTGGACGTCATCAGCGAGGCCGTCCTCGACGCGCTGGGGCGCGCCGACGCGGTCATCACCACCGGCGGGCTGGGACCCACCTCCGACGACCTCACCCGCGACGCGCTGGCCAAGGCGGCGGGCGTCCCCCTGCGCCGCGACCAGGTCCTGGAGCAGCGGCTGCGCGACCGCGCGGCGCGGGCGGAGAGGGAGCTCCAGCCGATGGCCCTGCGCATGGCCGAGGTTCCGGAGGGTGCGACCCTGCTGCCGAACTCCTCCGGCAGCGCTCCCGGTCTGCGCGTGGAGGTCGGCGGCGGTGTCGTGTACGCGCTGCCGGGGGTCCCGTTCGAGATGCGGACCATCATGGACGAGGTCGTGCTGCCCGAGCTGGCCGCCCGCGCCGGGCTTCCCCAGGTGGCCCGCCGCACCCTGCGCACCGCCACCGTCTGGGAGTCGGTCGTGGCCGCCCGGCTCGCGCCCGTCGAGGGCATGCCCGGGGTCGGCCTGGCCTACCTGCCCGAGCCCGCCGAGGTGCGGGTCCGCATCACCGCCACCGGGGACGACGCCCAGGCGCTGCTGACCGAGGCCGAGGGACGCGCCCGGACGCTGCTGGGCGCGGACCTGTACGGGGCCGACGAGGAGTCCCTGGCGCAGGTCGTGCAGCGGCTGCTGCTGGAACGCTCGCAGACCGTCGCCACCGCCGAGTCGCTGACCGGCGGTCTGATCGGCGCGGACCTGACCGGGGTCCCCGGCTCCTCGGCCGTCTACGTCGGCGGCATGGTCACCTACGCGACCGAGCAGAAGCACGCGCAGCTCGGCGTTCCCGGGGACCTGCTGAACGTGCACGGCGCCGTCCACCCGGACGTCGCCGCCGCGATGGCCGTCGGTGTCCGGGAGCGCATGGGGGCCGACTACGGCCTCGCGGTCACCGGGGTGGCCGGTCCCGAGCCGCAGGACGGCAAGGAAGTCGGAACGGTCTACATCGGTGTGGCCGGACCTGGCAGGGAACTGTTCGTGTCCGCTCCGCTACTTCCCGTGCCCGGCACCGGTCCCGAGATCCGGCCGGTCATCCGCCGGATGACCGTTGTTCACGCTCTTGACCTGCTACGACGCGTTCTCCTGGGGCTGGAGACGCCGTCCGCGACGGCCGTCGCGGAGAAAGATCGGGAAGAGCCGGGATGATTACAGCGTTACGTTCCGAGCGAACACGAAATCAACGGTCTGCCATGGCCGCCGTCAAGCCGGGTACGGTGGAACCGGCAGATGGTCCGAACTGAGGGAGGGAGCGAGACATTGGTCCTGCTTCGCCAGCTGCTCGGTGACGTACTGCGGCAGCTGCGGCTGCGCCAGGGACGCACCCTCCGCGAGGTGTCCGCGGCGGCACGGGTTTCCCTCGGGTACCTCTCCGAGGTCGAACGAGGGCAGAAGGAAGCGTCGTCGGAGCTGCTCGCTTCGATCTGCAAGGCGCTGGGGGTGCCGCTCTCGCACGTGCTGCGGGAGGTCGCGGACGCCCTGGCCCTCGCCGAGCTGCAGCACGAGCCCGTCCTGGCCGGTGCGCCTCCGGAGCACGAGCGCATCACGTCCGAGAGCATCCCGGCCACGCCGGAGGAGATCGCCGGAGAGTTCCGCGCCGACATGGTCGCGGCCTGATCTTCGGCCCTCCCCCGGGGGTCGGCGCCGATACCCGCCGTGCGGGCGGGGCAGGCGGTCGCGCACGCGCGCGGCCGCTTGATGCTTTCCTGGCCGCCCGAAGGCCGGTGTGGTGGCTCTCACGTGTGGAAACGGCATGCCCGGGGAGGTTTCCACGTTGTCACGGATACACCGAAACGACGTGGAGGGAGCCCGACAATGGCGGAGATCAAGAGCCCGCTCGGCGACGCTGACCGCAAGGTCGCCGGGGAGGCGCTGCAGGGGGCTCTGATCGACCTGCTGGACCTGTCGCTGACCGCCAAGCAGGCCCACTGGAACCTGATCGGCCGGAACTTCAAGGTCGTGCACGAGCACCTGGACGAGGTCGTGGACCTGGCCCGTGCCTCGGCCGACGACGTCGCCGAGCGCGCCGTCGCGATCGGCGTGAACCCCGACGGGCGGTCCCGCACGGTCGCCGACCGCACCCAGTTGCCGCAGCTGGATCCCGGCTACCTGGGCGACGACAAGGTCGTGGCGCAGATCGCCGATCTGCTCGGCCAGGTCATCGCGCGGTTCCGCGAGCGCGTCGCGGCCACCGACGAGCCGGACCCCGTGACCCAGGACCTCCTGATCGGCATCACCGCCGAGCTGGAGAAGCAGCACTGGATGTTCCAGGCCCAGGTCTGAACACCGTGACGCCCCGCCCCCGGCCGGCGGCCGGGGGCGCTGTCATGTCCGGGCGAGGATCCGGTCCGGCCGGTCCAGCCAGACGCGCTGCCCGTCCGGCGTGACGGTCAGCCCGTAGCGTTCGCGGTCCGGCTGCCCCCACTCGACCCACCGCAGGTAGGCGGCCTCCACCTCGTCCCACAGCCGCCGCGCGCCGTACTGCCGGACGGGGAACGCGTCCGCGCCCGGCTCGAAGTCCGCCGCCGCCCACGCCGTCCCGCCGGGCCCGTCGTCGATCGCCCACAGCCGGGCGACGCCGCCCGGCCCGGTCTCCACGTGCGCGCGGGCGCCCGGCGCCAGCGCCGCGACGGCGATCTCCGCGCCGGGGGACTGGCCGAGCAGCACCCTCGGATCCAGCCGGGTGCGCGACCGGTCTGCCTCGGCGGACTGCTCGGCGGCCCGCGGCGGCGCGCCGAACGCGCGGCGCTGGGACCGCAGCATCATGAACCCGGCGGGGCCGGTGAGCCGCCCCACGGCCGTGCCGTTCGCGACGGTCAGCCGGGCCACGTGCCCCATGCCCCAGGCGGGCGACCACGGCATCACGATCACGCCGCCCGGCCGGGTCTGCTCCAGCCACGCCCGCGGGACGCGCTCCACCCCGCAGGTGACGTGGACGCGGTCGTACGGCGCGCCCTCGGCGAACCCCTCGGCCCCGTCCCCGACCACCAGGCTCGGCGCGAACCCCGCCGCGCGCAGGTTGTCGGCGGCCCGCCGCGACAGCTCCGGATCGATCTCGACGGAGACGACGTTGCGCCCGCCGACCCGCCAGGCCAGCAGCCCGGCGGTCCAGCCGGTCCCGGTGCCGACCTCCAGCACGCGGTGGTGTTCCAGCGGCCGCAGCTCCTGAAGGAAGATCACCACGATGGCGGGGGCGGAGCACGAGCTGGTCCACACGCCGCTCCCGTCGGTCTGCGCGGCGATCGCGGTGTCGTCGTAGACGGCGCGCAGCCAGGCGTCGGGATCGGCGCTCCGGTCGATGTCGAACGGCTCGTAACGCGGTCGGTCGGGCACGACCGCCGCGCGTTCGGGGACGAACAGGTGCCGGGGGACCGCGCGCAGCCCCTCGCGCCAGCGCTCGTCGACGAGCCTCCCGCCCGCGGCGAGCCGGTCGGCCAGATCGTCCGCTGAGAGATCCATTCCCCTACCTTCCGCCGCCGGCGCGCTCCCTTCAACCGCTCCCTCGACCGCTCCCCCGACCACGCAGCGCCGCCAGCGCGGCGGCGACGGCGGGGTGCCCGGCCCCGCCCGCCCGCACGACGGCCTCGACCACCCGGCCCCGGCCCGGCGAGGGCAGCAGCGCCACCCCCGGCGGCGGGGAGCCGGTCATCAGCGCGGGCAGGATCGTCACGCCCAGCCCCGCCGCGACCAGCGGGAGCGCGGCGCGCAGGTTGGCCAGCTCGTGCCGGATCGCCGGGCCGAACCCGGCCGTCCGGCAGGCGTGCAGCAGCACGATGCGGCAGGCGCTCGGCTCCGGCGCGCTGATCCACGGCTCGTCCGCCAGGGCCCCGAGGCCGTCGCGCTCGACCGCCGCGCGCAGCCGTTCGGGGACGGCCACCACGAGCGGGTCGTCGAACAGCCGGTGCGCGGCCACCCCGGGCGGGAGCGGGGTGCCGAGGTCCCGGTACCGGTAGCCGATCACCAGATCGAGGTCGCGCCGCCGCAGGCGCGGCAGCGCGGTCTCCGGCTCGTCCTCCACCAGGTGCGGGCGCAGGCCGGGGTGGCGGCGCGCGAGTTCGGCCACCAGCGGCGCGGCGACCGGCTCCAGCGCGCTCGGCGCGCATCCGACGCGCAGGTCCCCGGCGACCCGCCCGTCCAGCGCCCGCACCGCGCCCTGCGCGCCCTCCAGCGCCGTCAGCACGTCCTCGCAGCGCGCGGCCAGGGCGTGCCCGGCGGCGGTGAGCCGGACGGTCCGGCCCTCGCGGTGCAGCAGCACGGCCCCGGCCTCCTCCTCCAGCGCGCGCAACTGCTGGGAGACCGCCGACGGGGTGACCCGGTGCAGTTCGGCGACGGCGGTGACGGTGCCGTGTTCGGCCAGATCGCGCAGCAGGACCAGGCGCTTCACATCGAGCATGAGAACAGCTTAAAAGGCTGTGAAGTTCAAGTAGCTGGACTTAACGAACGCGCGTCGGCGACAGTCGGGTCATGAGGATTCTGCTCGTGGGAGCGACGGGACTGCTGGGCCGGAGCGTGCGTGAGGTGCTGGAGGAGCGCGGCCACAAGGTCGTCACGGCCTCGCGCCGGGACCCGGGGATCGCCGTGGACATCACCGACCCCGACTCGATCACCGCCATGTACGACCGGGCCGGGCCGCTGGACGCCGTCGCGGTCGCCGCCGGGTGGGTGCCGTGGAAGCCGTTCAGGGACCTGACGGCGCCGGACGTGCGCGGCGCGCTGGGCGACAAGGTCTTCGGACAGGTCGAACTCGTGCGGCAGGGCGCCGGGCGGATCGCCGAGGAGGGGTCGTTCACGCTGGTGAGCGGGGTGCTCGCGCGCGATCCGCTGCCCACCGGGAGCATGGCCGCGCTCGCCAACGGCGCGCTGGAGGCGTTCGTGCGGGCCGCCGCGATCGAACTGCCGCACCGCCAGCGCGTCAACGCCGTCAGCGCGACCGTGTTCGCCGAGGCGATGGACGCCTACGAGAGCACGTTCGCCGGCTACGAGGCCGTTCCGGTGCGGCGCGCGGCGCTGGCGTACGTGCGCTCCGTCGAGGGCGGCCGCACCGGTCACGTCTTCGTGGTGGAGTGACCGGCGATGTCGGCGAGAACGGCGGCGTGGTCGGACGGCCACACGCCGTCGACCGGACCGTCCCCGACCCGGCGCGCCGACCGCACGTGCCCGAGGCCGCCGGGGCCGGGCTCGCCGACCAGGACGTAGTCGATCCGCACGCTCGGGTTGCCCGCCGCCACGTAGGGGTTGGCGCGGTCCCAGGTGACCGCCGGCGCGCCGGGGTCGGCCATCTCCCAGGCGTCCAGCAGGAACATCCCCGGAACGGCCGGGGCGGTCTTGTAGCCGCCCAGCAGCCGGACCTCGTCGGAGTCGGGCCAGGCGTTCAGGTCGCCGGTCACCACCGGCGGGAACGACGACCCGCCCTGCCGGGCCGCCACGAACTCCGCCAGCGCCCGCGCCTGCGCGCACCGCACCGCCGACTCGTGCGGCGCGGAGTTCAGGTGCGTGGTGAAGAAGGGGACGGGGCAGGCGGGCGCGTCCACCAGCGCGTACAGCGCGGTGCGGCCGTCGTCGTGCCCGCCGGGCGCGGGCAGCCGCAGCACGTCGGTCTCGGCGATGGGCCACCGGCTGAGCACCGCGACCCCGACGTCGAACCCGGTCTCGCCGGTGCGCTCGCCCCAGCGGCCGGGGCGGCCGAACGGCGACCACGCCCAGTGCATGCCGAGCTCGTCGGCCAGCGATCCGGCCAGGTTCTCGCCGTCGCCGCCCCAGACCTCCTGGAGCCCGACGATGTCGGGGGCCGCGTCGCCGAGGACCCTCCCGATCGCCGCGCGGCGCTCCCGCCACGGACCGAACCGCCACCACAGGTTCCATGTCAGGATCCGCACCCGCCGATCCTCACACGTCCGACAGGTGCGCCACGACGGTCTCGGCGAATTCGAGCGCCGCGGGGCTGAGAGCGGACCATTGCCGCGCCGCCCACCCGGCCCGCAGCGGCGGCAGCTCCGGGATCGGGACGAGCCGCACGACGCCCCCGCCGCCCCATCCCGGCAGCGCGGGCAGGATCGCGTGCCCGAGCCCCAGCTCGACCAGCAGCAGCGCGGTGTCCCAGTCGGCGACGCTGGTGCTGGAGTCCAGCCGCACCCCGTGCCGTTCCAGGTGCCCCTCCAGGTGCAGCCGCGACGTGGAGTGCGCGGGCAGCTCGATGTGCCGCACCCCGGCCAGCTCGGCCGGCGACACGCTCTCCCGGCGCGCCAGCGGGGCGTCGGCCCGCGCCGCCAGCACCCAGGGCAGCTCGCACGACGGGCGCTGCTCGACCCCGTCCATCTCCGGGCCGATCGTGACCCAGGCCAGGTCCGCCTCGTGCGTCCGGACGGCCTCCAGGCACCGCCTGCTGGACCCGGCCGTGTGGAACCGCAGCGCCACCTGGGGGCGCCGCGCCCGGAACGCCGCCACGCCCCCCGCCATGAAGTGCCGCACGGTCGTCGCGCCGGTGGCGATCCGGACCGTTCCGCCGGCCCCGGCGCGCAGGTCGTCGAGCTGCCGCAGCGCCTCGCCCAGCCCGGCCAGGCCCTCGGCGGCCGCCCGGTACAGGATGCGCCCGGCCCCGGTGGGTGCGACGCCGCGCGGACGGCGCTCCAGCAGGGCCAGGCCGGTCTCGCGTTCCAGCCGCTTCACGTGCTGGCTGACCGCCGACTGGCTGCACGACAGCTCCCGCGCCACGGCGCTGAGGTTCCCCGTCTCGCAGACGGCCACGAACACCCGAAGGTCGTCCAACGTCATATCCCCAAGCTAGACCTTGGGGAACTCCAACAAAACCCGAGAATTGACTTGGATGTGGCGCGGGAGCAGGATCTTCACGGGCGCAGGTACCGGCGACCCGACGGCGGCGACCCGTCCGGCCCGCGGACCGGACGGGCGCCGACCTCCCCGCCAAGGACGGGCCAGGGCTTGTTCCAAAGGGGCCTCAGCCACGCGCACGAGCACGTGACCTGACCCGCAAGTCACGCGCTCGCCGAGCACCGCGGGCCAGGGCTTTGGAACACGGCTAGGGCCTGTTTCAAAGGGGGGCCTCAGCCACGCACGCGAGCGCGTCACCTGACCTGCGGGGCCAACGCCGAAGGCGAGGGCCCGCAGGTCAGATCGCGAAGCGATGTCGCGCTCGCCAAGACCTGGTAAGGCGCGAGCCCCCAGGGCGAGCGCCGTAGGCCAGGGCTTTTGAAACACGGCCTAGGGGCGGACGGCGACGGCGTCCACCTCGAAGAGCATGCCCGGCAGGGCCAGGCGCGCGACGCCCGACAGCGTCTGCGTCGGCGGACGGTCGCCCCAGATCCCGGCGATGGCCTCGCCGAGGACCGCGAGCTTGTCCAGATCGTGGTCCACGATGTGGGTGCGCAACTGGACCACGTGCTCGTAGTCCAGCCCGACCGCCGCCAGCGCGGTGCGCAGGTGGCCGAACGCGATGCGGACCTGCTCGGCGAAGTCGTCCGCGGCGACCCCGCCGTCGCCGTCGGAGGCGTACTGCCCGGCGACGAACACCAGCTCGCCGGAGGCGACGGCGACGTGGCTGTAGCCGAACGGCGTCGGGTCGTGCAGGCCGTCGGGGTTGACGATGGTGGGGAACATGGTTCTCCTACTTTCTCTTCGTGGTGAGGACCACCAGCGCGGCGGGGAGGGCGAGCAGGCCCGCCGTCCACAGCACGCCGGTGAGGGGGAAGGCGTCCGCCACCCGGCCGCCCGCCAGGGCACCGAGGGCGATCGCCAGGTTGAACGCCATGACCAGCAGCGACGAGGCGGCCTCGGCGTCGTCGGGCGCGGCCCGCAGCATCCACGTCTGGAGGCTCACCGAGACCCCGCCGTAGGCCAGGCCCCACAGCACGACCAGGACCGCGCCCGACGCCGGGGCGGTGCCGGCGAGCGCGAACAGCGGCGGGACCGCCGCCAGCGCGACCGCGATCGCCAGGACCGTGCGGGGCACGTCCCGGGTGAGGGCCGCGCCCGCCGCGAAGTTCCCGGCCATGCCCGCCGCCCCGTAGGCCAGCAGCAGCGGGCCGATCCAGCGGCCGTCGACCTCCGCCACCCGCTCCAGCAGCGGGCGGACGAACGTGTAGGCCGTGAAGTGCGCGGTGACCAGCAGGAACGTGATGGCCGCCCCGGCCCGGACGGCGGGCGTGCCGCGCAGCAGCCGGGGCGCGTCGCGCCAGTCCCCGGCACGCCGGGAGGGCAGCGGCGGCACCAGGACCAGCAGCAGCACCACGGCCGCCGCCCCCAGCGCGCCGGCCCCGGCGAACGCCGCCCGCCAGCCCGCGACGTCGGCCAGCAGCGTTCCGGCCGGGACGCCGAGGACCGACGCGGCCGACACGCCGCCGAAGACGA
>NZ_BCQR01000163.1 GCF_001552175.1 Actinomadura kijaniata NBRC 14229
CTCGCCGGGGACCCGGCCGCGATCGCCGGGGAGGTGGCGGCGGCGCTGACCGGGCGCGGGCTGGCGGCCCCGGTGCCGCGCGACGGCGACCTGTGGCTGCCGCTGACCTGGCGGCGGCGCCGCTACGGGCGGCTGGACCGGTGGCCCGGCGCGCCGGAGGCGGAGCGCGGCCCGCTCACGGTGTCGTTCCACGACGAGGCGCGGGAACGTTCCGAAGAGGAGCAGCCGATGTCGTTCGCGGCGTGCCGGGGCGTGCTGTACGACCTGGTCCCGGTGCCGGGCAGCTTCCTGGTGTGCGCCGGAGCGTCGGGCGCGGTGGCGCAGGCGGTCTGGGAGCCGGGCCCGCGGCTGTGGATGGAGACCCCCGACGGGGCCGCGCGCCGCTCCCACGGCCGCCACGTCACCCCCGACGAGGCGGTGTCGGTGATCCGCGCGCTGGCCGAGCGGGACCGCGTCACCCTCGGCGAGCTGGGCCCGCTGGAGGTCGTCCACTGGTGACCGGCACTGCTTAGAATCGGGTTCGGTCAACTGCGGGAGGGCACATGAGCGAGGCCGGGACGGCGGATCCGACGCGGCGCAACCGGATCCACGAGGCGTGGGACCGGCGGATCCTGGCCGAACGCACCCTGGCGGACGACCAGGTCGCCGCGCTCGCCGACCTCGCCGCGCGGGTCCGGGCGCTGACCGACGCGGTGGTGCACACCCGCGTCCCGGCCGACGAGATCGCCGCCGTGTCCGCCGAGGTCGCCGCGTTGACCGACCGGCTGTCGGCCGTTCGGGGCGAGGCGCCCCCGATCGGCTCCCACGACGGCACCGGCCGCGCGCTGGCCAGCCCGGTCAGCGGCCCCCTCAACCCGATCGCCCCGCCGGTGGACATCGAGCCGCTGCCCGGCGGCGGGGCCCGCGCGGCGTTCACGCTCGGCGGCGTGTACGAGGGACCGCCGACGTTCGTGCACGGCGGAGTGTCGGCGATGATCCTCGACCAGCTGCTCGGCGTGGCGGCCGCCGCCAACGGCACCCCCGGCATGACCGCCACCCTCGACCTGCGCTACCGCCGCCCCACCCCCTACGGCGTCCCGCTGACCGCCGAGGCGCGCGTCGCGCGCGTCGAGGGCCGCAAGACCTGGGTGGACGCCTCGATCGCCGCCCCCGACGGGAGGACGACGGTGGAGGCGACGGCGATGTTCGTCATGCCCGCCCGCTGACCTCCCGCCGGGGCGGAATGTCGGACTTGGACCTTTCATAGCAAGATCACGGGTAGGGTTCCGGCATGCCGACCGCCGCCCAAGCCGTCCTTGACAAGGTCCCCGAACCCGTCCGCCCGATTCTGGTGAAGAACCGGGTGCTGGTGAAGTTCGGGCTCACCGGCGGCCTGTGCTTCGTCGTGACGATGGCGATCAACTACGCGCTGAAGTTCACCGTGCTGGAGCACAAGCCGGTCACCGCGTTCCTGATCGCCACCGCGTTCGCGACCGTGCTGTCCTACCTGATGCAGCGCCGCTGGGCGTTCCGGGTGAAGACCGAGCGCCGCCGGGGCGAGTTCTCGGTGTTCGTGCTGGTCAACGCGGTGTCGATGGGCATCAACGCCGTCCCGCTGTGGATCTCGCGCTACGTGCTGGGACTGGAGCACCCGGCGGTGGGCCATCTGGTCCAGGAGCTGGCGGACTTCGTCAGCAGCATGCTGCTGGGCACGTTGCTGGCGATGCTGTTCCGCTGGTGGGCCTACCGGCGCTTCGTCTTCTCCGGCTGAGCGCATGACCTCACGAGGCGTGCTGGTGACCGGGGCCTCCCGGGGGGCGGGCGCCTCCCACCTGCGCTAGGCCCGGGGGTCAGAGCCAGGAGCGGGTGAGGCGCTGCGAGCCCGACGCCGTGGTGAACGTGGCCGCCCGCGCGGCGGTGGCGTCGCGGCGGGTCCGGTCCGACACGAAGAACCAGTCCATCCGGGCCCGCTCGCGGCGCAGGTCGAGCACGCCGAAGCCGTGGGAGTCCAGTTCCGACCAGCGGACGTGCGGGTTGGTCGCGGACAGGACGGCCTCGGCGGCCAGCGAGACGGTGCGCGGCGGGACCTTCAGGAAGTCGTCGATGTTGTCGCTGGTCACCGACGGGACGACGAACTCGGTGGCGACCGAGGGGACGCCGGGGTAGCGGGCGGCGTGCAGCGGAACGTCGTTGGCCCAGCTGGTGTGGATGTCGCCGGTCAGGAACACCGTGTTGGTGATCTTGTTGTCGTGCAGGTGGCCGAGCAACTCCTTGCGGTCGGCGGTGTAGCCGTCCCACTGGTCGGCGTTCACGGCGATGCCGCCGGAGGGGATGCCCAGCAGCCGGGCCAGCGGGCCGAGCACGTCGGCGGCGACCGCGCCGATCGCGACCGGACTGATCATCACGGAGTTGCCGACCAGCCGCCAGCGGGCGCGGCTCCCCGACAGCTCGTCCTTCAGCCACGCCATCTGCGCGTCGCCGGTGATGGTGCGCGCCGGGTCGTCCACGGCGACCCCGGTGACCTGCCTGGACCGGTAGCTGCGCAGGTCGAGCAGGACCAGGTCGGCCAGCCGCCCGAACCGCAGCGCGCGGTAGATGCGCTCGTCCGGGCCGAACCGGACCGGCATCCACTCGGCGTAGGCGCGGTGCGCGGCGGCCCGGCGGGCGGCGTAGGGGCCCTCGGTCGCCGGGTCGTGGTTCTCCGCGCCGCCCGACCACTGGTCGTTGGCGATCTCGTGGTCGTCCCAGATCACCATCCAGGGGCGGGCGGCGTGCAGCGCCTGGAGGTCGGGGTCGGTCTTGTAGAGCGCGTGCCGCTGCCGGTAGTCGGCGAGCGTGAGGATCTCGTGGGCGGGCGCGTGCTGGCGCACCACCCCGCCGTCCCCGGGGAACCCGCCGGTGCCGTACTCGTAGAGGTAGTCGCCCAGGTGGATGACGCCGAACAGGTCGTCGCGCGCCGCCAGGTGGCGGTAGGAGGCGAAGTAGCCGGCCTCCCAGTTCGAGCACGACACGACGCCGAACCTCAACGACGTCACGTCGGTGTCGGGGGCGGGCGCGGTGCGGGTGCGGCCGGCCGGGGAGGCGACGCCGTCCAGCACGAACCGGTAGTGGTAGGCGGTGCCCGGGGCGAGGCCGCGCACGTCCACCTTGACGGTGTGGTCGCGCTCGGGGCCGGTGGCCGACGACCCCGAGCGCACGATCTGGCGGAAGTCCGCGTCGGTGGCGACCTGCCAGGTCACCGAGGTGCGGGGGCCGTTGCCGGAGCCGGGGAGCGAGTCGGCGGTCGGCGTCACCCGCGTCCACAGGACGACCCCGTCGGGGAGCGGGTCGCCGGAGGCGACGCCGTGCCGGAAGAAGGGGGAGGGGGCGGCGTGCGCGACGCCGGGGAGGGCGGCGGCCGTCACCAGCCCCGCGCCGCCGATCTTCAGTGCGTCACGGCGATTCAGTTGGGTCACAAGCGCCGAAGGTAATTCACGTTCCGCGATTGACAACAGGTCCGGCCGCTAGAGGTCACGCACTGTTCACTGGCTTGACGGGCGGACCGGGACGGTGTTCGCGGCGGTCGCGGGCGCTGAGGGCGTGCCACCGGCGCCTCAGCGGACCCGCCGGTCGGCCTCGTCGTAGGCGCGGCGGGCCGCCTCCACGTTCGCCAGGTGGGCGTCGGACCACTCGGTCAGCACGGAGAAGACCGGGCCGAGGGTCCGCCCCAGATCGCTGATCTCGTACTCCACCCGGGGCGGGATCTCCGCGTGGTACGAGCGGATGACGAGGCCGTCGCGCTCCAGCTGCCGCAGCCGCTGGGTGAGCACCTTCGGCGTGATGCCGGACAGGCGCCGCTGGATCTCCACGAACCGCTGGCGGCCGTGCTCCTTGAGCACCCACAGGATCGGCGTCGTCCACCGGCTGAACACCACGTCCACCACCGGGCTGATCGGGCATGCCTCGACGGCCTCCACCGGCTCGCGCATCGTGCCGCCTCCCGTTCAGTTCCTGCTGGAGAGTCACTATCTTCTAGGAACTTAATATATGCAGGATGTTAGCTTCCCTTTCGTCAGGACCGCCCATCGAAAGGGAGACGTCGGCATGACCGCGCTCACACTTCCCGTCCGCGCCGGTGGACGCCCCCGGACCGGCCCGTCGGTGCCCCATGTCCAGCTCAGCCAGAACAGCCCGGACGAGGTGCGTGAACGGCTCAAGCGGTGGATGACCGAGAACCTGCGCGACGCCGTGATCCGCCCCAGCGAGATCTCCGAACCGGGGGCGCTGGCCTTCTTCCTGGACGGCGCGGCGCCCCCGGCGGGCGCGGTGCTGCTGCCGCCGCGGCTGAACGCCGAGTTCGCGCACGTCCACACCGACGGCAGCCTGCACATGGCCCTGGCCGAGGAGGACCAGCGCGAGCTCGTCGACAAGGGCTGGGGCGAACGCCATCCGCTGTACTCGCCCACCGTCAACGTGGTGATGCTCTACGGCCCCCGCACCGACGGGGAACTGCGGATCGCCGAGGCCGTGATCGGCGCCTCGTACCGCTACGCCACCGGCCACGACCTCTAGGTGAACAACTGTCCGCCGTTCACGTCGAGGGTCGCGCCCGTCGTCGCCCGCGCGTGGTCGGAGGCCAGGAAGACGACGGCGCGGGCGACGTCCTCCTCGGTCGCGATCCGGCGCAGCGCCATCGCCGCCACGTCGCGGGCGCGGATCTCCTCGAACGTCACCCCCTCCGCCGCCGCGCGGGCCCGCATCCAGTCGTCGAGGACGTCGCTGGCGATCCAGCCGGGCGCGACGCAGTTGACGCGGACGCCGGACGGGCCGAGCTCGTCGGCCAGGCAGTGGGACAGCAGGTGGACGGCGGCCTTCCCGGCGGCGTAGTCGGAGCGGCCCGCGTAGCCGGTGCGCGACGACATCGAGGTGATGTTGACGATGGAGCCGCCACCCGCCGCGACCATGTGCGGGGCGAGGTGGCGGCAGCACAGCAGCGTCCCGTAGGCGGCGATCTCGACGGCCCCGCGCCACCGCTCCAGGCAGGCGTCGTCCATGTCGAGGACGTTCCTGCGGTGCGTGCCGGGGAACGCCGCGTTGACCAGCACGTCCACCCGGCCGAACCGGCCGATCACCGCGTCGGCGAGGCGCCGCACCTGGGCGGGGTCGGCCACGTCGGTGGGCACGGCCAGCGCCGCGCGGCCCTCCTTCCCCACCTCGGCGGCGATCCGCTCCAGCGTCTCCGCGCCGCGCGCCGCCACCACCACGTCCGCGCCCTCGCGCGCCATCAGCGCGGCGAGGGTGCGGCCGAGGCCGGGACCCGCACCGGTGATCACCGCGACCTTGCCCTGGAGCATCATGCGCACTACCGTACCAAGCGGCCGCTAGGTTGGTTTCGTTCGGAGGGCGCGTGGACCCCACCTGCACCGACCCCGCCTGCACCGTCGCCACCGACGTCGGCGGCACGTTCACCGACGTGGTCCTGACCGACGGCACCGGGCGCGTCACCGTCGCCAAGACCCTCACCACCCCCGGCGACCCGACCGAGGGGCTGCTGCGCGGCGTCCGGGAGGTCCTCGCGGAGGCGCGGGTCGCGCCGGGGGACGTCGGCCGGTTCACGCACGCCACGACGCTGGCCACCAACGTGATCCTGGAGCGCACCGGCGTGCCCGTCGCGTTCGTGACCACCGAGGGCTTCACCTCGATGCTGGAGCTCGGACGGCGGGCGCGCGTGGAGGAGGAGCGCTACGACCTCGCCTACGCGCAGCCCGAGCCGCCGGTGCCCCCGTCGCACACCTTCGGCGTCCCCGAGCGGATCTCCGCCACCGGGGAGGTGCTGCGGCCCCTGGACGAGGAGGCCGCCGCCCGGACCGCCGACGCGATCGCCGCGCTCGGCGTCGCGGCCGTCGCGATCTGCCTGCTGCACTCCTACGTCAACCCCGTCCACGAGGAACGCCTCGCCGCGCTCCTGCGGGCCCGGCTCCCCGGCGGCGTCCCCGTCGTCACGTCCTCGGCGGTCTGGCCCGAGATGGGGGAGTACGAACGCGCCACCACCACCCTCATGTCCGCCTACGTCGGCCCCGTCATGGCCTCCTACCTGGAACGCCTCGGCGGGCGCCTGCGCGGCATCGGGATCACCGCGCCCGTCCACGTCATGGAGTCGGCGGGCGGGGTGCTGCCCGCCGCGCTGGCCGCCGCCCGCGCCGTCTACACCATCGAGTCCGGCCCGGCCGCCGGGGTGATCGCGGCGGCCCGGCAGGGGGCGCGGCGCGGGCTGGCCGACCTGATCTCCTTCGACATGGGCGGCACCACCGCCAAGGCGGGGCTGGTGCGCGGCGGGCGCCCCGGCGTCACCCACGAGTTCCAGGTGGGCGGCAAGGGCAGCTTCGGCGGGCGGCGGCCCGGCACCGGCGTCCCCATCAAGGTGCCCGCGATCGACCTGGCCGAGGTCGGGTCCGGCGGCGGGTCGATCGCGTGGGTGGACGCCGGGACGCTGCGCGTGGGACCGCGCTCGGCCGGCGCCGACCCCGGACCGGCCTGCTACGGGCGCGGCGGCGCGCTCCCCACCGTCACCGACGCCGACCTCGTCCTCGGCTACCTGGACCCCGGCGGGTTCGGGGGGTTCCGGCTGTCGCCGGAGCGGGCGCGCGAGGCGATCCGCGCGCACGTCGCCGAACCGCTGGGCGTGGACGTCGTGCGGGCCGCCGCCGCCGTCCACGACATCGCCAACGCGCAGATGGGCGCGGCCGTCCACGTCGTCACCGTGCGGCGCGGCATCGACCCGCGCGGCTTCACCCTCGTCGCGCTCGGCGGGGCCGCCCCCACCCACGCCGTGCGCCTGGCCGAGCGCTTCGGGATCGGCCGGGTGCTCGTCCCGCCGCACGCCGGGGTCGGATCGGCGGTCGGGCTGCTGTACGCCGACCTGGCGATCGAACGCGCCCGCACGTTCCTGGCGCCGGTGTCGTCGCTGGTGTCCTGCTCGGCCAGCCGCGACAACCTGGGCGCGCTGGCCGAGGCGTTCGCCGGGCTGGAACGCGCCGCGCTCGCCGACCTCGCCGCCGACCCGGCGGACGTGGAGGTCACGCGGTCGGTGGGGATGCGGTTCGTCGGGCAGTCGCACGCGTTCACCGTGGACCTGCCCGCCGGGCCGGTCACGCCGGGGACGGTGCAGCACGCCGCCGAGGAGTTCTACAAGCGGTACCACGAGTCCTACGGCATCGACCTGCGCGATCCCGCCGAGGTGACCACGGCGCGGGTGCGGGCGGTGCTGCCGTCGGGCTCCCGCGACCTGCCGCGCGCCGAACCGGGGCCCGGCACGGCCGGGGCGCGGCGGGTGTGGCTGGACGGGGCGTTCCACGAGGTGCCGGTGCGGTCCCGCGCGGGCCTGGCGCCGGGGGAGACCGTCACCGGGCCGTGCGTCGTCACCGAGCCCCAGTGCTCCCTGCTGGTCCCACCCGGCTGGCGCGGCGCCCCCGACGACACCGGCGCGCTGCTGCTGGAAGCGGCACGAGGGGAGGGCCCATGGCCGACGCGCTGACCGCCGAGATCCTCCGCAACGCCCTGTGCGTGGCCGCCGAGGAGGCCAGCATCGTGGTGGTGCGGTCGGCGTACTCGACGTTCATCGTGGAGGGCGCCGACGCCGCCGCCGCGATCCTGGACGCGCGCGGGCGCCTGGTCGCGCACTCGCTGTCCACGGCGCTGATCCAGTGCGCGAGCCTGCGCAGCGCGCTGCCGTTCGTGCGGAGGGCGTACCCGGAGATGCGGCCGGGCGACGTGTTCGTGCTGAACGACGTCTACCAGGGCGGCATCCACGCCAACGACCTGCTCGTCTTCCGGCCCGTCTTCGTCGGCGGCGAACCCGCCTACTTCACCGGGACGCTCATCCACGTCGCGGACCTGTCGGGCCTGTCGGCGGGCGGCATGGCCTCCGACGCCACCGACGTGTACCTGGAGGGGCTCCAGCTCCCGCCGGTCCGGATCGCCACCGCCGACGGGCCGGTGGACGACCTGGTCCGCGTGCTGGCCGCCAACAGCCGCACGCCCGACAAGCTGGTCGGCGACCTGCGCGCGCTGATCGCCGGGGCGAACGTCGCCGCCCGCCGCCTGGAGGAGATCATCGCCGGCTCCACGCCGTCCGGGCTGGCCGCCGGGATCGAGGACTACCTCGCCGACACCGAACGCCGCATGCGCGAGGGCCTGGCCGCCGTCCCCGCCGGAACGCACCGCGGCGAGTACGCCCTCGACGACGGCCACACCGTGCGCGTTGCGGTCGTCTCCGACGGGGCCGGGACGCTCACCGTGGACTTCGACGGCACCGACGAGCAGGTCCCGCTGCCCGTCAACGCGGGCTTCTCCCAGACCCACGGCGGTGTGATGTACGCGGTCCGCTGCTTCGTCGACCCGACGCTGCCGATGAACGAGGGCTGCTTCGCGCCGGTCGAGGTGCGGATGCCGCGCGGGACGCTCGTGCACTGCACGCCGCCGTTCCCGGGCGGGGGCCGGTTCGGGACGGTCGCCGCCGCCGAGGAGGCGATCCTGTCGGCGGTCACCGGGGCGCTGGAGCACGGCGGCGTGGCGGCGTCGGGGATCCTCCAGGCGTTCAGCCTCAGCGGGGCACGGCGGCCGTGGCTGCACATGTCGTTCGACCTCGGCGGGTCGGGCGCGCGCGAGGACCACGACGGCGCGGACGCCACCGGCGCGCTGTTCGGCGGCGGCCGCAACATCATCCCGCAGGCCGAGCCGATCGAGGCGCGGCTGCCGGTCCGCGTCGAGGAGGTCTCGCTGATCCCCGGCTCCGGCGGCGCGGGCCGCCATCGGGGCGGCCGCGGCACCCGCACGGTGATCCTGATGCTGGAGGACGCCCGCGTCGACACGCGCGGCGACCGGCTGCTGCGTCCCCCGCCGGGCGCGGCGGGCGGCGGCCCGGGACGCGCGGGCGGCTACTACCGCCGCCGCGCCGACGGGATCCTGGAACCCCTCGGCACCAAGGCGACCCGCCAACCCCTCGCCGCCGGGGAGGCCCTGGTCGTGGAGACGTCCGGAGGCGGCGGCTACGGGAGGCCGCAGTGAAGTTCGGAGTGCCCCTCGGCCTGGTCCACCCGGCCGCCTGGCGGGAGCTGGCGGTCACCGCCGACCGCCTGGGCTTCGAGTCGGTGTGGCTGGCCGAGCACCTGGTGTTCGCCACCGACCTGTCCACGGCCCGCTACCCCGGCACCGACAAGCCCGGCATCCGGCCCGGGACGCCGCTGTTCGACGCGCCCGCCTACCTGTGCGCCCTCGCCGCCGTCACCGAACGGGTCCGCCTCGGCACCGCCGTGTACCTGTACGGGCTGCGGCACCCGTTCGTGGCGGCCCGCGCGTTCGCGACCCTCGACCAGGTCTCCGGCGGCCGGGCGATCGTCGGGGTCGGAGCGGGCTGGTACGAGGGCGAGTGGATCGCCGCCGGGGTCGACTTCGCGACCCGAGGCCCCCGCCTGGACGAGGCGATCGGCGTCTCCCGCCGCCTGTGGACCGAACCGGCCGTCGAGCACCACGGCGAGTTCTTCGACTTCCCCGAGGTGGCCTTCGAGCCCAAGCCCGTCCAGCCCCGGCTGCCGATCCTGGTCGGCGGGGAGTCGAAGGCGGCGCTGCGGCGCGCGGCGACGCTGGGCGACGGCTGGATCAGCATGCCGCACACCCTGGAGTCGGTCCGCCCCCAGCTGGAGCTGCTGCGTTCCTACCGGGTGGAGGCGGGCCGCGAGTACCGTCCGTTCGAGCTGACGGTCCATGCGTACTCGCTTTCCGGACCAGAAGAAATTGCGGAATGGGAGCGGCTCGGCGTGCACCGCCTCATCGTCCGCCCCTGGGAGCGCAGCCGCGAGGCCGCCGACCGGCTGGCCGACTTCGCGCGAACTTTCGCCCTATCCTGATCTTTCCAGGGCGAGATGCGACAATTGACGACGCCTGCGACGTCCCATGGCATACGGTGCCGACATGGCGAGTGTTCTGGTGGTGGAGGACGACGCGAACGTCCGCACCGCTCTGATCCGGGAGCTGAGCGCGCGCTCCCACGTGGTGCGCAGCGTCGGTACCGCGATGGACGCCCTGCGCGAGGTCACCCAGGACCCCCCCGACGTGGTCGTGCTCGACCTCGGCCTGCCCGACCTGGACGGCGGCGAGATGCTGAAGATGCTGCGCGGCGTCTCCGACGTCCCCGTCATCATCGCCACCGCCCGCGACGACGAACCCGAGATCGTCCGGCTGCTCAACGCCGGGGCCGACGACTACCTCATCAAGCCGTTCTCGGCCGAGCACCTCAGCGCCCGCCTGTCGGCCGTGCTGCGCCGCGCGGCGCGGTCCGGCCCCACCGCCGAACTGCGCGTCGGCGGCCTGCACATCGACCTCGACCGCCGCACCGCCGGGCTCGACGGCAAGCCCCTGGAGCTGACCCGCCGCGAGTTCGACCTGCTGGCCTACCTGGCCGCCCGCCCCGGCCACGTCGTCCCCCGGCGCGAGCTGCTCGCCGAGGTGTGGCGGCAGGCCTACGGCGACGACCAGACGATCGACGTCCACCTGTCCTGGCTGCGCCGCAAGCTGGGCGAGACCGCGGCCAAGCCCCGCTACCTGCACACCGTCCGCGGCGTGGGGGTACGGCTGGCCGACCCGCACGCATGAGACGCACCCTGGTCCTGGTCTCCCTGGCGGTCACCTCGATGGTGGCGCTGGCGTTCCTGATCCCCCTGGCGCTGACGGTCCGCGAGATCGCCCGCGACCGGGCGGTGTCGGCCGCCGAACGCCAGGCGGGCGCCCTGGGCCCCGTCCTGGTGGTCACCGACGACCCGGCCGCCCTGGAGAGGGCCATCGCCGCCACCCAGGCCGGAGCCCAGCGCCGCATGGCGGTCCACCTGCCCGACGGCGAGGTGGTGCCGCCCCCGCCCAACGGCTCGCGCGCCGTGCCGGGCCAGCTCGACGACGCCGTCCAGCGGGGCCGTTCCATCACCGCGCGGGTCCGGGGAGGCTTCGCCCTCCTGCAACCGGTGGCCCTGGAGGGCGGACGCAACGCCGTGGTGGAGGTCCACCTGCCCGCCGCCGACCTGACCCGGGGCGTCTGGAAGGCGTGGCTGGTGATGACGGCGGTCGCCGCGGCCCTGGTGGCGGGCTCGGTGGCGGTGGCCGACCGGCTGGGCGCCCGCATGATCCGCTCGACCCGCCGCCTGGCCGAGGCGGCGACCTCGTTCGGCGACGGCGACCTGAGCGCCCGCATCGAACCCGACGGCCCCCCGGAGCTGGTGGAGGCCGCCATGGCCTTCAACGGGATGGCCGACCACGTGGTCCAGCTGCTGGCGGCCGAACGGGAGATGGCCGCCGACCTGTCCCACCGCCTGCGCACCCCCCTGGCGTCCCTGCGCCTGAACGCCGAGGCCCTCGGTGACGGCCCGGTGGCCGACCAGACCCGGGAGGCGGTGGACCGCCTGGAGCAGGAGGTGGACCAGATCATCCGCACGGTGCGCCGTCCCACGGGCCGGGGGAGCTGCGACGCCGCCAAGGTCCTGCGCGACCGCGTGTCGTTCTGGTCGGTGCTGGCCGAGGACGAGGGCCGCGGCTGCGAGCTCATCGGGGCGGACCGGCCCGCCCCCCTGCCGCTGCCCGCCACGGAACTGGCGGCGGCGGTGGACGCCCTGCTGGGCAACGTCTTCCGCCACACGGCCGAGGGGACCGACTTCGCGGTCACCCTCCACCAGGGCCAGGGCGTCACGGGGATCCTCGTGGCGGACGCGGGCCCCGGCATCGACGACCCGAGGGCGGCCCTGCAACGGGGCCGCAGCGGAGGCGGCTCGACGGGCCTGGGCCTGGACATCGCCCGCCGGGCCGCGGAGTCGACCGGCGGCTACCTGCGCATCCACCGCTCGGTGCTGGGCGGGGCCCAGATCCAGATGTGGTTCAGGACCAAGTGGCTGCCCCCGACCCGCCGCCGCCCCCGCCGCCTGGTCCGCCGCCGCCACTCCAGGACGTGAGGGCCCTCAGCCGGTGACGCGCCGCGCGAGCAACTGCCCGGGCCATTCCCCGACCCGGAACCGCCGGACGGGCTCGAACCCGTTGCGCCGGTAGTACTCCACCAGCCGCCCGTCACCTCCGGCGTAGCAGTCGACGCGCACCAGCGAGACGCCCCGCTCCCTGGCCCGTTCCACCGCGTGCCGCAACAGGGCGCCCCCGACCCCGTGCCCCTTGAAGGCCCGGTCGGTGACCAGCAGTGTCACGTACACCTCGGGCTCCCCGGCGGGCTCCACATAGTCGTGCGGCCCCGCGGCCAGCGCGACGACGCCCGCCGCGCGTCCCCCGACCTCGGCGACCCAGACCTCGTCCCGCCCGACCAGCGCGGTGATCCGCTCGACCTTCGTCGGGTCCTCCGACCAGGGGCGCTCCCCCCACTGCCCGCTCCGCCCGTCGGCGACCAGCCACTCCACGGCCCCGTCGAGCATCCCGAGCACCACCGCCGCGTCCGCGTCCCCGCCCCGCCGGATCTCCATCTGACCACCCCTTCCCGGACCTCACGGTACGGCCCCGGGAACGGGAAACGCCCAGCGGCCGTGTCCCGGCGATAAACCGAAGGGACTTTCCGCTGGGCGGGCTATTCGGTTTCACCCGGCCACGATTCCGCGTGGCCGGGTTCCGTGCGAAGAGGCCGTCAGTGCGCCCTGCTGTAAACGTGGCGGACACTGGCGCCGTTGGGGCCCGCGCTGTAGTAGGAGTCCCTGAACACGACGGCGCCGTCCTCGTCGACATAGGCCTGGCGAATGTGCAGACGGCTGCCGCCGGCGTCGGCCTTCGTCCAGGAACGGCTGTATTCGGCGCCGGCGTGGGCCGCGGCGGGCACCGCCACGACGAGTCCGGCGGTGAGACACGCGGTGAGGGCGGCGCGCCCGGGCTTGAAGCTCATGGAGGTCTCTTTCAGGAGGAGTGAACGGCTCACGTCATAGAGCGGTTCCGCCCCGCGAAGGGCGGAACCGCCTAAGGGTCATGCGGGGACGGCCGGCTGGGTCAGTCGGCAGCGCTGGTCACGCCCGACGACGTGGCCCCGTACGGGCCGGCGGTCTTGACCTTCTTGCTGTAGAAGACGCCGTCGTCGTCCTTGTACTTGCCCTTGTACTTGCCGTCGTGCTTGCCGTCGACGGCGCGGGAGACGACCTTGGCGGAGGTGGCGCCACCCGGCCCGGCCGCCTTGGTGCCCTGGCTGTGGTAGGTGTCGCCGGCCATGGCGGCGGGAGCGGTCATCGCCAGGCCGGCCGTGGCGAACCCGACGATGGCGAGCTTGTGCAGCGTTTTCATGTACCTGTTTCCCTCTCGTCCGCGTTAGACAGCGCGCAACGCGGTTGCGGTATCTGCATCGGACCGGCTCTCGGTGCTGCCGGACCGAAGTCGGCTTGCACGAACTTCATTACCCATCGGAGTCAAGCCAACACGGTGAGCGAGTAATAGTGACTTTGAATGATCATGGCCTGGAGCGGAGAAAGCATCCGCCGCGCTCTGGGCAGGTACTCCGCTCGCTCCCGCAATCGACCAATCGACACTCTCCGTGCGCGTTTAACCGCACCGAGTGCCGGTCAGGGTAGGGACGTCGCCTCTCACCGGCACAGGCCCATTCCACAGATAGGCAGAACATGCACCAGGCAAGTGACGACCCGAAGACGAGAGCGCTCCGGTCGCGCCCGGCGGCACGCGCCGCGGCGACGGCCGCCGCACTGGCGCTGGCCGCGACGCTGATGCCGAGCGCGTCGGCCGAACAGTCGGGCGCGCCCGACGTCAAGCAGGTGGCCTGCGGCGGCCTCGTGGGCGACGTCACGGCCCTGGCCAAGGCCTACCGCACCGGAGGCCACCACCGCCTGGGCAGCCGGTGCGCCTACACGCTCACCAAGCGCATGGGAAGGAACTCCGCCCTGCCCACCGTCACCAGGAACACCACCATCGAGGGGAACGGCGCCTCCATCACCTGGGCGGGCGACGAGTCCGTCAGGGCGATGTTCGACGTGGCCCCGGGCGCCCGCCTGACCATGTCCAACCTGAGGATCTCCCCGGGCGCGAACGGCGCGGCCCCCGCGGTGAACCTCGGCCGGGGCGCCGTGCTCTCCCTCACCGACAGCAGCGTCTCGGTCAGGATCACCTCCGCCGACGCCGCCCTGTCGTCCTCCCAAGCGGCGGTCATCGCCGCCGACGGCTCCTGCACCGCGAAGAGCACCTCGTTCGGCTCCGACCCCACCGACACGATCGTCTTCACGGGCCCGGAAGGAGCCGAGGTGCCGGCGCCGGCCGCCGTCACCCCGTTCATCGCCCCCTCGGACGACGACCCGACAGCTCCGTCCGCCGACACCTCGTGCGAGACCGCCAAGGGCAAGTCCGTCACCCTCATCACCAACTCCAAGGGCGCGACCAGCACCACCACGACGAAGTGCTGCGCCACGTCAGGCCACTGACCCCACCGGCACAAGTCGGCTTGGTCCACCCCAATTCGACCTTTTCGGGCGTCTCCTCTGGTCCTCTCCCCTGCTTCCGCAGGTGAGAGAGGCACCGGCCGCTCCACCCGAACAACGCGCACGACACCCGGAATAAGCCGTCCTCAGCCCTTCCCTAAGCGAGGGGTAGGGAGCGATCTTGTGGGGATCGAGGTGAGGGGGCTGACCTGCGACGTTCGTTGATCAGGGGAGCCAATCGGGGAGCCACGCCTACGCGGACCTGTCGGCCGTGCTCCCGAAGATGACGTTCATGTGCTCCGCGCCTTCGCGGATCTCGGGGCGGAGCTGGTGACGGTAGACCGTCTCCGTGGTCTTGGTGTCACGGTGTCCGACGAGGACGCTGATCTTCTCGATCGGAACGCCCTGGTCGCTCATGATGGACACGAAGGTGTGCCGCAACTCGCGCGGACACCACTCCGCAGCGTTCAGGCCCGCCGCCGTCAGCACATGGCGGAAGCGGCGGCGGACCTGATGAGCGGCGTACGGACGGCCGTCCTCCTGGCAGAAGACGAGATCGTTGTCCTGGTACGCCTCTCCGGCCTTGAGTTTCTCCGCAGCCTGCCGAGTCCTGTGGGCGCGGAGAGCCTCAACGGCCATGTCGGCGACACCGAGCCCTCGGCGGCTCAGCTTCGTCTTGGTCTCGCCCTTGTGCCGGTCGGCACGCAGGACGTAGACGGTGGCCTTGTCGAGATCGAGGGCGCTCCACTGGAGTTTGCGGAGTTCCTCGGTGCGCAGACCCGAGACGATCGCGAGGATCACGTACGCCCCGAGCCGATGCTTGGGCTTGGCGGCCTCGGCGAGGACCGCTTTCGCCTGTTGCAAGGTGAGTGAGCGTGACGGGCGGCCAGGTTTGCCCTCTGGCGTGTCCACCAGTTCGGCGACGTTCCGGCCGACCTTGTCACGGCGCGCGGCCCGGCGAATGGATCGTTTGAGGATGCTGTGAGCGATGCCCAGTGAGGACGTGGTCAGGTGCTCTGACCTCCCGTTGAGCCAGGTCTCGACGTCGTCCGCCGTGAGGTCTTCCAGACGGATACCGCCGATGAACGGGATGATCTGGTTGTCGATGAGGGAGCGGTAGGTCTCGATCGTGTTCGGTGCCTTGCCGCTCTTGGAGAAGGCGGTGAGGAAGTCGGTGACCGCGTTCCGCACGTAGTAGTGCGGATCGGGCTTCACCCCTTCCTCAAGGTCCTTGACCGCCTTCTTGAGCTTGTCGGTGACTGCGGTCTTGGTGCGGCCCTTCCTCTTGAGCCGCTTGCGCTTGCCGTTGGGACCGATGCCGAGTTCGAGGGCTCCGGTGTACCCGTTGCCCTCCTCGTAGATCGACCCCTCGTACTTACCGATCAGGATCTTGGTCAAGGGCTGGCTCCTCGTGCCGGTCGAGGTACTCCTTGATCGCTTTCCTGATGACCCATGACACGTCGCGTTCCTGCGAGGCGGCGTACGCGGTGAGGCGTTCCTTGAACGCCTTGTCCACGCGAACCGGGGGCAGGGTCGTCCTGTCGTCGGCCATGTGTGCGTCTCCTCTCGGTCGGTGCTGTGGTGAGTCTGCCGAGTCGAGAGCGCGCTCGCGTCGATGGAGTTATCAAGAAGCGCAGCCTCGGGGCCTTCCCCTGCGGGGCGCGCCCCGAGGCATCTGTAGAACAGCGTAGAACACTGTGCTACGCCGTCAAGACTTCTCTTCGAGGGACGCGATGAACTCGGCCAGGTGCCGGTCGGTGATGCGGCGCAGCTTCCCGATCTTGATGCTGCGGAGACGGCCGGTGCGGATCAGCGAGTAGACCTTGTCGCGACCGATCTGGAGGATCTCGGCGACCTGTTCGACGGTGTACGCCTGCATGATCACCTCCTTCTCCCGAGTGCTCTCGGGCGTGGCGTGGGGCGTGGCGATCATCTCCGTTCGTTGCAGAGAGTGATTGTCTACGTCTTCGTCTAAGGCTCGTCTATCCGCCATACGTGCAGGCGCGCGCGTAGACATAGACGTAGACAAGTCACCCAACGTGTTCGTGTGCGGCGCGCCAGCGGCCTCGGGAGACCTGGGTGACGCGGTCGGCGTCGGCGAGTTCGCGAAGCCGTTGGTAGATCCACGGACGGCTCATGCCGGTCGCCTTGACGAGGTGTGCGACGGGGATGCCCTCCTCCGGCGCGCCGGTCAGCAGCGTCCACAGAAGGTCTTCGGGAACGCTGTGCGGCTCTGCGCTGGATAGCGCGGTGGTCGGCTCATCGGAGGGCAGGGAGAGGCCGGCCTGTGCTTCCTCGACCGCCGTGCGCGAGACGTCATCCAGGCAGGGGCGCATCTGCGCGTGCCGTTCGGCGGTCCGCGTCACGGTCTCGTCGGTGAGCAGGTAGGCGCGGGCACGGCGGGGTGTGTCGTGTTCGGGTGCCGACAGCAGGAACTTGCCGGGGGCGTTGAGGGTGTGGGCGTGCCATCCGGCGTTGAGCATGCCCTGTCCGAGGATGAGATCGACGTCCCGGCGTTCCCGGACGCGGAAGCTCACGCGAACGTCCATCTGCGAGCGGACCGCGCCCTTGCCCATGGCCTTCTGCGTGGGCCGCTGCGTCGCGGCGATGAGGGTGACGGCAACGGCGCGTCCGCGTCGGGCGACGGAGTCGGCGTCCCCGATGCTGTCGGGAGCTTCCTCGGCGAGTTCGGCGTACTCGTCGATGACGACAACGAGTGCGGGCATGTCGGGGGTCGGCTCCCACACACGCCGTCCCCGCGCGGCCAGGAAGGACGCGCGGGCCTCCAGAACAGCCACAGCGTCGCGCAGCAGGGCGCGGGCTTGTTCGGGAGTGGTGGCAAGACGGTCGATGCAGGAAGCCCACGGCTGGAGCTCCATGCCTCGTTTGAGGTCGATCGCCCAGACCACCACGTCACGACAGGCGGTGAGGTTGCCCATCAAGACATTGATGCCGCCGCTCTTGCCCGAACCCGCTACGCCACCGATGAGGCCGTGACGGCGCAGGAGCAGTACCCGCGCGGCCGTGGCGTCCTCGAACGGCCCCAGGTCGATCGGCTCGTTGATGGAGGACACCGACGGTCCGGGCCATGGGATGGCGTCGGCGTGCGGGTCGGTGTCCAGTACCCGTAGCTCGAAGCGGTTGGCCTTGTCGTCGCGTGTGGGGGAGACGCGCACCGCGCCCCGGAACGTCCCCAACGCTGATTCGATGGCGGGTATTTTCGCGATGACGTCGGCGATCGTCTGTCCGCGTGCCAGCGCGAACCGGGCGCGCCATCCCCACACGTCCACCACGGCCGACTGAACGTGCGAACCGGGCAGCCCGATCGCGTGGGCGGTCTCTGGCCATGCCGAGAGCTGCCGATCGACGCGGACCTTGGCGCGTCGCCTGCGGTGCGCCCACCACGGCACGGCGAGCACGACCGTGCCGCCGATGAGCAGGTGCGGAAGCGGCTGGTAGCCGATGCCGAGAGCGGTCACGGCGGCGAGCCAGCATCCCGCGCTCATGGCCACCGTTGCGGCGTAGAGGCGTTCGGCACGGCGGACGAAGCCGATGCGCTCACCGAACAGCGCGAGCGCCCATGCAGTGACCGTCGCAGCCGTCAGAAGGTACGGCCACCATTCGGCGTGTGTGAGGTGCAGCGCCACGCCCACAGAGGCGAGCACGGCGGCCAGGTAGAAGGGCGCGACCTCGGACCGGTACTGCCACAGCACGCGGCCGATGAGCACCACGACCAAGTCGGGAAGCTGCTCGTCGCCGTTGATGACGATCATCGGCTGAAGCCCTTGACGGCGCATCTTGCGGGCATGTCGCCGCATCTGCCGGGAGCGGGTCACGAGCGCCCCCACGGGTCCGGCGGAAGATGCCCCTGCGCGCGCAGCTCATCGCGCAGGTAGTACAGCGGGTCAGACTCGGCGTCACGGGCCGCGCCGAGCGTGGCGCGGCCCGCTGCGACGAGGTTGGCGTACCGGTGGCGCAGAATGACCGACTCGTTGCGCAACCGGCTGATCTCGGCGGCCAGGCGGGGAACGATGGCGAGCGCGTCATAGATGCGCGCCCACAGATGGGCGATGGACGGCATCGCGTCGGACAGCGACGACACGATCTCGCGTGCGGCGAGGTTGTTGGCTCGGACCTCCTGAAGGTTGACGTTGGTGTACCGGGGGACGTCGGTCACTAGGCATCCCTCCTTTCGGTCGGGGTTCAGCGGCTCGACAGGTAGCCGACGACGGTGGCCACCAGGTGGCGGATCTCCGGGGCGGCGCTGGTGGCAGCGAGGAAGAACCCGAACAGCAGACAGACGAGGATGTGCCAGGCGCGTAGCCCCATGTAGCGCCAGGCGATCAGGACGACCGCGCCGAGGATCACCACCAGGGGCACAGAGACGGTCATGGGTGGGTGCGCCTCCCTTCGACAGTCAGAGCCAGAGGTCGGGGTAGCGGGATCCGGCGCGGCGACGCTGCCAGCGGGCGCGGGCGCTGCACTTGCGGCAACGGCGGCCGGGGCTGTCGGTACGGGCACCGCAGGTACAGGAACAGGCGGTGATGATGCGGGGCATACGCATGCTCATCGCCCCGCCTTCACGCGCTCGCGCTGGACGCCGCTGGTCTGTGTGCGCAGCACGCGGCGCGACGCCGAACCGGCGAGGGAGGACGAGGAACCGGAGCGGGAGTGGCGGCGCTCCTCGGCGTGGATGCCGATGACCAGCATCGCGAAGATGCCGCAGACGGAACCGGCGAGGAAGACGGCGATGAGGGCGGCCAGGACCAGGATCATGGGGCGATCCCTCCTCTCGTAAGGCCCGTGTCCGGCGGGGGCGGCTCGGGCGGTCGGTGTGCCTTACGAGATCGAGAGTGCGCCTGACGTGCGGGACGAGATCACTACATGACTGGACCTGTTCAAGACGTCCTCGTAGGCTTGTCCGCGTCCTGAGACGTCCTTTGATCTGGTCGGGTGCATGGCGAACGAACGGTTGCGGGCCGCGTTGCTGGAACGAGGGCTCACCGTGGCCACGCTCGCCGAGCACATAGGCGTTGACCAGAAGACCGTCGAACGGTGGATCACCAAGGACCGCACCCCCTACCGAAGGCACCGTTTTGCTGTGGCTTCGCGTCTGGGAGTTGATGAGACGTACCTGTGGCCGCAGGCCCTGACGTCCGACGAGACGGCGGCGGCGTCCAACAGCGAACTCATCACGATCTACCCGCAACGCTCGTCGGTCCCTCGGGACGTGTGGGGACGAGTTTTCGCGTCCGCCGAACGCGAGATCGGCGTCCTGGTCTACGCGGGACTGTTCCTGTCCGAGGACAACGGCGTCTTGCGCACGTTCGCCGATAAGGCCAAGGCGGGCGTGCGCGTACGCATCCTTCTCGGCGATCCCGACAGCCCGCAGGTTGCCGAACGCGGAGCGGACGAGGGCGTAGACGAGGCCATGGCGGCGAAGATCCGCAACGCCCTCGTGCTCTACCGCCCGTTGCGCGGGATCGAAGGCATCGAGTTCCGGTTTCACCGCACGGTGCTCTACAACTCGATCTACCGCGCGGACGACCAGCTTCTCGTCAACACGCACGTCTACGGGGTGACCGCTCCCTACGCGCCGGTCTGGCACCTGCGCAAGATCCCGGGCGGGGAACTGGCGAGCATCTACCTTGAGAGCTTCGAGCGCGTCTGGGAGCGCGCGACGCCACTGGAGCAGGAGGGCTGACGGTGGGCCGTAGGATCGACTACTACGACGACCCTGACGCGCCCAAGGCCAACAGCCTCGTGCCGTCCGTGAACGTCGTCGTCACCAACGACGAGGGCGAGATCCTGATGATCCGGCGCACCGACAACGACAACTGGGCGCTCCCAGGCGGAGCGATCGACCTCGGCGAGTCCATCGCCGAGGCTGGCGTTCGGGAGACCCGGGAAGAGACCGGTGTCGAGTGCGAGATCACGGGCTTGGTGGGCCTCTACAGCGATCCCAAGCACCTGATCCACTACACCAGCAATGACGAGGTCCGTCAGGAGTTCTCGATTGTCCTGACGGCGCGTCCCACCGGCGGCGAACCCCGCACGAGCGACGAATCCCGAGAGGTTGTCTGGGTGCCGGCGGACGAGGCGCTCGACCGGCGCATGGACCGCTCAATGAAGGCGCGCATCGGCCACTACCTGGAAGGGCGCGAGCGGCCGGTCATCGCCTGAACAACTCAGGAGACGGCCAACATCTGATCCTGTACACGGTGCACGGCCGTGATCAGGATGGGGGAGGACTCGGTGATGGCGCGGGCCACTAGGTGGCCGTCACCGTAACGCGCGAGGATCTCGGCAAGCCGCTCCTCGACGGGAAGGTACTCACCGTCCGGGCTCGTGGTCATGTCGCAGTAGATCAGCGCCTCGATCAGGTCCGGCGGCGTGTCGCCGAACTCCGCCGTCAGCATGTCGGCAAGCCCGCGCTCACGAGCCTCGATCACAGCGCATGAGTGATGGGCAACGAGACGGCACAGGTGTTCGTCGGCCTGGTGGACGTCGCGGAGGTACCGGGCTCCGTCGAGAGGGTGGAAGCCGGTGACGACCAGGTCCGGCGCGTAGCCGACGTCATGCAGCCATGCGGCGGCCTCAAGGAGGTCGGCGTCGTCGCCGAGGATGGGCGCGAGGCTACGAGCCTGACGCGCGACTCCCTGAGTGTGTGACCACCTGCGCGGAAGGGGAGCTTCGAGGTGCTGACGTGCGACTTCGCGAGCCCACTTGGCGATGCTGTTCATGTTCTCGACGCTACGGGCACGGCGGCGAACGTCCACGGACGTCGGCGGATCATCTAGGGACGTCTCGGCAGTACGAAGCGTCCCTTGCCGTGCATGGTTTCCACCAGGCCATCGCCCTCCAAGACGGCGAACGCCTGTCGTGCGGTGAAGCGGGTGACGCCGTATCGCTTGCTGATCCGTGCCTCGCTGGGCAGCGCATCACCCGGCGCGAGCGTGCCGTTGTTGATCTGTGCGCACAGATCGGCGGCGATGCGTTCGTGCTTGGGGCGTTGCTTGCCCTGCTCAGTGGCCTCGGGGTCCGGCACGAACCGTCCGACTCCGTTGACCACCGAGATCAGCCCGTCCGTCTCAAGCGCGACCAAGGCTCGACGCACGGTGTTGCGGCTGACCTTGAACTCACCACACAACGCGGCCTCGGAAGGGAGCCGGGTGCCAGGGGCGTAGGTGCCGTCGCTGAGGCGCTGCCGTAGGACAGCGGTGATGCGCAGGTACACGCCCCAGCTCGTACGGCGGGTCATGCTTCGGTCCTCTCAGCGTTCGCGCGGGAAGACGAGCGCGGGGTTCGGAAGGTCGGTTCCGAACCCCGCGCATCGGTAGGGGGACGGTGATCGATGGCTCAGCGTCTCCCCTCCCGACGCCGAGCCTTCCCGTCCCCGCGCGAGAGGCGGGAGGACGAGGCAGCAGCGAGCACCCACGGAGCCAGGAGAGCCGTAACGCGATCGGCTGCCTTGTCGGGCTGGCTACAGTCGGCGAGATACGCCCCTGTGCTGCTCCAGAACGACCACGTCACCGCGCCGCGTACAGCGGTGACGCTCTCGCCGATGGTGGGCGCGGCCGCATCGAAAACTCGCAGCAGAGGCGGGGAACTGCGGTAGCGGCGTTCGGTTCGCCAACCGGAGCGCTTAAGGCTGCGTTCCAAGCGGTTGAGGTGAAGACATGCATGTCCAACACGCCACTGCCGTCCGAGCCAGCCCGGAACGAGAGCCATGACCGGCTTCTCTTGAGGGATCGGCCGACAGACGGGGCTGATCCGAGGCGGAACGCCATCAGTGGCCGATTCAGCGCCGGGGGAGGTCACGAGACCACTCCTGACCCTTCGCTTCCGCCCGCCGCTTCTCCTTCAACAAGGTGGTGCGCAACTCGGCAGCCGTGTCGCGGATGACCGTGGGATCAACGCCTTGCCGTGGGTCGTGGAGGGTAGCGACCCAGCTCCCGAGACCCCCGTCCCAGCGAGGCGAGCGCCAGATGCGGTGACCAGGGAACTCGTTGCGGAGATCCTCAAGAGCCTCTTCCTCAGCGGACGGCTTGACATCCTCCGGTGTCGTCATAGCTCGTGGCGGTCGGTCGTCGCGGTCGCTGCTGCGCGGCCGGTCGAAGGACATGGTGACTCCTCGACGCAGAAGAACGAACGGAGCGACTCGCCAAGCCAGGCGCGGTTGCGGCGGCTCGGCGGGCTTGTGCAAGAGATTCGTTCGCGCGCCGGGACCTCTCTACTGACACCTAGGGACGTCTAGGGACGTCTTGTGTTAGCGTCGCCGGTGACACAGACTCCGAGGAGGTCCGGTGAGCGAGTTGTTGCGTCGTGCTCTCGCCGACGCCCGACTGACCGAAGAGGACGTGGCCGCCCGTGTTGGCGTTGACCTCAAGACGGTCCGCCGTTGGCTGGCTGGTCGCCTCCCTTATCCCAGGAACCGCCGGACGCTGGCTGACCTCCTGGACTCGCACGAGGACGACCTGTGGCCGCACGCTGCAACCCTCCGCGCTTCATTGCCCGAGGCTCCCGCATCCGAGATCCTCGCCACCTACCCGCATCGCTGGTCTGTTCCTCGGAGTGCTTGGCAGCGCCATTTCGAGAGCGCCCGCAGTGAGATCGGGATCTTGGCCTACGCGGGCCTATTCCTCGCGGAGGACTCCGGACTCCTGCGTGTTCTCGGCACCAAAGCTCGCGACGGTGTGACCGTCCGCATTCTGCTCGGCGACCCGGACGGCGCGCACGTCCCCGAACGCGGCGCGGAAGAGGGTGTGAATGAAGCGATGGCCGCGAAGATCCGCAACGCCCTCGTCCTTTACCGACCCCTTCTCGCCGTTCCCGGCGTCGAGGTCCGGCTACACGACACCGTGCTCTACAACTCGATCTACCGAGCGGACCGCGCCCTATTGGTCAATCCGCACATCTACGGCGTGGCTGCGTCCCACGCGCCTATTGTGCTGCTTCACCGCTTGCGAGACGGCGACATGGCTAGCACGTATCTCAACAGCTTCGATCTCGTATGGGAATCGGCGTCAACCCTCTCCAGAGATCGCTGACTTCGTCGGAGTCATGCTATCTTCCTCGAACTGGATTGACATATGTGCAGGTAGTTCCCAATCTTGGGAAGTTGGAAGCGCTATGGCGCTTTTCGATGCATACTGATGGCATGGCGAACCAGCGTGCATCAGACAGAGCTCTACTTTCCATTAAATTCGGTGAGTGCGATTTCTTTGTAAGTAATACTGGGAGTCGTTTCTTTAGCAACATTCATGGTGAAGGTATCGAATCTTTCAATATTTTTGATATCGGAAAATCGCTGATCGCATTTTCTGATTCAAATGAGAAATCGTCGGGAAGTTATATTTATGATGAGTTGCCGACCGGAGAAGCGGTTCTCGCCACACTTTTGGTGGAAAATCCGACGCCCTTGCCCTGGGATAGCTATGGCTTTTCCTCCTTGGACTTTACGTCTACTGAAGTTACGGGTCTCGGCATGGCCCTGGCTTCGGCGGGTTTTACCAGCAAGGATGTCGTGCTCGACGCAATCGCATCTACAATAGGACGCTATAACGCTAGAAACGTCGAGGTTCTAGGGATTGATGGAGAAACGTACACAAAGGTGGGGAAGGGGGCAAGAGAGTGGGAACTTTCGATGCAAATCGATGCAACGGAATTCGATGTTTCAAAAATCTGGCGCCTGCATCTAGAGTTGGGTTATTCAGTTTTTTACCTTGACAAAAATCCATCAAGTCCGAGGCAGGTTTTCGAGCTTGCAAAAACCGGAGGAATTGATCAATTGATTGGAATGAAAGAGTGTGGTTGGCTGGATGCAAAACAGTCGGCCTATGACTTGAAAGGAAATGGTGATATATGGAAGTTTGAACTAAGTCAAGATGTCGCAAGTTTCGCCAATGCCGAACAGGGTGGAATCATAATAGTCGGCATAGTGACTAAAAATATTAATGGGAGTGATGTGCTATTTGCGGTGCGCCCAATCCCCTCAAAGAGTGGACGCCTTCGCCAATATTACGATATTATTAGCTCTAGAATTTATCCTCCGATCGACGATCTGCGCATTGAGGGAATTCCTCTCGGTGGAGGGGAAATCATTTGCATCTATATACCGCCACAGCTTGATTCGCTTAAGCCATTCATTGTTGAAGGTGGCAGAGTTGGCAGAAAGTACCATGGCGGAGTTTTTTCAATCCCGCGCAGAAGAGGCGAGGATAGCATGGCAATGAGTGCTCGTGACCTTCATTCGCAAATAGCAATAGGACGTGCTTTTTTGAGGACCGGGAGTATTGATTTTAGGAATAGATCTGAAGGAAATTAGAGTAATGAATGAAGTGATTGGTCGAGTGGATGTGTTTTGGGCCCCATCGACGTGTGTGGATCTAGGGTTGGCCTCCTCGTCGGTCACAGCTTCCGTGGGGTTTCCCTAGAGCTGGCTCGCTGTGGGGCCTCTCGCTTGCTCTGGAGGGGAGCCAGCCCGGGGAGCCAACGCCAGTCGGCTTGGTTCGACTGGGGTCGACTGCCCCGGACGGCTCCGGTGGTCCCTTCTCTGTGTTTGTGCAGGTGAGCGGCTCGGCGATCGACTCTGCCGGATCGTCGCGGACGTTGCCGGAATAAGCCGTCCTCAGCCCTTCCCTAAGCGAGGGTTAAAGGGCTTCTCGGGGGTGGGGCGGCGGCTTAGCGTTCTTGGTGTCAGCAACGCAGAGCTACGGCGGAGGTACTGGCTGGAGAGTTGAGCGAACGTCGGCTGAGGGTCCGACTGAGGTTCCTGATTGAGACAGGTGACCGGCCCGCATGGCTCCGCTACCCCGCTCTGGAGCTATGCGGGCCGTTCGCTGTGCAGGGCGCCGTGCAGGAGGGTGCGGAACGCGTCGGCCGTGCCCGCCGCCGAGGCGTCGCCGGTGGCCAGGCGGCGGACCGCCAGGCCGTAGAGCATCGCCACCACGGCGGGGGCGTGCCGGTCGGGGTCGGGGATCTCCAGGGCCGTCAGGATGGTCGTCGCCAGGCGGTCGTAGGCGTCCACCGAGCGGATCGCGGTGGGCTGGACGTCGGGGTCGCGGGCGGCGTGGAGGTGGAGCTCCAGGTTCGCGATCTGCTCGGGGCCGTAGGCGAACTCGATGATCGCCTTCTCCACCTCGTCGGCCGCCTGGTCGGGGGTGATGTCGGCGTCGGTCAGGCGCGTGATGTGCGACCGGATGCGCTCGATCTCGGTGTCCACGAACGCCTGGAGGGCCTCGCGGAGCAGGTCGGTCTGGCTGGGGAAGTGGTAGGTCAGCGAGCCCAGCGAGACCTCGGCGGCCTTCGCCACGGCGCGGTTGGTCACGGCGCCGAGGCCCTGCTCGCCGATGAGGCGCAGGGTGGCCTGGAGGATGCGGTCGCGGGGTGGGGTGCTCACCGGATCCAGTCTTCCCCATCGCGGCCGGGATCGGTATCGTTCGTTCGAACGAACGATACCGTGGCGGTGGGATCTCATGGACGATCTGGGACTTGTGGGGCAGGCGGCGGCGCTGGCCGAGGGCGCGTTCTCCAGCCGGGAGCTGGTGGAGCACTCGTTGCGGAGGATCGAGGAACGCGAGGACCTGGGCGCCTTCCGGGTGGTGCTGGCCGAGTCCGCGCTGGCGGAGGCGGAGCGGGCGGACCGGCGGCTGGCGGCGGGGGAGCGGCTGCCCCTGCTGGGCGTGCCGGTTGCGATCAAGGACGACACCGACCTGGCGGGGGAGACCACGCCGTTCGCGGTGCGGGGGCGGCACCGGCCGGCGGCGGAGGACGCCGAGCAGGTGCGGCGGCTGCGGGCGGCCGGGGCGGTCATCGTGGGGAAGACCACGACGTGCGAGATCGGGCTGTGGCCGTTCAGCGAGTCGGCGGGGTTCGGCTGCGCCCGCAACCCGTGGAACCCCGAGTACACGCCCGGCGGGTCCAGCGGGGGATCGGCCGCCGCCGTGGCGGCGGGGATGGTCGCGGCCGCCGTCGGGTCGGACGGGGCCGGGTCGATCCGGATCCCCTCGGCCTGGACGGGGCTGGTCGGGATCAAGCCGCAGCGGGGCCGGGTCTCGGGTTTCCCCCGGCGGGACCCGTTCAACGGGCTGACGGTCTGGGGGCCCATCGCGCGCAGCGTCGAGGACGCGGCGCTGCTCCTGGACGTGCTCAGCGGGAGCCACCCCGAGGACGCCCACCGGCTCGACCCGGTGCGGACGCCGTTCGCCACGGCGGCCGGGAGGGAGCCCGGACGGCTGCGGATCGCGGTGTCGTTCCGGACCGCGTTCGGGGTCAGCGGGCGGCTCGACCCGGAGATCCGGGCGGCCGTGGAACGGCTCGCCCGGCGGCTCACCGAGCTGGGGCACAAGGTCTTCCCGGCCGACCCGGACTACGGGCCCATCGTGCTGGGGCTCGTGCCGCGGGGAACGGCCGGCGTCGCCGAGTGGCTGGACTCCATGCCCGAGGCCGAGCCCGAGCCCCGGACCGAGGCCGAGGCGATGATCGGACGGGTCGTCGGGCGGAGGCTGCTGCCGCTGGCCAGGAGGATGGACCCCTACCTGCGCGGGAGGGTCGGCAGGATCTTCCGGTACGCCGACGTCGTGCTGACGCCCACGACGGCCCGGCTTCCGCTAAGGGTCGGCGCGTTCGACGGGATGGGATACCAGAGGACCCAGTCGGGGGTGGCCGCCGCCTGCCCGTACGCGTGGACCTGGAACGTGCTCGGCTGGCCCGGCGTGAACGTCCCCGCCGGGCTCAGCGAGAGCGGGCTGCCCATCGGCGCGCAGCTGCTCGGGCACGACTCGGACGAGGCCACGCTCATCTCGCTGGCCGCGCAGCTGGAGGCCGCCGAGGGCTGGACCGAACGCCGCGCGTTCTAGGTCGTGTTTCAAAAGCCCTGGCCTACGG
>NZ_BCQR01000164.1 GCF_001552175.1 Actinomadura kijaniata NBRC 14229
CGGTGGCGCGGCCCGCGGCTCCGCGGCCGCCCGGGCGGGACGTTCCCCGGGAACGGTCCCGTGCCCGCCGCGGCCCCGGCCCGCGCCTGTACTTCGCCGCCGCGGGCGTGCTGGGCGTCGCCGTCGCGGGGGCGCTGACCGCCGTCGTCCTCACCGGCGGCGAGGAGAGGCCGAAGGGCCCCGCCGCCGCCCCGCGGCCGGGGAACGCCGCCGCGACCGGGCCGTCCCCGGCGTCCTACTCGCACTCGCCGACCAACGCCGCCTACGCGGCCATCGCGGAGCGTTCCCGCGACCCGCGGCCGTTGACGCTGGAGCAGATGTTCCCCGCGTCGGCGACCACCGTCGAGGCGCCGGACGGGGCGAGGCTGAGACTGCGCGACAAGCGCGTCGACGCCGACTGCGCCGCCGCCGTCTGGGGCGGGTCGGTGGCGCGCGAGCTGGCGCGCGGCGGCTGCAACCAGGCGGTGCGCGCGCTGTTCGCCGACACCGGCAAGGGCTACGCCCTGTCGGTCACCGTCCTGAACCTGGCCTCGTCGGCCGACGCCGACCGGACCGTGGAGACCCTCGGACGGGTGCGCGGCGGCGGTTTCGTGCGGCCGCTGCCGGCCGCGGCCCCGCTGGACCGCTTCGGCCAGGGGTTCGGCATGGCGCGCGGCCTGGCCGTCGGCCACTACGCCGTGGTCGCGTGGGCGCAGCGCCTGGACGGCCGGGGCGACGCGGGCGACGAGACGCTGCTGACCCTGCTGATCGAGGGCGGCAAGGCCCGGGGCGTGCTCGCCCGGGCCGCCCACGCGGGCTGAACCCCGCCCCGCGGGGGCCTTCCGCCCCCCGTCTGACGTGCTCCCGCGCGTGTTCCGGCCCGGTAAACCCGCAGCCCCCGGTGACGTTGATCACCGAAGTTCGGGCGATTTGTGGCAATATGCGGCCGCTATCCTGGTCTAAACCACTGGGGGGAGTGCCGACCTGGTTTCGCGGCCAAAGAAGTTTCGCGATCGGGTCCAGTCGGGCATGATCCCGGCAGTGATGTAATGTCTTCACACCGCAGCAGGGCCAACGTCGTCCCGAGCCTGCACTGACGTAACGAGCAGTGACACGACGACGACGGGAGGGTTGATGGCTGCTGCTGCCCTCAAGCCGGGCCTGCCCCAGAACCAGGGGCTGTACGACCCGGCCAACGAGCACGACGCGTGCGGCGTTGGCATGGTGGCGGACCTGCACGGACGCAAGAGCCATGACATCGTTGGCAACGCCCTGACCGTCCTGCGGAACCTGGACCACCGCGGCGCGGTGGGCGCCGAGCCCGACGACGGCGACGGCGTGGGCATCCTGGTCCAGATCCCCGACGCCTTCTTCCGCGAGGTCTGCGACTTCGAGCTGCCCGAGGCGGGCGGCTACGCGGCGGGCGTGGCGTTCCTGCCGACCGACGCCGAGGAACGCGCGAACGCCGTCGCGCACATCGAGACCCTGTGCGTGGAGGAGGGCCTGACGGTCCTCGGCTGGCGGGAGCTGCCGACCGACCCGAACTTCGCCGGCCCGGCCGCCCGCAAGGCGATGCCGTACTTCCGGCAGCTGTTCGTCGCCCCGGCGGCGCACGGCCCGCACGCGGGCAGGACGGGCCTGGAGCTGGACCGCGTGGTGTTCTGCATGCGCGAGCGCGCCGAGCAGGACGTCGCGGTGTACTTCCCGAGCCTGTCCAGCCGCACCATCGTCTACAAGGGGATGCTGACGACCCCGCAGCTGGAGCCGTTCTTCCCGGACCTGTCGGACCGCCGGTTCACCTCGGCGATCGCGCTGGTGCACTCGCGGTTCTCCACCAACACCTTCCCGGCGTGGGAGCTGGCGCACCCCTACCGGTTCATCGCCCACAACGGTGAGATCAACACCGTCCGGGGCAACCGGAACTGGATGCGGGCCCGCGAGGCGCTGCTGAAGTCGGACCTGCTCCCCGGCGACATCTCCCGGATCTTCCCGGTGATCGACATCGAGGCCAGCGACACCGCCTCGTTCGACGAGTGCCTGGAGCTGCTGCACCTGGGCGGCCGGTCGCTGCCGCACGCGGTGCTGATGATGATCCCCGAGGCGTGGGAGAACCACACCGAGATGGACCCGGCGCGCCGGGCCTTCTACGAGTTCCACTCCACGCTGATGGAGGCGTGGGACGGCCCCGCCTCGGTGACCTTCACCGACGGCACCGTCGTCGGCGCGGTGCTGGACCGCAACGGCCTGCGCCCGGGCCGCTACTGGGTCACCGACGAGGGCTTCGTCGTGCTGGCCAGCGAGTCCGGCGTGCTGGACATCCCGCAGGACAAGGTGGTCCGCAAGGGCCGCCTGCAGCCCGGCAAGATCTTCCTGGTCGACACCGCGGCCGGGCGGATCATCGAGGACGACGAGGTCAAGGCGGAGCTGGCGGCCGAGCACCCCTACGGGCAGTGGTTGCACGAGGGTCTGGTGCGGTTCGAGGAGCTGCCGCAGCGCGAGCGCGAGGTGCCCACGCACGAGACGCTGGTCAAGCGCCAGCAGACGTTCGGTTACACCCTGGAGGAGCAGCGCGTCATCCTCACGCCCATGGCGAGGACCGGCGCCGAGCCGATCGGGTCGATGGGCACCGACACCCCGATCGCGGTGCTGTCGGAGCGCCCGCGGCTGCTGTTCGACTACTTCAAGCAGCTGTTCGCGCAGGTCACCAACCCGCCGCTGGACGCGATCCGCGAGGAGCTGGTGACCAGCCTGCAGTCGACCCTCGGCCCCGAGGGCAACCTGCTGGAGCCGGGCCCCGACTCCTGCCGGCGGCTGGTGCTGCCGACCCCGATCCTGGACAACGACGAACTGTCCAAGATCATCCACATCAACGACGAGGGCTCCCTGCCGCACCTGCAGGCGCACGTGGTCCACGGCCTCTACGACGTCCACGGCGGCGGCGAGGCGCTGGAGCACCGCCTGGAGGAGATCTGCTCGGAGGTCTCCCGCGCCATCGCCGCCGGCGCGCGCGTCATCGTGCTGTCGGACCGCGGCTCGGACTCGGCGCGGGCCCCGATCCCGTCGCTGCTGCTGACCGGCGCGGTGCACCACCACCTGATCCGGGAGAAGACCCGCACCCAGGTGGGCCTGGTCGTCGAGACCGCCGAGGCCCGCGAGTGCCACCACATGGCGCTGCTCATCGGGTACGGCGCGTCGGCGGTCAACCCGTACCTGGCGGTCGAGACGGTCGAGGACCTGGTCAAGACCGGCGTGCTGACCGGCGTGGACCAGGCCAGGGCCGTCCGCAACTTGATCAAGGCGTACGGCAAGGGCGTCCTGAAGATCATGTCCAAGATGGGCGTGTCGACGGTCGCCTCCTACACCGGCGCGCAGATCTTCGAGGCGATCGGCCTGGGCGCGCCGGTCGTGGACCGCTGCTTCACCGGCACCACCTCCCGCCTGGGCGGCGTCGGCTTCGACGTGCTGGCCCGCGAGGTCGCCGAGCGGCACCGCCGCGCCTACCCGGCGCTGAACGAGCCCGCGCACCGCACCCTGGAGGTCGGCGGCGAGTACCAGTGGCGGCGCGAGGGCGAGGTGCACCTGTTCAACCCCGAGACGGTGTTCAAGCTCCAGCACGCCACCCGCACCCGCCGCTACGAGATCTTCAAGGAGTACACCGCCAAGGTCGACGAGCAGTCCGAGAAGCTGATGACGCTGCGCGGGCTGTTCCGGCTGAAGGAGGGCGAGCGGCCGCCGGTGCCGGTCGAGGAGGTCGAGCCAGTCTCGGAGATCGTCAAGCGGTTCTCCACCGGCGCGATGTCCTACGGCTCCATCTCCGCCGAGGCGCACGAGACCCTCGCCATCGCGATGAACCGGCTGGGCGGCAAGTCCAACACCGGCGAGGGCGGCGAGGACCCCGAGCGGTTCACCCCCGACCCCAACGGCGACCTGCGCCGCAGCGCGATCAAGCAGGTGGCCTCGGGCCGGTTCGGCGTGACCTCGCAGTACCTCACCAACGCCGACGACATCCAGATCAAGATGGCGCAGGGCGCCAAGCCCGGCGAGGGCGGCCAGCTGCCCGGCCACAAGGTGTACCCGTGGGTGGCCAAGACCCGGCACTCCACGCCGGGCGTGGGCCTGATCTCGCCGCCGCCGCACCACGACATCTACTCGATCGAGGACCTGGCGCAGCTCATCCACGACCTGAAGAACGCCAACCCCGCCGCCCGCGTCCACGTGAAGCTGGTGTCGGAGGTCGGCGTCGGGACGGTCGCGGCGGGCGTGTCCAAGGCCCACGCCGACGTGGTGCTGATCTCCGGGCACGACGGCGGCACCGGCGCCTCGCCGCTGACGTCGCTGAAGCACGCGGGCGCGCCGTGGGAGATCGGCCTGGCCGAGACCCAGCAGACGCTGCTGCTCAACGGCCTGCGCGACCGGATCGTCGTGCAGACCGACGGGCAGATGAAGACCGGCCGCGACGTGGTCATCGCGGCGCTGCTGGGCGCCGAGGAGTACGGCTTCGCCACCGCCCCGCTGGTGGTGTCGGGCTGCGTGATGATGCGGGTGTGCCACCTGGACACCTGCCCGGTCGGCGTCGCCACCCAGAACCCCGAGCTGCGCAAGCGGTTCAACGGCAAGCCCGAGTTCGTCGTCAACTTCTTCGAGTTCGTCGCGCAGGAGGTCCGCGAGTACCTGGCGGCCCTGGGCTTCCGCTCGCTGGACGAGGCGATCGGGCACGTGGAGGTGCTCGACACCCGCGAGGCGGTCGACCACTGGAAGGCCGCGGGCCTGGACCTGTCGCCGATCCTGCACCGGCCCGAACTGCCCGCGGGCGCGGCGCTGCGCCGCGTCACCGGCCAGGACCACGGCCTGGAGAAGGCGCTGGACAACACCCTGATCCAGCTCGCCGAGGGCGCCCTGGCCGGCGGCGGGAAGGTACGGCTGGAACTGCCGATCCGCAACGTCAACCGCACCGTCGGCACGATGCTGGGCCACGAGGTCACCAAGCGGTGGGGCGGGCAGGGCCTGCCCGACGACACCATCGACGTGACCTTCACCGGCTCGGCGGGCAACTCCTTCGGCGCGTTCGTGCCGCGCGGGGTGACGCTGCGGCTGGTCGGCGACGCCAACGACTACGTCGGCAAGGGCCTGTCCGGCGGCCGCATCACGGTGCGGCCCCCGGCGGAGGCGGCGTTCGCGGCCGAGACGCAGATCATCGGCGGCAACGTCATCCTGTACGGCGCCACCTCGGGCGAGCTGTTCGCCCGGGGCGTGGTGGGCGAGCGGTTCTGCGTCCGCAACTCCGGCGCCACGGCCGTGGTGGAGGGCGTCGGCGACCACGCGCTGGAGTACATGACCGGCGGCCGCGCGCTGATCCTCGGCCCGACCGGCCGCAACCTGGCCGCCGGCATGTCGGGCGGCGTCGCCTACGTGCTCGACCTGAACGCCGAGCGCGTCAACCGGGAGATGGTGGACCTGGAGCCGCTGGCCGCCGAGGACGCCGAACTCGTCCGCGGGCTGGTCGAACGGCACCGGGCCGAGACCGGCTCCACCGTCGCCGCGGCGCTGCTGTCCGACTGGGACGCCGCCACGGCGCGCTTCACCAAGATCATGCCGCGGGACTACCGGCGGGTGCTCGACGCGGCCGCCGCCGCCCGGGCCGAGGGCCGCGACGTCGACGAGGCCATCATGGCCGCCGCGCAGGGCTGAGAGGGGGACACCGAACATGGCTGACCCGAAGGGTTTTCTGACCGTTGAGCGGGAGCTCCCCGAGCGCCGTCCGGTCGACGTCCGGATCCGGTCCTGGCGCGAGGTCTACGAGGACTTCGGCAAGGACCGGCTGGAGAAGCAGGCCAGCCGCTGCATGGACTGCGGCATCCCGTTCTGCCACCAGGGCTGCCCGCTGGGCAACCTGATCCCCGAGTGGAACGACCTGGTCTACCGCACCGACTGGCACGAGGCGATCGAGCGCCTGCACGCCACCAACAACTTCCCCGAGTTCACCGGGAAGCTGTGCCCCGCCCCGTGCGAGGCGGCGTGCGTGCTCGGCATCAACTCCGACCCGGTCACCATCAAGCGCGTCGAGGCCGAGATCATCGACCGGGCGTGGGACGAGGGCTGGGTCCGCCCGCAGCCCCCGGCGGTGCGCACCGGCAAGCGGGTCGCGGTGATCGGATCGGGCCCGGCGGGCCTGGCCGCCGCCCAGCAGCTCACCCGCGCCGGGCACGACGTGAAGGTGTACGAGCGCGACGACCGCGTCGGCGGCCTGCTGCGCTACGGCATCCCCGAGTTCAAGATGGAGAAGCGGCACCTGGACCGCCGCATCGCCCAGATGCGCGCCGAGGGCACCGACTTCAAGGTCAACGTCAACGTCGGCGTCGACATCACCGCGCAGGAGCTGCTGGAAGGCCACGACGCGGTGGTGCTGGCCGGCGGCGCCACCGTCCGCCGCGACCTGCCGATCCCCGGCCGCGAGCTGGGCGGGATCCACCAGGCCATGGAGTACCTGCCGCTGGCCAACAAGGTGCAGGAGGGCGACTACGCCGAGCCGCCGATCTCCGCCGAGGGCAAGCACGTCGTGGTGATCGGCGGCGGCGACACCGGCGCCGACTGCATCGGCACCGCGATCCGGCAGGGCGCGGCGTCGGTCACCCAGCTGGAGATCATGCCGCGGCCGCCGCAGGACCGGCCGGGCAGCCAGCCGTGGCCGACCTACCCGATGCTGTTCAAGATGGAGAGCGCCCACGAGGAGCTCGCCGACCTGGGCGGCGACCGCCTCTACGCGATCAACACCGTGGAGTTCCTGGGCGACGAGAACGGCAACGTCCGCGCGCTCAAGGTCGTCCAGGTGGAGGGCCCCGAGACCGGCTTCAAGCCGGTCGAGGGCACCGAACGCGAGATCCCCGCGCAGCTGGTCACCCTGGCCATGGGCTTCCTCGGCCCGCAGCGCGAGGGGCTGCTGGAGCAGCTCGGCGTCGAGCTGGACCAGCGCGGCAACGTCGTCCGCGACGCCGACTACGCCACCAGCGTGGACCGGGTCTTCGCGGCCGGCGACATGGGCCGCGGCCAGTCGCTGATCGTGTGGGCGATCGCCGAGGGCCGCGCCGCCGCGCACGGCGTCGACAAGTACCTCACCGGCCAGACGACGCTGCCGTACCCGATCCCCCCGACCGCACGGCCGATTGCCTGACGGCCGCCCGAACTGACAGGATCAGCCGCCGTGCCCCGGAACGTTCCGGGGCACGGCGCTGTCGCGCGAAGGGGGGAAACGTGCCGACCAGGCGTATCGACGTGACCACCTGGTATCTGGAGCAGACCGACCCGGGCGACCTGCGCCCGGCGCGGGAGCCCGACATCGCGGTGGAGATCGTCCGGGCCGAGGTGCCCAGTCCCGAGCTGAGCCGGTTCCTGTACACCGCCGTCGGCGGCGACTGGCACTGGACCGACCGGCTGCCGTGGTCGTTCGAGCAGTGGCGCAACTGGCTGGACCGGCCCGGCGTGGAGACCTGGGTGGCGTACGTGCGCGGCACCCCCGCCGGCTACGTGGAGCTCGACCCGCAGGCCGAGGCGCAGGTCGAGATCTCCTACTTCGGGCTGCTGCCCGCCTTCACCGGCCGCGGGCTGGGCGGGCACCTGCTGCACACCGGCGCCGCCCGCGCGTGGGACCTGGCCGACCGCTGGCCCGACCGCAAGCCCACGCGGCGGGTGTGGCTGCACACCTGCTCCACCGACGGTCCCGCCGCGCTGCGCAACTACCAGGCGCGCGGGTTCCGGGTCCACGACGTGCGGACACGGCCCGAGACGGTCGGCCACCGCCCGCCGGGCCCCTGGCCGGGCGCGCACGACAGCCGGACCTAGCGGTACCGGACATGGCCCCCACCGCCAGGGGAAACTACTCTTTGGAGTGATCACACTCCATACAGTGAGACTCTGGAGGTGATGGCCGTGCGCCGCACCGACCGCCATCCCGCCCACCACCCCTCCCGCCGCCCCGCCCGCCGGACCGTCCGCGTCCTCGCGCCCACCCTGCTCGCCCTGGCATGGCTGGGCACCGTCGGCCCCGCCGCGCCCGCCCCGCAGCCCGCCCCGGCCCCGCCCGCCGTCCAGCTCAGCCATGTCGGCGCGGCCCCGGTGCACGCCGAACGCTGCGCCGACGCCTGCCCCACCGTCCACGACCCGGTCACCTGCACCTTCGACAACGGCGACGTCCAGGTGTTCGGCAACCGCTGCGAGGCGACCCGGCACGCCTGCCGCGCCGGACTGAGGATCGTCAGCTGCGCGCGGGGCGTCCGCGCGCACTGACCCCACCCGGGCACGGGTGCGCCCGCCCGGCGGCGGGCGCACCCCGCGCGGTCACGCCCCGCCCGGCGGCAGGGCCGTCAGGTCGTAGGTGACCGCCACCGAGAACCCCGCGGTGTCCCCGGCGAACTCCAGCACGTACCCGCCCGGCGCCAGCGGGTCGATCCGGCACCAGTGGCCCGAGCCGACGATCCGCACGCCCCGCCCGTCCGCGCCCGGCGTCATCGGGTTGCCGGGCACCCCGACCAGCCGGTACGGCACGTCGTTGGTCACCGGCGTGACCGGCAGGTCGACACCGTTCAGCCGCGCCGCCACCCGCACCCGCCGAAAGTGCGGAACACCCTTGCCGCCGTCCTCGGCGAACACGTTCAGCACCGGGAAGAACAGCGGCACCCCGCCCGGCACCGCGCACGCCCGCGACGCCTCCCCGCCGAACGTCCCCGCCAGGAAGAACACGTCCTCGGGCTGGTTCACCCCGGCGTGCCGCCCGGTCGCGTCCCGGCAGGGGTGCCGGTCCCCGGGGACCGAGCAGGCCCACCGCCACCAGCGGGCCGCCAGGCCGGGAAGGCTCGACGGGTCGTAGGGCAGGCCCCCGGAGAACGCGGGACTGCCGGGGTACAGGGACCGGGGATCGTCCTCGGGACGGCCGCCGCCGAACAGACGCTGCAGCATGTCGTGACACGTCCAATCTGGGATGGCGGCCCGGCCCCGGGCGGACCGGGCCGTCAGAGGGGACGCGCGAGTGATCGCCGCGGTGTACCCGACACGACCCCCCGCGACACACCCATCCGATGAAGCACCCCGCCAGCGACGTGTCCCGCCAGCGACGTGTCCCGCCAGCGACGTGTCCCGCCGGTGACGTGTCCCGCCGGTCACGCCCTCCACTGGTCACGCCCTCCACTGGTCACGTGTCCCACTGGTCACGTGTCCCACTGGTCACGTGTCCCACTGGTCACGTGTCCCACCGGTGACATGTCCCACTGGTCACGCCCTCCGCTGGTCACGCGCCCCGACGGTGACGAGCCCCGCCGGTCACGCGTTCCGCCGGTCACGCGTTCCATCGGTGGCGTGCTCCGCCGGTGGTGTGTTCAGTCGATGAGCTGTGCGCCCAGCTCCCGTAGCACCTCCACCAGGAGTTCCACGTCGGCGGTCGTGGTGCGCCAGTTCAGGGCCGCCGGGCGGAACACCGTCATGCCCCGGTGGACGCTCGTGCCCGCGAACACGCGGCCGTCGGCCAGCAGCGCCTTGCCCAGCCGCGCGTTCAGGGCGTTCAGCTCCTCCTCGGGGACCCCCGGCGGTCGGTACCGGAAGCACACCACGCACAGCCGCACCGGCGCCAGCAGCTCCAGGTCGGGGGCCCGCTCGACCAGCTCGCCCAGGTGCGCCGAGACATCCAGGTGCCGTTCGACCATCTCCCGGTAGCCGGAGCGGCCGTAGGCGCGCAGCGTCGCCCAGATCGGCAGGGCCCGCGCCCGCCGCGACGACTCGGGGCCGAGCATGTTGTAGTTGATGCGCTCCTCGTCGGGCTCGGGCAGGTACGGCGCGTCCCACGCCCCGAACGCCCGCCCCAGCCACGCCGGGTCCTTCACGAACGAGAAGCCGCTCTCGTAGGGCACGTTCAGCCACTTGTGACCGTCGGCGGTCACCGAGTCGGCCCATTCCACCCCGCGCGCCAGATGCGCCGTGCGCGGCGACACCGTCGCGAACAGCCCGAACGCGCCGTCCACGTGCAGCCACGCCCCGTACCGCTCGGCCAGGTCCGCCATCTCCGCCAGCGGGTCGCTGTCGCCGGTGTTGACCTCGCCGAGGTTGCCCACCAGCACCGCCGGGGCCCCCTCCAGCGCCGCCAGGGCCTCCTCCAGCGCCGCCAGGTCCAGCCGCCCCGCGTCGTCACGGGCCAGCACCCGCAGCGTGTCGCGCCCGCACCCCAGGACCTGCAGCGCCTTGCGCGTGCTCACGTGCACCAGCCCGCTGCTGAACACCGGCATCGGCGGCAGCCCCGCCAGCCCGTCGGCGACCACGTCCACCCCGTGCCGGTCCGCCCACCACGCCCGCGCGCACGCCAGCCCCGTCAGGTGCGCGAACGTCGCGCTGGGCGTCAGCACCCCGCCGAACGACTCCGGCAGCCCGAACAGGTCCTTCAGCCACCGCAGCACCACCGTCTCGGCCCGCGCCGCCAGCGGCGAGGTCGCCCACAGCCCCGCCCCCTGGTCCAGCAGCGACGTCACCCAGTCCCCGGCCATCGCCGCGGGCGTCGCCCCGCCCACCACGAAGTGAAAGAACCGCGGCCCCGACGAGTGCGTCGCCGCCTCCGTCCCCACCCGCAGCAGCCGCTCCACGCTCGCCAGCGTCCCCTCGCCCCGCTCCGGCAGCGGCCCGTCCAGCTCCGCCAGCAAGCCGTCGCGCGACCGGTCGTGGACCAGCCGCTTGGGCAGCTCCTCCAGATAGGGACCGGCGGCCTCCGCCACCGTCCGCAGCGCCGCCAACGCCTGGTCATGTTCGGTCAAAGGATCACTCATGCATCCCATTGAACAGCCAATACACAGCAAAGATCATGGAACGGCCGGTTCCGGACCTTGTGTGGGACCACCACGGCCACTACCTTTTCGCCGCGCCCGGTCACCCACCGCTGGGGTGACCGGGCGTCCGATTCCTCCAAGACCGCGACCGGCCCGGCGCCCTAACGTGACCCGCATGACGTCCCTGTCGCGCGCGGACCTGGCCCGCGCCGAACGCTTCGTGTGGCTCAACGCCCGCGTCCTCGACCGCCACCGCTTCGCGCTCCACTTCCGCGGCGGCCCACCCGGACCCGTCCTGGCGGCCCTGCGCCCCTACGCCAACCCCGACGGCGGCTACGGCCACGCCCTGGAACCCGACCTGCGCGGCCCCGACGCCCAGCCCGTCGCCGCCCAGCACGCCCTGGACGTCCTGCACGAGGCCGGAGCCGACGACGACCCCGCCGTCACCCGCGTCGCCGACTTCCTCACCACCATCACCCGGCCCGACGGGGGAGTGCCGTTCGTCCTGCCCACCGCCCCCGACGACCCGCACGCCCCCTGGTGGGCCACCGGCGACGACCCGCCCTCCGCCCTCAACCCCACCGCCACCCTCGCCGGCATGCTGCACCGCGCCGGCTCCACCCACCCCTGGCTGGCCCCCGCCACCGACTACTGCTGGACCCACCTGGAACGCGACCGCCGCCACGACCCCTACGACGTCCTCGCCGCCCTGACGTTCCTCGACCACGTCCCCGACCGCGACCGCGCCACCGCCGCCCTGGACCGCAACGCCGACGCCTTCCGCGCCCCCGACGGCCCCGGCGACCACCACCGCCCCCTCGACCTCGCCCCCACCCCCGACGGCCTCGGCCGCCGCCTGTTCGACGACGCCACCATCGACGCCGACCTCGACGCCCTGGCCGCCGAACAGCACGACGACGGCGGCTGGACCTTCCCCTGGCCCGCATGGACCCCCGCCGTCCAGCCCGAATGGCGCGGCCTCCTCACCATCGAACGGCTCCGCACCCTCCGCGCCTACGGCAGACTCCAGGAATGAAACCCGAGACCGTCGCCCAGCACTGCCTGTCCCTGCCCGACGGGACCGAGGACTTCCCCTTCGGCCCCCAGCCCGCCGTCTACAAGACCGGCGGAAAGATCTTCGCGCTGCTCGCCGAGGACGCCGACCCGCCCCGCGTCAGCCTCAAGCTGCCCCCCGACGAGGTCGAGGCCCTCAAGGCCCAGTACCCCGGCACCGTCCTGCCGGGCTACCACCTCAACAAACGCCACTGGGTGACCGTCCTGCTGGAGGGCGACCTCGACGACGAGGAGATCCTCACCCTTATTGACGCCTCCCACGAGACCGTCATCCAGACCATCCCCAGAACCCGCCGCCCCCCGTCGGCCCGCTAGAGCAGCCCCCGGATCGGTACGCCGCCCAACCCCCGCACCTCGTTCGCCATGTGCGCCTGGTCGGCGTACCCGGCCACCTGCGCCACCTCCGCCAGCGGCCGCCCCGCCCGCGCCAGCCGCAACGCCCGCTGGAACCGCAGCACCCGCTGCACCGTCTTCGGCCCGTACCCGAACGCCGCGACCACCCGCCGCCGCGCCTGCCGCTCACTCAACCCCAGCCCGGCCGCGACCTCCCGCACCGACGCCCCGCCCGCCAGCCCCCGCGCCAGCGCCGGGGCCAGCGGATCCGCCGGACCCCCCGCCGCCGCCCGCGCCACCACCGCGCCCGCCAGCACCGCCCCCGGATCGGCCGCACCCGCCAGCGCCTCCGCCAACCGCTCCGCGCCGTCCCCCCACAACTCCCGCAACGGCACCCGCCCGTCCCGCACCGCGTCGGCCGGCACCCCCAGCACCGGAACCGCCGCCCCCGGCCGGAACCGCACCCCCACCAACCGGTCACCCGGCCCGATCGTCGCCGGAACCGGCCCGGTGTCCGGCCCCGCCACCTGCACCAGCCCCCGCGCCGCCCACCAGACCACGTCCACGCACCCGTCCGGCACCACCCGCTGCGTGAACGGCTCCGCCCCCGCCGGCAACGCCGACTCCCACACACACGCCACCCCCGCCGTGACCTGCGTCGCGTCCGCGGCGGTCTCCCGATAACCCGTGGGATTCACAACACCCTGCATACCACCCGCCTCCCCGGGCAGGGATCCCCCCGTCAACGACGACCCCCCGACGGGAGGAAACCGTGTCCCACGAACTCCAGGGCAAGACCATCGCCTTCCTCATCGCCCCCGAAGGCGCCGAACAGGTCGAACTCACCGAACCCTGGAAGGCCGTCAAGGACGCCGGCGGCCACCCCCGACTGGTCTCCACCCAGTCCGGCCGCGCCCAGGCGTTCAACCACCTCGACAAGGGCGACACCTTCCAGGTCGACACCACCGTCGACGTCTCCGGCCACACCGAGTTCGACGCCCTCGTCCTGCCCGGCGGCGTCGCCAACCCCGACTTCCTGCGCACCGACGACGGCGCCGTCGCCTTCGTCAAGGCCTTCTTCGACGCCGGCAAGCCCGTCGCCGCCATCTGCCACGCCCCCTGGACCCTCATCGAGGCCGACGTCGTCCGCGGCCGCGAACTCACCTCCTGGCCCAGCCTGCGCACCGACCTGCGCAACGCCGGCGCCACCTGGGTCGACCAGGAGGTCAAGGTCTGCGACCACGGCTCCAACCGCCTGGTCACCAGCCGCAAACCCGACGACCTGAAGGCCTTCTGCCAGACCCTCGTGCAGGAGTTCGCCCGCTGAGAACCACCCGGTGGTCCAGACCACCGGGTGAATCTTCGGCGACCGTCACCTGCACGAATATCCGTACTGGCAGGTAACTAAGTAGCGTTGTACCCGTGACCCGTCGAGCAAAGATCGTCAGCACCATCGGCCCCGCCTGCTCCAGCCCCGAGCAGATCCGCGCCCTCGTGGACGCCGGCATCAACGTCGCCCGCCTCAACATGAGCCACGGCGACTACCCCACCCACGAGGCCGTCTACCACCGGCTCCGCGCCGCCGCCGAGGCCACCGGCCGCGGCGTCGGCATCCTCGCCGACCTGCAGGGCCCCAAGATCCGCATCGGACGCTTCCCCGACGGGCCCGTCCGCCTCACCCTCGGCGACGAGTTCACCATCACCACCGAGGACGTCCCCGGCACCCGCCGCCAGGTCTCCACCACCTACCAGGGCCTCCCCGGCGACGTCCGCGCCGGCGACACCGTCCTCATCGACGACGGCCGCGTCGCCCTGGAGGTCACCTCCGTCGACGGCCCCCGCGTCACCACCCGCGTCACCGTCGGCGGCATGGTCTCCGACAACAAGGGCCTCAACCTGCCCGGCGTCCCCGTCAGCGTCCCCGCCCTCACCGACAAGGATGAGGCCGACCTCCGCTGGGCCCTCCGCCTCGGCGTCGACATGGTCGCCCTCTCCTTCGTCCGCACCCCCGCCGACGCCGAGATCTGCTACCAGATCATGGACGAGGAGGGCGTCCGCGTCCCCCTCATCGGCAAGATCGAAAAGCCCCAGGCCGTCGACAACCTCCCCGAGATCGTCGCCGCCTTCGACGGCATCATGGTCGCCCGCGGCGACCTCGGCGTCGAACTCCCCCTCGAACAGGTCCCCATCGTCCAGAAACGCGCCATCGAACTCTGCCGCGAGAAGGCCCGCCCCGTCATCGTCGCCACCCAGATGCTGGAATCGATGATCTCCGCCCCGCGCCCCACCCGCGCCGAGGCCTCCGACGTCGCCAACGCCGTCTTCGAAGGCGCCGACGCCGTCATGCTCTCCGGCGAGACCAGCGTCGGCCAGTACCCCATCCAGTCCGTCCAGACGATGAGCCGCATCGTCGAGGCCGCCGAGGCCGCCGCCCTCGAAGCCACCCACAACCTCAACCGCATGCCCGAGACCGTCGGCGGCGCCATCGCCCGCGCCGCCGCCGAGGTCGGCGCCATTGTCGGAGCCCAGGCCCTGGTCGCCTTCACCATGTCCGGCGAGACCGCCCGCCGCCTGTCCCGCTACCGCTCCCCGATCCCGCTGCTGGCCTTCACCTCCGTGCCCGCCGTCCGCGGCCGCCTCGCCCACGTCTGGGGAGTCGAGACCTTCATCGTCCCCTTCGCCAACCACACCGACGAGATGGTCCACCAGGTCGAACAGGGCCTCCTCGAATCCGGCCGCTGCCAGAAGGGCGACCGCGTCGTCATCGTCGCCGGCTCCCCGCCCGGCACCCCCGGCTCCACCAACGCCCTGCGCGTCCACCGCATCGGCGACGCCATCACCCACCCGACCGACCACTGAAATCACCATCGCGTATCGATCCGGGTTCACCCTGACGGACCGAGCAACCCCGACGCCCCACCACGCGTCCGGGCCCCGGCCCGTCCTCGTCCCGTCCCCGGCCCGTCTCCACACGGAGACGGGCCGCCCCTGGACACGGCGGCCACCCGTCCCGCAACCTGATCACATGAACCCCGAACCGCACCCGGACGACGAGGCCACCCCGTCCCGCTGGCGCTCCCTGCCCCCACGCACCCCCCTGGAGGACCTGGAAGCCGGCCACGAGGTGCCCCCGGCCCCCCAGGCCATCGCCGAAGGCGGCATCACCCCCCTGGAAGAGGCCACCCGCTACCCGGCCTGAGAAGCCCGCTCAGTGCTTCGGCCCCACGAACCCGTCCAACCGCGCCACCGCCTCCCTCCGCGCCACGGAGATCTCGATGGGTTTGTTCCGCTTCCAGGAGACCCCGAGAAGGTCGAGCGCCTCGGTGTAGAGACCGCGAATGTCGGCGGACACGTTGGTGAAGAGGTACCGGGGGTACTCGTACCAGCCGTCCCCGGACGGGCGCCGCACCCGGTTGGTCGGGCGGCAGCCGTCCGAGTGGAGGAGACCGCGCACGAACGGCCGGGGATCGGCGTGGACGATCTCACGCTGCCACGCCGCCAGCTCGATCCGCCGTTCGTGCTTGCGCCCGGGACCGTGCTGGGGGAACAGGCACGGCCAGTGCTTGGAATGGCTGTTGACCTCCACGCACCCGGGACGCTGGATGGTCCGCACCCTGTTGTCGGGGCGCACGGCCCGCACCGCGCCGACGCACTCGTCGATCAGGCCGGGCCAGGCGTTCGCACAGGCGATCCGGAGCGCCCACACTTTCTTCTCGGGGGCGCTGACGGGGCTGATGCATCCGTCGCCGAGATAGAGCCCCAGCAGATAGGAGTAATCCGGGGCGGGCTCCGGCGGGCGGGGGACAGGTGAACAGCGAGGGCATTCGCGTGAACCCGCGACGTAGAGATCACGGCCCTGCTCGGTCCTTAATTGCCATTCACGAATGGCGTGGCGGGAAACGCCGGTCCGCCGGCTCACTTCGCTGACGGTGAGACCCTGCCCCAGCAGGGCGAGCGCGCGCTGTCGCGTTGAGGTGTCGTACATGCGCGAAGCGTGACACGGGGCTACGACAAAACCGCCCCCTGTAGCGGGAGGCGGTTTTTGTCCGTTTGTGCCCCGAGTGGGATTCGAACCCACACTTTGCGACTTTTGAGGCCGCCCTCTCTGCCGGTTGGAGTATCGGGGCTTAACGGGATGAATCGTACACCGTGGTCGCCGTTGCCTCGATGTGGTTTCGATGTCACCGGCCGACCTGCCGGGAGCCAGCCTAACGCCTCCCGGTAGTCTTGCGCGCGTGACGGAGAGCGCTCGGCGAGTTGTGATCGCGGAAGATGAGGCCCTGATCCGGCTGGATCTCAAGGAGATGCTGCAGGAGGACGGCTATGAGGTCGTCGGTGAGGCGGGGGACGGCGAGACGGCCGTGCGGCTGACGGCCGAGCTGAAGCCGGATCTGGTGATCCTGGACGTGAAGATGCCGGTGCTGGATGGTATCTCGGCGGCTGAGCGGATCTCGGCGGATCGGATCGCGCCGGTGGTGATGTTGACGGCGTTCTCGCAGCGGGAGTTGGTGCAGCGGGCGACCGAGGCCGGGGCGATGGCGTATCTGGTGAAGCCGTTCACGAAGTCGGATCTGGCGCCGGTGATCGAGGTGGCGGTGAGCCGTTACACCGAGATGCGGGCGTTGGAGGCCGAGGTCGCGGGGCTGCATGAGCGGCTGGAGACGCGGAAGCTGGTGGATCGCGCCAAGGGGATCTTGCAGGCGGCGAACGGGTGGACGGAGCCGGAGTCGTTCCGGTGGATTCAGAAGACGTCGATGGATCGTCGTTTGACGATGCGGGCGGTCGCGGAGGCCGTGTTGGCGGGGGCGTCGGGTGAGGGTGCCAAGGGTGGCGGGGAGGCTGGGGGGTCCGGGGAGTCCGGGGAGGCCAGGGGTGGTGTGTCGGGGGTGGATGGGCCGGTGGCGGGCTGACGGGGGCCTGTGCGGGGTGGTTCCGGGGGAGCGGGAGCCGCTTGACCGTGGCTTGACCTTCGGATGAATGCGGCTTTGCCGTTGTCTGTCCTGTCGGGGTGGCTCGTCTGGTGACGGAGCGTGCTATGTGGTGGTCACCGAGTGTGATTCGCGCTGGCCAATCCGTGCGTCGGATGGCCACAGAGCAGTAACGAACGAATAACCCTTCTATCCGGGGGTCCTGTTCTGGGGTGGCCGCTCGGTGTACGACATACCTGATCCCCGGGTGACCGAAATCTCCCCCCAGAGTTTCGGCTTCGCCGGGGCCTGTCTCGTACCCGATCCCCTCCCGGATCCGGATGGAAAGGTTGGGCACCTTGCGGCGCAACATGTTGAGGGTCACCGGCGCGGTGGCCATGAGCGCGGTCCTGGCGCTCGGTGCTGGTGCTTGCAGTGGCGGCGACGACGGTAAGGGCGGCGGCGGTGACGGCGGCATCACGATCGGGTTCATGGGTGACCTGACCGGTGAGAACTCCGGTCTGGTGATCCCGCCGTACCAGGGTGCGCAGCTGGCGGTCGAGCAGTACAACGCGACCAACCCCAAGACCAAGATCACGCTGAAGAAGTACGACAGCCAGGGCAAGCCGGAGCAGGCGACCACGCTGATCCAGGGTGCGGTGAAGAACGACAAGATCACCGCGCTGATCGGTCCGGCGTTCTCGGGTGAGTCGCAGTCGGTCGGTCCGATCCTGGACGAGGCGAAGATCCCGAGCATCACGCCGTCGGCGACCAACGTCACGCTGGCGGAGAAGAGCTGGAAGTACTGGCACCGCGCGGTGGCCGACGACGCCGTGCAGGGCACGGGCGCGGGCGGCTTCATCGCCGACCAGGTGAAGGCGAAGAAGGTCTTCACGGTCCACGACAACCAGGACTACGGCAAGGGCCTGGCCGACAGCATCGCGAACGTCGTCAAGCCCAAGGGCGCGCAGGTGCAGACCGACGCGGTGGACGACAAGGCGAGCGACTACTCGTCGACGGTCAACAAGATCAAGCAGTTCAACCCGGAGATCGTGTACTTCGGTGGGTACTACTCGGTCGCGGGCAAGCTGTTCAAGCAGCTCCGTGAGGCGGGCTACACCGGCAAGATGATGTCGGGCGACGGTTCGCTGGCGGCCGGTCTGGTCGAGGGCGCGGGTCAGAAGAACGCGCAGGGTGCGCTGCTGTCGTGCGGTTGCGTGATCGACGCCGAGGGTAAGGTCAGCGCGAAGAGCAAGAAGTTCGCCGAGGACTACAAGGCGAAGTTCGGCTCGCCGGTGGCGATCTACTCCAGCGAGGGCTACGACGCGGCGACGGCGCTCATCGAGGCGATCAAGGCCGGCAAGACCAAGTCGGAGGACATCAACGCGTTCCTCAAGACCGTGGACTTCGAGGGTGTCGGCAAGCGGATCAAGTTCGACGACAAGGGCGAGCTGGCCTCCCAGGACATCTACGTCTACCAGGTCAAGGACAACACGATCCCGCTGCTCGGCAAGAGCACCGAGGCCAAGCCGGCCTGAGTGGGCTTCGGGCTCGTTCCCGAACTGAATCATCCGACCCCTTAGCGGGGACCCTGTTGGCGCGGGAGCGGGAGCGCTACGAGCGCTCCCGCTCCTTTTCACAGAGGCGACCAAAGGTGCTCGACAACTTCGTTAATCAATTTTGGCCGAACACTATCGACGGCCTGTCGCTGGGAGCGATCTACGCGCTCGTCGCGCTGGGCTACACGATGGTCTACGGCGTGCTGCGACTGATCAACTTCGCCCATGCCGAGATCTTCATGGTGGGCACGTTCGCGTCGGTCTTCACGATCCAGGCCCTGGGCGTCTCGGAGGTCGGCGGTCTCGGCCTGATCGGCGTCGTGGTGCTGCTGGCGCTGGTGTCCGGCCTGGTGTCGGGCGGCAGCGCGGTGTTGCTGGAGGCGACGGCGTACCGTCCGCTGCGGAAGCGGGGGGCGTCGCGGCTGGCGGCGCTGATCTCTGCGATCGGTGCTTCGATCTTCATTCAGCAGCTGTTCGCCACGATCGGGGTGCCGCTGCTGTTCGACACCTCCAAGGAGGCCGGCAAGCTGCCGGTGAACTCGCACTTCGTCGAGCGCAGCAACGTGATCGATCTGGGGCCGATCCAGGTCAGCAACGACAAGCTGATCATTTTCCTGGGCGCGATCCTGATGATGATCGCGCTGGACCAGTTCGTGAACCGCACGAAGCTGGGCCGCGGTATCCGTTCGACCGCGCAGGACCCGGAGACCGCGGTGCTGATGGGCGTGAACATCGACCGGGTGGTGACCGCGACGTTCCTGGTCGGCGGCATCATGGCCGGTGTCGCGGCCGCGCTGTACATCGTGCGGTTCGAGCAGGCGTGGTACTTCACGGGCTTCCTGCTCGGTATCAAGGCGTTCACGGCGGCGGTCCTCGGCGGTATCGGCAACATCCGCGGGGCCCTGGTCGGCGGTTTCGCCCTCGGGCTGTTCGAGGCCTACGGGGCGAGCATTTTCGGTTCGGGATGGAAGGACGTGGTCGCGTTCTCCGTCCTGATCCTGGTCCTGATGTTCCGTCCCACCGGCATTCTCGGTGAGTCCCTCCAGCAGGCGCGCGCATGAACCTCACGAAGACTTCCAAGGGAAACGGCGGACGCGGTCTCTCGATGGACCCGCTTCGCGACTGGTGGGCGACGGCTCCGGGCGGTGCGCGCTGGGCGGTCTACGGGCTGCTGGTGGTCGGTGCGCTGCTGCTGCCGAGCGAGAGCATCGGCGCGTTCATGGCGGGCGGCGGCGGTGACTGGGCGACGATGCTCAGCGACCAGATCGGGATCTACATCCTGCTGGGTCTGGGCCTGAATATCGTGGTCGGCATGGCGGGTCTGCTGGACCTGGGCTATGTGGCGTTCTACGCGGTGGGCGGTTACACGATCGGCATCTTCGCCACCAAGTTCGGGTGGCACTTCTGGGAGACGCTGATCCTGGCGATCGTGTTCTCGGCGCTGGCCGGGATCCTGCTGGGCGCCCCGACGCTGCGGCTGCGCGGCGACTACCTGGCGATCGTGACGCTGGGCTTCGGTGAGATCGTCAAGAAGACGGTCAACAACACCCAGTACGTCAACGGCCCGCGCGGCATCCAGGGCATCCCGCACCCGCCGTCGCTGAGCGAGTTCGAGATCTTCGGGGTGCAGCCGCTGAAGTACGGGCTGCTGGACTCGCGGCCGTACTACTACCTGCTGCTGTTCCTCATCATCCTGACGATCATCTTCACGAAGCGGATGGAGCGCAGCCGGGTCGGCCGGGCCTGGGCGTCGATCCGCGAGGACGAGGACGCGGCCGAGCTGATGGGCGTGCCGACGTTCCGCTTCAAGCTGGCGGCGTTCGCGCTGGGCGCGGCGATCGGCGGCAGCGGCGGCGTGGTGTTCGCGGCCAAGCAGACGTCGATCAACCCGGAGAACTTCACGTTCCTGGTGTCGGCGCTGATCCTGGCGGCGGTGGTGCTGGGCGGTTCGGGCAACATCCCGGGCGTGGTCCTCGGCGCGTTCATCATCGCGTGGCTTCCCGAGCGGTTCCGCGAGCTGGCGGACTACCGCATGCTGATCTTCGGTCTGGCGCTGATGGTCATGATGATCTTCCGTCCGGAGGGGTTGTGGCCGTCGCGGCAACGCAAGGCCGAACTCGCCGAGGGCACCGGCGGTATGGGCAGTATGGGGGCAGAGGTGGCCGGTCCCGGCACGGCCGGTCCGGGTACCGCGGGTCACTCCGCGGAGGTGGGCAAGTGAGCGACTCTCAGCCGACGAACGTCCTGGAACTGCGGGACGTGGTCATGCGCTTCGGCGGTGTGACCGCCATCAACAAGCTGAACCTGGAGATCCGCAAGGGCGAGATCTTCGCTCTGATCGGTCCGAACGGCGCGGGCAAGACGACGGTGTTCAACGTGACCACCGGCGTGTACCGGCCGACCGAGGGCCAGGTGGTCTTCAACGGGCAGCGCATCAACGGCAAGAAGCGCTTCCAGATCACCAAGCTGGGCGTGGCGCGCACGTTCCAGAACGTGCGGCTGTTCCACAACATGACCGCCCTGGAGAACGTGATGGTGGGGGCCGACGCCCACCACCGGACCGGGTTCATGGGCGCGTGGCTGGGACTGCCGTGGCACCGGCGCGAGGAGCGCGAGGGCCGGGAGAAGGCCCGCGAGCTGCTGGAGCTGGTGGGGATCGGGCACCGCATCGGGGAGGTGGCCAAGAACCTGCCCTACGGTGACCAGCGCCGGCTGGAGATCGCGCGGGCCCTGGCCACGAACCCCAGGCTGCTGCTGCTCGACGAGCCCGCCGCGGGCATGAACCCGGCGGAGAAGATCGCGTTGCAGGAGCTGATCCGGGCGATCCGGGACCGGGGCGTGACCGTGCTGCTCATCGAGCACGACATGAGCCTGATCATGGGGATCAGTGACCGGATCGCGGTGCTGGACTTCGGCCAGAAGATCGCCGAGGGTCTGCCGGCCGAGATTCAGAACGACCCGCGGGTCATCGAGGCGTATCTGGGGGCTCCGGCCGATGCTTCTTGAGATCAAGGACATCCACGTCCACTACGGAAAGATCGCGGCGCTCAAGGGCATCACCGCGACGGTCGACCAGGGCGAGATCGTGACGCTGATCGGCGCCAACGGCGCCGGGAAGACCACGACGCTCAAGACGATCTCGGGGCTGCGCCCGCTGTCGTCGGGGTCGATCGTGTTCGAGGGCAACGACATCTCCAAGATGCCGGGCCACAAGCGCGTGGTCGCCGGGATCGGCCAGTCACCGGAGGGCCGGGGATGCTTCCCCGGCATGACGGTGGAGGAGAACCTCCTGATGGGCGCCTACACCCGCAAGGGGGACGTCTCCAAGGAGCTGAACGAGGCCTACGAGCTGTTCCCGCGGCTGGCCGAGCGCAAGACGCAGGCGGCGGGCACCATGTCCGGCGGCGAGCAGCAGATGCTGGCGATCGGCCGGGCGCTGATGTCCAAGCCGAAGGTGCTGCTGCTGGACGAGCCGTCGATGGGTCTGGCGCCGATGCTGGTGCAGCAGATCTTCACGATCATCCAGGAGATCAACCGGCGCGGCACCACGGTGCTGCTGGTCGAGCAGAACGCGCAGCAGGCGCTGCAGATCGCGCACCGCGCGTACGTTCTGGAGACCGGCCGGGTCGTGAAGTCGGCGCAGGCGTCGGAGCTGCTGGACGACCCGGAGGTCCGCGCGGCCTACCTGGGCGGCGAGCTGGGCGGAGACGGCGCGGACGGCGTGTCCGGGACTCGGGCCGAGAGCGCCTCGGACACCGCCTCCGACACCGCCTCCGACGGTCCCTCGGGCGACACCCCCGGTGACGCCCCGGACGGTCCTTCGGTGCGCAAGAGCGACGGCTGACGCCGTTCGTCGCGGTACTGACGAGTCCCGGCGCCCCGTGTTCCACGCGGGGCGCCGGGACTCGGCGCGTTCACCGGCGTGTTCAGGTGAGGGGGATGTCGGCGGGGTCGGGCTGGGACACGGCGCCGACGGTGGGGGACCCCACCACCCGTAGCGCGCGGGCCCCGACGCCCTGCGGCACGTCGTAGTACAGGTCGAACTCGGCGCGCATGGCCGCGCCCACCGACAGCCGTTCGGGCTGCCGCTTGACCATGGTCGCGTTGACGTCGGGGACGAGGGTCCGCCCGTCGGCGGTGACCAGCAGCTGCTTCCAGGTGTCGAAGACCTGGATGTCGCGGCCGGTGTTGACGGCCATGATCCGCACGCGGACGTAGCGGCCCTTCGGCCTCATCTCCGCGTGGCTGCCGAACAGCGAGGTCAGCGGGTCGCTGAACGCCAGGACCGTCACCTGCAGGTCGGCGCTGCGCCCGGCGCGCCCGTGCAGGACGCGTTCGCCCTCGCGGACCTTCTCCGACGGCAGCGCGTAGGCGGGCGGGGGTTCGTCGCGCGAGCATCCCGGCAGCGCGCCGGCGGCGAGGACCGCGACGAGAAGGGCGGGGAGGGCGGCCGACGCCGGGCGAGCACGCATGACCGCACCGTACGGCCCCCGGCCGCGCGACGGAAGATCCCTTCGCGCGCGGGGCGGGTGCGGGTGGCGGGCGTGGGACGGCCCGGGAGCGCCTTTGGGGCCGTACGGGCCTTCCCCGGACACGTACGTTGTCTACTCGGCGCTCCCGGGCCGTTCTGATCCACGGTACAGATCACCGGTGGTCCGTCGCAAAGGTCGCGGCGCACCTGATCAGAAGGGACTACTCCGGAGGGGGCCGGACGAGGGGGCCGGGCGGGGCCCGGACCAGCCCCGGGTCAGCCCCGGATCAGCCCCGGATCAGGACGCCGGGGGGCGGTCGCGCAGCATGCAGGTCAGGCGGGCGGTGCAGACGCGGCGGCCCTGCTCGTCGGTGATGACGATCTCGTAGGTCGCCAGGGAACCGCCGCCGTGCAGGCGCGTCGCCACCCCCGTGACGTGGCCGTCGGACGCCGCCCGGTGGTGGGTGGCGTTGATCTCGACGCCGACCGCGATGCGGTCCGGCCCGGCGTGCAGCGCCGCCCCGACCGACCCCAGGGACTCGGCCAGCACGCAGGAGGCGCCTCCGTGCAGCAGACCGTAGGGCTGGGTGTTGCCCTTCACCGGCATCCGGCCGACCACGCGCTCGGCCGAGGCCTCCAGATACTCGATCCCCATCGCCTTGGCGAGATCGCCGAGCGGGTCGATGGCCCCGGCGAGCTGCTGGTCGGTCAAGTCAGCCTCCTTCGAACTGTCGTAGGCGCAGACTAGAGTTCCGGTGTGGCGACGACAGCACCGACCCCTGACAAGCACGACCGGCTCCTGCTGCTGGACGGGCACTCCCTGGCCTACCGGGCGTTCTTCGCGCTGCCGGTGGAGAACTTCTCCACCACCGACGGGCAGCCCACCAACGCCGTGTACGGCTTCACCTCGATGCTCATCAACGTGATGCGCGACGAGCAGCCCACGCACATCGCGGTGGCGTTCGACCGGTCCGAGCCGACGTTCCGGCACGAGCAGTACGTGGAGTACAAGGCCGGGCGCGCCAAGACGCCCGACGAGTTCCGCAGCCAGGTCTCCCTGATCCACGAGGTGCTGGACGCGTTGCAGATCCCGCGGCTGTCGGTGGCCGGGTTCGAGGCCGACGACATCATCGCGACGCTGGCGACCCAGGCGTCGCGGGCCGGGATGGAGACGCTGATCCTGACCGGGGACCGGGACGCCTTCCAGCTCGTCGACGACCACGTCACCGTGCTGTACCCCAAGCGCGGCGTGTCGGAGCTGGCGCGGATGGACCCGGCGGCGGTGGAGGAGAAGTACGGGGTGCCGCCCGAGCGGTACCGGGAGCTGGCGGCGCTGGTGGGGGAGAGCAGCGACAACCTGCCCGGCGTCCCCGGCGTCGGCCCCAAGACCGCCGCCAAGTGGCTGGTCAAGTACGGCAGCCTCGACGAGCTGGTCGCGCACGTCGACGAGATCAAGGGCAAGGCGGGCGACAGCCTGCGCGCCCACCTGGGCGAGGTGCTGCGCAACCAGCAGATCAACAAGCTGGACTGCGAGGTCGGCCTGGAGCTGACCCCGCCGCAGCTGGCCATGGGCGCCTGGGACCGCGAGGAGATCCACACCCTGTTCGACTCGCTGCAGTTCCGGGTGCTGCGCGAACGCCTGTACGCGTCGGTGTCGGCGGCCGAGCCCGAGGCCGAGGAGGGCTTCGACGTCGCGGTCGAGTCGCTGGAGCCCGGCGCGCTGGGCGCCTGGCTGGAGGCCAACGCCCCCGCCGCGGCGCGCACCGGCGTCGCCGTCACCGGCACCTGGGGCCGCGGCACCGGTGAGATCACCGCGATGGCGCTGGCGTCCAAGCGGGGCCCGGCGGTGTCGTTCGACCCCGCCGAGCTGATCGCCGACGACGAGAAGGCGCTGGCGGCCTGGCTGGCCGACCCCGACCGGCCCAAGGCCGTCCACGACGCCAAGGGCCCCATGCTGGCGCTGGCCGCGCGCGGCCTGACCCTGGCCGGGGTCACCAGCGACACCGCGCTGGCCGCCTACCTGGCGCTGCCCGGGCAGCGCACGTTCGACCTGGGCGACCTGGCGCTGCGCTACCTGCACCGCGAGCTGCGCGAGGAGCAGGACGACTCCGGGCAGCTCACCCTCGACGGCACCGGCGAGCAGGAGGCCGCCCGCGACCTGGCGGTGCGGGCCCGCGCCGTCGCCGAGCTCGCCGACGCCCTGGACGCCGACCTGGAGCGCCGCGGCGCGACCCGGCTGCTGCACGAGGTGGAGCTGCCGCTGGTGCGGGTGCTGGCCGACATGGAGCGCGCCGGGATCGCCGTGGACGCCGACCACCTGGCGAACCTGTCGGCGTCCCTGGGCGGCCAGGTCAAGGAGCAGGAGCAGCTCGCCCACGCCGCGGTCGGCCGCGAGTTCAACCTCGGCTCGCCCAAGCAGGTCCAGCAGGTGCTGTTCGAGGAGCTGAACCTGCCCAAGACCAAGCGCACCAAGACCGGCTACACCACCGACTCCGAGGCGCTGACCGGGCTGCTGGCCAAGGAGGGCCACCCGGTCCTGGAGCACATCCTGCGCTGGCGCGAGGTCGCCAAGCTCAAGTCGATCGTGGACTCGCTCATCCCGATGGCCGACGACGCCGGGCGCATCCACACCACCTTCAACCAGATGGTCGCCGCCACCGGGCGGCTGTCGTCGACCGACCCCAACCTGCAGAACATCCCGATCCGCACCGCCGAGGGCCGCCAGATCCGCGAGGCGTTCGTGGTGGGGGAGGGGTACGCGTCGCTGCTGACCGCCGACTACAGCCAGATCGAGCTGCGGATCATGGCGCACCTGTCGGGCGACGAGGCGCTGCTGGAGGCGTTCGGCTCCGGCGCCGACTTCCACACCATCACCGCCTCCCACGTGTTCGGGCTGCCGCCCGAGCAGATCGACTCCGAGCTGCGCGCCCGCATCAAGGCCATGAACTACGGCCTGGCCTACGGACTGTCGGCCTACGGGCTGTCGCAGCAGCTGTCGATCGCGCCCGACGAGGCGCGGGGGCTGATGGAGGAGTACTTCCAGCAGTTCGGCGGCGTCCGCGACTACCTGCAGGACGTGGTCGCCAAGGCCCGCCAGGACGGCTACACCGAGACGATCTTGGGCCGCCGCCGCTACCTGCCCGACCTCAACTCCGACAACCGGCAGCGCCGCGAGATGGCCGAGCGCATGGCCCTCAACGCGCCCATCCAGGGCTCGGCCGCCGACATCATCAAGGTCGCCGGCCTCAACGTCGACCGCGCCCTGCGCGAGGAGGGCCTGCGGTCGCGGATGCTGCTCCAGGTCCACGACGAGCTGGTGTTCGAGGTCGCCGAGGGCGAGCTGGAGACCCTCCAGGACCTGGTCCGCCGGGAGATGTCCGGCGCCTACCACCTGCGGGCGCCGCTGGAGGTCTCCATGGGCACCGGACGCACCTGGCAGGACGCCGCCCACTAGACGGACCCGCGGCGACCCCGCGGCGGCCTCCACGGGCGTTTCAGGGGCCCGCCGCCCCACAGGGGTCCCCGGCGTCCCACCGGTGGTCCCGAACACCATCGGAAGACCCCGTCTTGATCTTCTGCGGGCAAGGAGACAGGGCGGGGTCTTTTGCGCGCCCCCTCAGCCCTTAAAGCCTTCATTTCGGGAAAGCGAGTTGTATGACCGTTTGATCCTTGGCGGCGTACGCTGTCCCCGGGCCGTGAACGCGCCGACCGACGGGGGTACCGTGCCGCTTCTGCACAAGATCGCTGCTGCCGTCATCGTCTGCGCCGTGGCGCTCGGGCTGACCCTGCCGGGCGAACGGCAACGCCAGCCCGGGAGCCGGGAGGCCGCCCACGCCGGGGCCGTGCGGGACGCC